>APKF01000032.1 GCA_000353875.1 Candidatus Caldatribacterium californiense OP9-cSCG | reverse complement strand
AAAATTGGGCCTTCCGGCTACCTGCTCATCCTGAAAAACCCCGCTTTGCCATTAATTTGGCAGCAACGCCATCAGAAAACCTCCTTGAAGATGTCGCGGAGCTTCTCCACGGCTATCTCCTTGAGCCCGGGGATGGGTTTACTCTGGGTGTCCATGATGATGGTGTCGGGCGGTCCGGTACCATCACCACCTCGGGGGAAATTCGGTCTCAGGGAAAAGCCCGGCAAAGAATGGATGCCAACACAGAAAGGGGAGGCCAGACCCTGACAGGCAGAATACGTCTGGGGTCACGTCAAGACCAGAACCACGGCAAGGAGAAGGGGGAACCAGAGGATACAACCTGCCTCTGGCGCCGAAGGCGGGAGTCGAACCCGCATGAGCTTTACGCTCACTGGAGCCTGATTCCAGCGCGTCTGCCAGTTCCGCCACTTCGGCACGGGCAAGATAAACAATAAAATATTTCCCTTTTCTTGTCAAGGAGTTCCACCCGGGGCAATGCTATAATATCCCCGGGAGGGAGGATCATTCCTGTACCCAAAGGAAGACTTTTTCGACTGTACATCGAGGAGCACTACCCTTTTGGGGAGTTTGCCCTCATCAGGGTGCGGGGGGATGCGGCAGAGGTTGGCTTTGTCCTTGCCGATGAGGATATGGCAAAGTACGTACACTTGAAGGAACAGGCGCTGGAAATTGCCCACCACCTGCAGAGAAGACTGAGGGAGGAAGGTCTGAACCACATCGCGCTTCCCAGTGTGGGGAAAGACCTGGATTTCATCACGGTCTCTCTCATTGTAGATCTCTCGGGATTCAGAGAGGAAGAAATAGGGGAGATCGCGGACCGCATCATGCAGCTCCTTGGAGAGGTCAATCCTTACAGAGAAAGGGGGAATGAAGATGAGTGAAAAGGTCGGATTCGTCGCCATGGGAGAAGTCAAGGGAGTGGGAGGAGAGATTCCGGAAATTGGTATTGGCATGCTGGGATATGCCTTTATGGGGAAGGCTCATACGAATGCGTACAAGAAGTACCCTTACATCTTCTGGCCCCCTGTGGCTATTCCGAAACTTGTGGCCATTTGCGGAAGGAATGAGGCTGCGGTAAAGGAGGCCATGCAGCGTTACGGGTACAGGAAGTACTACACGGACTGGAGGGAGATGATCAAGGACCCCGAGGTGCAGATTCTCGACAACGGTGGGCCGAATTCCCTGCACCTTGAACCTTCGGTGGAAGCCCTCAGGGCGGGGAAACACGTCTTCTGTGAGAAACCCTTGGCGGGACGGCGGAAGAAGCAAAGACGATGTGGAAGCAGCGAGAACTCTCAGGCCAAAGCCATGGTCTGTTTTAACTACCGCTTTGTTCCTGCGCTTCGCCTTGCCCGGGACCTCATCGCTGCTGGAGAGCTTGGGGAGATTTACCACTTCCGGGCACGGTACCTCCAGGAGTGGATTATGGACCCGAATTTCCCTGCGGTGTGGCGTCTTGACAGAAACGTCGCCGGGTCCGGAGCGCTTGGGGACCTTGGGTCCCACATCATTGACCTTGCGCGGTTCCTCGTAGGGGAAATTGTCGCGGTGAGCGCGGTGACCCGCACGTTCATCAAAGAGCGTCCTGCCCCTGATGACCCCTCAAAGAGGGTACCGGTGACGGTTGACGATGCCTTCGCCGCCGTTGTCGAGTTTGCCAACGGGGCTATCGGGACGCTTGAAGCTTCCCGTTTCTGTGCAGGGAGGAAGAATCACCAGGTTATCGAGATCAACGGGTCCAAGGGAACCATTGTCTTCAACCTGGAGCGCCTGAACGAGCTTGAAATTTACCGCGTAGGGGAAGAACCGAAGACCATCCAGGGTTTCCATAATGTTTTGGTGACCGAAAGTTACCATCCTTTCTGGGAGCACTGGTGGCCCCATGGGCACATCATAGGCTGGGAGCACACCTTTGTTCATGCCATTGCCCACTTCCTTGAGGCTATTGTTTGTGGGAAAGACATTGCTCCGTATGGGGCGACCTTCGAAGATGGGTACCGGTGTGCGGTCGTCTGCGATGCTATTCTCCGTTCGGCTGCTTCCGGGAGGCGAGAGGAAATCACGTACAAGTAAGGGGGAAAGCGATGAAATACTGTGGAAAGGTCGTGGTTACGCTCAAGCCTGGGGTTTTCGATCCTCAGGGAATGACCATTCGGAATGCTCTTCATGCCCTCTCGTACCGCGAAGTCGAGGAAGTGGAAACGGGGAAGTACTTTAGGGTTACTCTGGAGGCGAAGACAAAAGAAGAGGCGGAACGGAGGATCCGGGAAATGTGCGATCAGCTTCTGGCCAACCCGGTTATTGAGCTGGTATACCTTTGAGGTTCAGGAGATTCGGTGAGATGCGTTTTGGCGTTGTGGTCTTCCCAGGCTCGAACTGCGACTACGACTGTTTCTACGTTCTCCAAGATGTGCTTGGACAGGAAGCGGTGTTCCTCTGGCACGGCGATGAAGACCTCCGGGGATGCGACTGCGTGGTCCTCCCCGGG
>APKF01000031.1 GCA_000353875.1 Candidatus Caldatribacterium californiense OP9-cSCG | reverse complement strand
TTCTCCTTGAGAGTGGACTCCTCCCCGGAGCGCTCCTTCCCAACCGGAACGGACGGTTCATTTGCCGGCACGTTTTCCTCCGGGTGGAGCGTACAGACACCCCCTTCACCCTTCTCTTTGCTCCGGGAGAGGTCATCCGCATTCCCATTGCGCACTACCAGGGGAATTTCTTTCTCCCTCCGGACGAGCTTACCGAGCTGGAACGAAGGGGACAGGTGCTCTTTCGGTACTGTGGCCCCTCAGGCGAGGTGGAGGAAGCCTATAACCCCAACGGTTCAGTGAACAACATCGCGGGGATCGTTTCCCCGAACCTTTGCGTTATGGGAATGATGCCCCACCCAGAAAGGGCCTCTGAGGAACTCCTTGGCTCTGCCGATGGGCAGAGGATTTTTCCTTTCCGTTGTGAAATGGCTGGAGGAGAAGCGGCATGCACGTTGTGGAGCTTGAAAAGGTGGCCCGGGAGCTGGGTCTCCGAAAAGAAGAGTACGAGCGGATTCTTGCCATTCTCGGCCGTATTCCCACGCTCACGGAAATCGCCATGTTCTCGGTGGAGTGGTCTGAACACTGCGGGTACCCCCATTCCCGGAAGTGGCTTGAGCTTCTGCCTCGCGAGGGCCATTTTGAGGTGCTTGTAGGAGAAGACGCCGGCGGCATCGTCTACGACGACGTGGCAATTGTCTTCAAGATGGAGAGCCACAACCATCCCTCTCAAATTGAGCCAAAGCAGGGCGCTGCAACGGGAATTGGGGGAATCATCAGGGATATTCTGGGAAGCGGTGCCCGTCCTATTGCCTGCCTTGACTCACTGCACTTTGGGCCTTTGGAGGATCCCCGCTCCCGGTACGTCATGCGGGGGGTGGTGGAGGGGATTGCCTGGTACGGGAATTGTGTGGGCGTCCCCACCGTCGCGGGCGAAGTGTGGTTCTATCCGGCTTTTCGGGGGAACTGCCTGGTCAACGTCATGTGCCTTGGTATCGCCCCTCGGGAGAAACTCGCCCGGGCAAGAGCCCAGGGTGTTGGGAACGCCATTCTATATGTGGGCAATAGAACCGGGCGAGATGGCATTGGTGGGTGCAGCATCCTGGCTTCCCAGGAGTTTGCCGAAAACGAAGAGAAGCGCCCGAGCGTGCAGATTGGCGATCCCTTCACCGAGAAGTGCCTCATTGAGGCAACCCTTGAGGCCCTGGCCACAGGCTTTGTGGTGGGCATAAAGGACATGGGAGCGGCTGGGCTCACCTGCTCTTCAAGCGAGATGGCCGCTTCGGGGGGGAGTGGGGTTGACATTGACCTTGACCGGGTACCCGTTCGGGAAGAGGGAATGGAAGCATGGGAAATCATGATGTCCGAGTCCCAGGAACGGATGCTCCTTTGCGTTGAGAAAGGGCACGAGGAGGAGATTCGGAGCATTTTCAGGAAGTGGGGCCTTGAAGCCGAGGTGATCGGGCGGGTTACCGATACCGGACGGGTGACCATCCGATACCGTGGTGAGGTCGTAGCCGATATCCCTGCGAAAGAACTTGTGCGCCCTCCGGTGTACACTCCTGAAAGGGTACGACCGGCTTACCTTGATGCTGTCAACAGCCTCGCCCTTGACGACATTCCCCTTCCCGGGGATCTCCGGGAAGCCTTCGAGAAGCTCCTCGCTTCCCCCAATCTTGCCTCAAAACGATGGATTTTCGAGCAGTACGACCACATGGTGCAGACCAATACCGTCATCCTCCCAGGGACGGGAACGGTGGTGCTTCGGGTGAAAGGGAAACCCTGGGGGATTGCGGTGACCACAGATTGCAATCCCTTCTACTGCTATCTTGATCCCTACAAGGGAGCGCAGATTGCGGTGGCCGAAGCGGCGAGAAATCTTGCAGCCTGTGGAGCCCGTCCTGCCGGTGTTACGGATTGCCTGAACTTTGGCAATCCTGAAAAGCCAGATCGCTACTGGCAGTTTGTCGCTGCCATTTCGGGTCTGAGTGAAGCCTGCCGGTTTTTCAAAATCCCGGTGGTAAGTGGAAACGTTTCCTTCTACAATGAAAGCCCCCTTGGGGCCGTGTATCCCACCCCAACCATCGGCATGGTGGGCATCGTGCAGGATGTGACCAAGGCCTTACGAGGCTGTTTCCTAGAGGAAGGGAGCCTTGTGCTCCTTTTTGGGGAAACTAAAAAAGAGCTTGGGGGAAGCGAGTACCTTCGCGTTATCCACGGTATCGAAGCCGGTCCTCCTCCCTCGCTTGATCTTGGATTTGAAAAGCGCCTCCAGGAATTCCTCATCCAGTGCATTGAAGACGGGCTCTTTCTGTCCTGCTGTGACGTCAGTGAAGGGGGTTGCCATTGCCGTGGCTGAAGCTGCCTTTCGGGAGAAAGGGCCTTTGGGGTTGAGATGGATCTTGCCCCCCCTTGGAGGGCTCCGGGAGGACGTCCTGCTTTTTGGGGAAAGCTGCGGGCGAGCCCTCGCCAGTGTCAGTCCTACGTGTTTTGAAGAGATTGCTGGAAGGGCAAAGCGGTGGGGTATTCCCTGTGTCCTTCTTGGTCGCGTTGGAGGGGATCATCTCGTGTTCCGGCGAGGCTCCCAGGTACTTCTCTCTGTCCCGGTTGCCGAGGCTCTAAGGATCTGGGAGGGAGTGCTGGCAAAGTATGCATGAGAAGTGCGGCGTCTTTGGAGTCTATGGCCTTGAGAATGCCGCCGAGGTTGCCTATCTTGGCCTTTTCTCTCTGCAGCACCGGGGTCAGGAGGGTGCAGGGATTGTAGTTTCGGATGGGAGGAGCTTTCGGGAGCACAAGGGTGTGGGTCTTGTGAGCGAGGTTTTTGACGCGGAGAGCCTCCGCAAGCTCACCGGACACATTGCCCTGGGACATGTCCGGTATTCCACAACCGGTTCCTCTTCTCTGAGGAACGTCCAGCCTTTTGTGGGAGAATGCCGATTCGGGACCCTGGCCATCGCCCATAATGGGAACCTGACGAACACCCTGACGCTTTGGAAGAAGCTCAGCAGGCAGGGAGCCGTTTTCCAGTCGACCATGGACACAGAGCTCATCCTGCATCTTGTTGCCCAGAGTTCCTTTGAGGGCTTTGAAGATGCACTGAAGGAAGCTCTCTGGCAGGTGCGGGGAGCTTTTTCTCTGGGGATTCTCTCTGCGAATGCTCTTGTGGCCGTCCGGGACCCCTGGGGATTTCGACCGCTTGCCCTTGGGAGGCTTGACGGGGGGTACCTGGTGAGCTCTGAGAGCTGTGCATTCGATGTCCTGGGAGCGGAATTCCTCCGGGAGATTGAACCGGGAGAGATGCTCGTCATTGACGAAAACGGCCCCCGCTCGTTTTTCTACGCCTACTCCTCAAGAAAGGCATTCTGTGTTTTCGAGCTCATCTATTTTGCCCGTCCCGATAGCACCGTCTTCGGTAACCACGTTCACGAGGCACGGAAACGCATGGGTATGATCCTGGCGGAGGGAGAATTCTGCGAGGCGGACATGGTGGTTCCTGTGCCAGACTCCGGGCTCTTCGCCGCTTTGGGGTTCTCCGAAGCTTCAGGCATTCCCCTTGAGTTTGCCCTTGTGCGGAATCCCTATGTGGGCCGGACTTTCATTCAGCCCACTCAGGATCTCCGCGACCTGGGTGTAAGGCTCAAGCTGAACCCCCTGCGGAACCTCATCCGGGGGAAGCGGGTCATCATCATCGAGGACTCGGTTGTTCGGGGGAGTACCTCTTCCCAGAGGATCGCTACCTTCAAGGAAGCAGGAGCTAGAGAGGTTCACCTTAGAGTGAGCTCTCCCCCGCATTGTTTCCCCTGCTTCTACGGCATTGACTTTCCCACAAGAGATGAACTCCTCGCCGCACGGATGGACCTCGAGGCGATCCGGAAGTTCCTCGGTCTTGACAGCCTCCGGTACATCACCCTTGAGGGGTTACAGAAAAGCCTCATGCCACCTGCAGAGCAGTACTGTTTTGCCTGTTTCACCGGGGAATACCCTGTTCCCCCGGAAAAGGACATCGGGAAGTTCGTTCTGGAAGCAACCCGTGTGGTTCCTCGGTGTTGACCTGGCCTGGGGGTTTCGGAGGCCTTCCTGGGTGTGCGTCCTTGAGCGGGAAAAGAAGTGCCTGTGGAGGGAATTTTTTTCCTTTGTGACCCTTAGGGAGTGGGAGGAATACCTCCGTGCCCTTCCCCCCGGAAGCATTGTTGCCTTTGATGCCCCGCTTCTTGTGACCGTGGAGAAAGGATTGCGGGCCGCAGAGAAAGAACTTCTTCCCTGGCTTCGTCAAAGACACTTTGGCGTTCTGCCCATCAACCTCAGCATAGCCCGCAAGAGATACCCGGCGCTCTTCCCCTTCTGGGAAAGTGTGAGACGGAACTTCTCCCTTTCCCTTGATTTCTCAAAGGAGAACCGGCACGCCCTTGAGGTCTTTCCTCCCCTCTCCATCCTCGGATTTTTCGGAAACACGGGACTTGCCCTCTACAGGCTCAGGCGCCTCCGGGAACTCGGGGAATTCTTCAGGGGGGAAGGTTCCCCCCTGCATATCGAGAACCTCGAAGAATGCCTTTCGGCCTGCCTGTGTCCTTCCCCGGGGAAGAAGGACCGCTTTGACGCCTTCATCTGCGCCTGTACAGCCCTTTTTGCCGGTCAGTATGGGAAGGACGCGCTGCGAACGTTTGGGAACGGAGAGAGTTTCATTGTCCTTCCTTCCCGGGCCGGAGAGCTTTCGTGAGGCGGGCGAGTTCTCTGGCATACGTTCGGCACTCTTCTTCCGCCCGCCTATCGAATTCCTCAATGGCCACAGGACCGTAATGGCTCCCCTCGGACATCCCCTTAACGACCATTCCATGGATGAGCAGGGCCTCAAGAATGGAAAGGACGGTGGTCTCGTTGCCCCCTGCGGGATTTGCCGAGGAGGCGAAAGCTCCGCCGATTCTTCCCTCGAGGTCTCCATGGAACCGCACACTCTCGTCGAGGAATTTCTTTACTTCCGCCGCCATGGTTCCGTAGTACGTCGGAGAGCCCACGACGATGAGGTCGTAGGAGGGCAGAGTCTCGAGGGGAAACTGGGTAACATTGAAGAGGTCTACAGAAATTCCCTCTTCCTGCAGAGACTGGGCAATGGTTCTGGCCATTTTCTCCGTGACCCCTGTTCGGGAATAGTAGAGCACAAGCGCCTTCATCGTACCACCTCCTTCTCTTTCTTTTGATGATACCATTTCTTGTCAAAGACCGGTCCTTCTGGTAATATACTCTCCGAATTTTGCTTCGGGGGTTTCTGCCATGATCGGGGAAGTTGTGGATCGCATTCGAAGGTTTGAAGCCGAGAAGGAGAAGGAGATTCGGGAGGCGGAACGGGAAGCATCGAGGATTCTCGGTCAGGTAGAATTGGAGGTTGCTCGCCTCCGGGAGGAAATGTTCCAGGAGGCGATGCGAAAAGCCGAAGAACTGAGAGCAGCCATTCTCGCTGAGGCAGGGAAGGAAGCAGAGGGTATTCGGAAAAAGTTTGAAGAGAGCGCCCAGAGGTTGAGAGCAACCCTCATGGAACGGGTACCAAGGGTTGCCGAAGAGCTTGTGGGGAAGGTGCAGAAGGCCTATGCCCATAAGTAGCATGCAGCGGGTGAGCATTGTTGCTCACCGCAAGAAGGAAGCGGAAATCCTTGCGCTTTTGCAGGATCTCGGGGTTCTGGAAATTGCAGTGGAAGAGGAGTTTGCCCTCCAAAGCGAAAAGCCCACAGTTGTTACGGAAGAGATCGAGCGAACCTTAGGCGAAATTCGGTACTGCCTTGATTTCCTGGAGCGATATCGCCGGGACAAGTCTTCCTTTCTTGAATCGTTCTTCCCCAAACCTCTGGAGGTCACGAAGGAAGAATTTCTCCAGTGCCGTTTTAACCACAGTCCGGTATACCGGGCCTGTGCGTCTCTTGAAGAACAGCTGAACGGAATCCGAACGACGCTCAACCGTCTGGCGGCGCACCTTGAATTTCTGAGCCGCTTTGAACACCTTCCCATTCCTCTTGAGGATCTTGGGGAAACCCGCTATACCCGAAGTATCCTTCTCGAAATCCCCCCGGAGAAAAAGGCACACCTTGAGTCAAAGCTTCGGGAACGGGGCTCGCTCTGGTTCTGTGAAACGTTCCCCTCTCGGGGGCGAAATGTGGTTGTTTTCCTCGTCGCTCACCGGGACTTCCTGCCTCATCTTGAGGAAGTCCTCCAGGAGATTGGTGCCACCCCTGTGGTGTTGCCTCAGGCTTTTGAGGGAACCCCGAAGGAGGCCAGTGAGAGAATTAGCGTCCGCATGGCGGAGCTTGCCAGAGAGCGCGAAAAGCTCCTTGAAAAGGCGGCCCTGTATGCCCGTTTTGAGCGAGACCTGAAGCTTGCTTACGATTACTATGCCTCGCTTCTTGAGCGCCGGCGGAAAGAACAGGAAATTCTCCATACCCGGGAGACCGTGGTCATCAGCGGGTGGGCACGCACTGAAGATATAGGAAAGCTTGAACAATCCCTGAAGGCTTTGGGGAACGAATGGGTGCTGTTTTCAAGGGATCCTCAGCCGGGTGAGAACGTCCCCGTAGATCTCCGGAACGGTTTCTGGACAAAGAACTTCGAGGTTTTGACAAGGCTCTACGGTCTTCCGAACTACTGGGAACTCGACCCCACGCCTTTCCTGGCTCCCTTTTTCTTCCTATTTTTTGGCATCTGTCTTGGGGACGTCATTTATGGTCTTATCCTGGCACTTCTCGGATTTCTGGCCCCAGGGTTTTTGAAAGTCCCCGAGGGCACAAAGCGTTTCTTCCATATGCTTGGCTGGGGTGGAGTGGCTTCCATCCTTGTGGGTATGGGAACGGGTTCCTGGCTTGGAGATACCTTTGACCACCTGCCGAAGGCCTTAAGTGCTGTAACGAGCTTCAAGCGGTCGCTCACCATCATTGACCCGATCACAAATCCCCTGCCCATGCTCATCTTTTCCCTCCTGCTTGGGCTTGTGCAGGTGCTCGTGGGGCTTTTCGTGAGCTTCGTCAAGGAGTGGCGAAGGAAGAATTATGCCTCGGCCATCATGGACCAGCTCGGGTGGTTTGCCTTTCTCCTTGCCATTGTGGTCTATGTCGGATCAACGCAGTTTGCCTTGCTGAAGCCCTTTGCCCTGCCATTTCTTGTGGGGACGGCACTGTTCCTTGTGGCTACTCAGGGAAGGCAGAAGAAGAATCCCGTCATGAAGGTGCTCTCAGGAATACTGAGCCTCTATGGAGTCATCTCCTACCTTGGGGACGTCCTCTCCTATTCCCGGCTTTTCGCCCTTGGCCTCTCAAGCTCCATTATCGCCATTCTTGCCCGAACCCTGGGAGTGCTCTTTGGGGGTTCTCCGTATATCGGCTGGCTCGTTGGGCTTTTTGTGGCTTTACTTTTCAACGTTTTCAACCTGGTTATGAGCAGCCTCGGGGCCTTTGTGCACTCGGCTCGTCTGCAGTATGTGGAGTTTTTCACCAAGTTCTACGAGAACGGAGGGAAAGAGTTCCAGCCTTTTAGCTACAGGACAAAGTACGTTAAAGTACAGTAAAGGGGGTTGTTACCTGTGCTTTTGGATGGACTGGTTTTTGCACTGCTTGGCTCAGCGCTGGCCATTGGTCTTGCAGGTATCGGTTCGGCGATAGGTGTTGGCATTGCCGGGCAGGTCGGCGCAGGAGTTATGACCGAGGATCCTGGAAAATTCGGGCAGGTACTGCTCCTCCAGGCTCTTCCTGGAACACAGGGCATTTACGGGCTTCTTGCAGGATTCTGGGTGCTCATTAAGCTTGGCCTTTTTGGAGGAACACCGGTTCCGGTGACCGTTGCCCAGGGAATGCAGATTATGTTCGCCTGTCTTCCGATTGCCATTGTGGGGCTTCTCTCCGGCATTGCTCAGGGGAAGACCGCCGCAGCCTCCATTGGCCTTATTGCTCGCCGTCCTGAAGAAACCGGGAAGGCCATCATTCTCCCGGCAATGGTTGAGACGTATGCCGTTTTGTCTCTCCTTGCCACGATTCTTCTCCTCAACTCCATTAAGCTCTGAGAGGGTGAGGACATGCCTCTTGAGGATATTCTGAGGCGTATTGAAGAAGAAACGGCGTCCCGAAAAGAGACCATCCTTGGGAATGCTCGGAAAGAAGCGGCCTTGCGGAAAGAAAGGGCAAAAGAGGCCCTGGAGAAAGAGGTGGCCGCGTTTCTTGAAGGCAAAAGGCGTGAGGCTGAGCTCGAGGCACAGCGAATGATTGCAGAGGCAAGACTCTGGGGCAGGAATGAACTGGCTAAAGTCAAACAGGAAGCTTTGCAGATGCTCTGGAGGGAACTCGAAGCTCGTCTTCTTGCAGCCGTCGAAGCAGAGTACGCATCCTGGTGGAAGGGTGTGCTCTCCCGTTCTGTGGAGAGTGGTGACGAGGAAGTGTGGATGTTCCCCGAGGAGGCGAGGCGCCTGGGGCCCCAGTTCGTGGAAGAGGTCAACAGGAGCCTGGGGTACCGTCTCTCCTTTGGTGGAGTGCTTGAAGGCCAGAGTGGACGTGGCCTGCTCCTCAGAAAGGGCGGCGTAACCGTTGACCTGAGCTTCCGCACGCTCCTTGAGGACTTCTTCCGGAGCAACGAACGTGATGTGCTCCTTGCGCTTTTCCAGGGTGTCGAGACATGAGTGCGGAGAGAGATTACGCCTACCTCATTGGTCGGGTACGGGTGCTTGAGCGAAGCCTTCTGTACCCGAGGCTTCTTGAGGCGCTTCTTCGTGCTGAGGACTTGGAACAGGCCCTTCGCGTGATGGCTGAGGTTCCTTACCTCGGTGAAGCCTTCCAGGGGATTCTCCCCACGCCCCAGACCATCGACAGGGTACTGACGGACCATTTCTTTGGCCTGGTGAGCGATTTTGCGAAGCAACCGGGTGGTGAGGATGTCACCGCCTTCTTCCTTCTGGGGTTTGACGTTGCGGCAGTGAAACTTGCGGTGAAGCATTTCATGGTGAAGAAACCCCTGGAAAAGACGTATCCTGCCTCTTTCGATGTCCGAAAAGTCCTTCGTTTCCTTGGTGGGGAAGTCGGCGAGTATTTCCCCGCTGCCTTGGCCCAGACGCTTCAGGAAGTCCAGGAGTTTCTCGAGGGCCATCCGGGGAATGCCCAGGGTGTGGAGTTCGTCCTTGACCGCTTCTTTTTGCAGGAGGTGTACAGGCTTGCCGGGCGTACCGAGGGCCCCCTCAGGAAGTGGTACCATGCGTTCCTTGTATTTTCGCTTCTGCGGGGAGTCTTTCGTGCCCGTTATCAAGAGAGGAAGCCCGATGCCCTTCGTCTTTTATACTTTGAGAATACCCTTCTTGGGGAGAAGGAGTTCCTGGAGCTTGGGGTGCTTCCTGAGGACAAGGTTCCGGAGTACCTGCAGTACCTCGGTTTTGCCTTTGTTCTCCCTGAGGAGGGAGTGTTTCGCAATGATCCGTCCTACCTTGCGGAGATGGAGCGAAAAATGGACAACCATCTCCTCGTGCGGGTTCGCCAGTACCGGCGGGAAACCTTTGGTCCTGAGCCAGTTTTCGGTTTCCTTTTCGCCAAGTCCATCGATGTGAGGAATCTCCGCATTCTCCTTGAGGGGAAATACTTTGGCCTTGAAGGAGAGGTTCTCCGGCGGAAACTCCGGGAGTGTTACTATGAGTAGGGCGTATCTTGCTTTTGTTGGTGGGGAAGAGAGGGCCCTGTGTTTCCGGGGCATGGGTTTTGACGTTTTCCCTGCCCGAACCCTTGAGGAACTCTCTGCGTTCCTTCCCACCTTGCGGAAGAACCAGTACGCCATCATCTTCACCGAGTGGCGGTTCTACGACGCCATCAAGGCCCACTTCGAGGACCTTCGCGGGGAGGCGCTGCCGGTCATCTGCGCCATTCCCACAAGTAGTGTTGAAGTGGGCAGAGGTGGGGATATTGTCCGAAGGCTTATCGAGATGGCCATTGGGAGTAGCATCATGATTCAGGGAGAGGAAAAATCGCCATGAAGGACGTTCAGAGAGGAACCATTCTGAGTGTCAACGGTCCGGTGGTTGTGGCAGTCGGTCTTCCCGGGGCCAAGATGTACGACATGGTGAAGGTCGGTGAGAAGCGGCTGGTTGGAGAAATCATCGGCATCCGGGGAGACAGGGTGACGATTCAGGTGTATGAAGAAACGGCCGGCCTTCGTCCCGGAGAACCCGTCGAGTCGACTTACGAACCTCTGAGCGTTGAGCTCGGGCCGGGACTCATTGGGAGGATTTTTGACGGGACTCAGCGGCCGCTTGAGCTCATCCGGGAGAGGGCAGGCGACTTCATTGCCCGGGGAGTGGAGCTTCCGGCTCTTGATCGCTCAAAGAAGTGGGATTTCGAACCCCTGGTGACTTCGGGGACAGAGGTTGAGGCGGGCGACATCCTGGGGACCGTCCAGGAATCAAAGACCATCGTCCACAGGGTCATGGTTCCCCCGGGGGTGTGGGGACGGGTCCGGGAGATCCGGGCAGGTTCCTTCACCGTGGAGGATGTCATTGCTGTTATTGAGCGGGACGGGAAAGAAATCCCTGTGACTCTCATGCAGCGCTGGCCGGTGCGGACGCCCCGTCCATACCGCCGCAAAGTTGAGCTCGATGAGCCGCTCATTACAGGGCAACGGGTCATCGATACGTTCTTCCCCATCGCCAAGGGAGGTGTGGCCTGTATTCCGGGGCCTTTTGGGAGTGGCAAGACGGTTGTGCAGCACCAGCTTGCCAAGTGGTCCGATGCGGACGTCATCGTCTTCATCGGTTGTGGAGAGCGGGGGAACGAGATGACCGATGTGCTCATCGAATTTCCCGAGCTCATCGACCCCTATACCGGAGAGCCGCTCATGCAGCGGACGGTTCTCATCGCCAATACGTCAAACATGCCTGTAGCTGCAAGGGAGGCATCTGTCTACACCGGTATCACCATTGCCGAGTACTTCCGGGACATGGGATACAGAGTTGCCCTTATGGCGGATTCCACGTCCCGGTGGGCAGAGGCCATGCGGGAAATCTCAGGGCGCCTTGAGGAGATGCCGGGAGACGAAGGCTTTCCGGCATACCTCGGAAGCCGTATCGCGAGCTTCTACGAGCGGGCCGGGAAGGTCCAGTGCCTTGGGAAAGACGGTCGTTTTGGTTCTCTCTCGGTTATCGGTGCCGTTTCTCCTCCGGGAGGCGACCTTTCAGAGCCCGTGACACAGAACACCCTGCGTGTGGTGCAGGTCTTCTGGGGTCTTGAGGACCGCCTGGCGTACAAACGGCATTTTCCGGCTATCAACTGGCTGATTAGCTACTCTCTCTACCTCAAGCACCTTGAGGAGTACTGGAGGAAAAACGTCGCCCCAGATTTCTCCGAGAACAGGGCTCTAGCGATGCGTATTCTCCAGCAGGAGGCCGAGCTTGAGGAGATTGTGCGCCTTGTTGGCGTTGAATCCCTTTCGTTCCGGGAGCGGTTCATCCTCGAGGTTGCCCGGTCGATTCGCGAGGACTTCCTCCAGCAAAATGCCTTCCATGAGGTGGACACCTTCACCTCACTCCGGAAGCAGTACCTTATGCTCCGGGTGATCCTCACCTATTACCGTGAGGGTATGAGGGCTCTGGAGCAAGGGTTGTCGCTCCGGGACGTTTTGAGTATCCCTGCTCGAGAGCGAATTGGGCGGATGAAATACATTCCGGAGTCAGAACTTGAGCGAATTGAAAAGCTTGAGGAGGACATTAAAGAGGAACTCAGCGCAAAGCTCAGGGGTGAGGTCGAGAGCAATGTATAAGGAATTCACGACCATTTCCGAGGTGGCAGGACCTCTGCTCACCGTGGAGCAGGTTGAAGATGCTCGATACATGGAAATCGTGGAGATTGAGCTCCAGGATGGAACCCGGCGTCGGGGCCAGGTACTCATGACCAGCAGGGGCAAGGCTCTGGTGCAGGTTTTCGAGGGAACCGAGGGCATTGGTATCGGGCAGAGCAAGGTTCGGTTCTTAGGAAGGGTGATGGAACTCCCCGTTTCCCCAGATATTCTCGGGCGAATTTTCAGCGGCTCGGGAGTCCCCATAGACGGTGGACCGGAGATCGTCCCTGATGCCCGGCTTGACATCAACGGAAACCCGATAAACCCTGTTGCCCGGGACTACCCCACAGACTTCATCCAGACAGGCATCTCAGCCATCGACGGTTTGAACACTCTCGTGCGGGGACAAAAGCTTCCTATCTTCTCGGGTTCAGGACTGCCCCATGCCCGTCTGGCTGCCCAGATTGCCCGGCAGGCCCGGGTGCTAAGCGGAGAGGAGAAGTTTGCCGTTGTCTTCGGCGCACTGGGCATCACCTTCGAAGAGGCCAACTACTTTATCTCGGAGCTCCGCAACACGGGAGCTATAGAACGTTCCGTCCTTTTCATCAACCTCGCCAGTGACCCGGCAGTGGAACGGATCATCACTCCCCGTATGGCGCTCACCGCTGCGGAGTTTCTGGCCTTTGAGCTTGACATGCACGTTCTCGTCATCCTCACGGACATGACCAACTACTGCGAGGCACTTCGGGAAATCTCCGCTGCCCGTCGAGAAGTTCCGGGACGGCGAGGATACCCCGGGTACCTCTACACTGACCTGGCCACGATGTACGAGCGCGCGGGCCGAATTCGAGGGAAAAAGGGGTCCATTACGCAGATTCCCATCCTCACCATGCCCGAAGACGACAAGACCCACCCCATCCCTGACCTCACGGGGTACATTACTGAAGGGCAGATTATCCTGAGTCGCCAGCTCCACCGAAAGGGTATCTATCCTCCCATCGACGTTCTTCCGTCTCTGTCCCGGCTTCGGGACAAGGGCATCGGTCCGGGCAAAACGCGGGATGACCATGCCGATGTGGCGAACCAGCTTTTCGCCGCCTATGCCCGCGGGCGAGAGGCTGCAGAGCTTGCCACAATCCTCGGAGAGGCCTCTCTCACCGAACTCGACCGTCTCTACATGAAGTTCGCTGATCGGTTTGAGGAACGCTTCGTGCAGCAGGGAGAGTACGAGAACCGCAGTATCGAAGAAACGCTGGCAATCGGTTGGGATCTTCTGCGCATGCTCCCGCGGGAGGAGCTCAAGCGTATCCGCGACGAGTACCTTGAGCGGTTCTACGGAAAAAGGCAGGAGAGGGGAGCCGAGGCTCCATGAGACTCAATGTCAATCCCAATCGCATGGAGCTTATGAAGCTCCGAAATCGCCTTGCGATGGCGAGGCGAGGGCACAAGCTCCTCAAAGACAAGCTCGACGCACTCATTCAGGACTTCGTCCGGGTTGTGCGGGAGAATGCCAACCTCCGTCGGGAGATTGAGAGGGAAATCGTCAAGGCCTTTGAGGCGCAGAACATCGCCTCCCTCATGCTCTCTGAGGAAGACAAGGAGCTCGTTACCCTCGTGTCCCAGCAGCGGCTGCTCCTTGAGGTTCGCACGAGGTACTTCACTGGAGTCCGAGTTCCCCACTTTGAGGTTCAGGTTGAAGGAGACCCGTACGCCTACGGTGTGGTGCACACTCCTGCAGAGCTCGATACAGCATTCCGGTTGTTTTCCCGAGTGCTGCCCCTCATGATTCGCCTTGCCGAAGCCGAGAAAACCATTGAGCTTCTGGCCGTGGAGATTGAGAAAACTCGCCGTCGGGTGAACGCTCTGGAGTATGTGCTCATCCCCAACCTCGAGGAGACCATCAAGTACATTCAGCTCAAGCTTGAGGAGCTCGCCCGTTCCGCCATCACGGGGATTATGCGGATTAAGGGGTCGATGTCGTAGTTGCGGATTGCGATTCTCTCAGATATCCACGGGAACTTTGACGCCCTGCAGGCGGTGGCACAGGAACTCTCTCCGGACGACGAAATCGTTGTTCTCGGAGACATTGTCGGATATGGCGCAGAGCCAGAACGCTGTGTGGAATGGGTGCGGGAGAAAAAGGCAAGGGCTATCCTTGGAAATCACGAAGCCTGCATCCTTGGTCTTTTGCCTGTTTCCTGGTTCAACCCTTTTGCCGCTTCGGCCATTCTCTGGACTAGGGAGCATCTGGGTCCGGGGAGTCTTTCCTTCCTCGGAACCCTTCCACCTTTCTTTGAAGATTACGGGTGCCTCTTTGTCCACGGAAGCCCTCGTTCTCCTGTTGACGAGTACATCACTGACCCCTGGCAGGCCCGGGAGCTCTTCGAGGAACAGGACTTCTCGGTGTGCTTTTTTGGTCATACTCATGTGGCTGAGGGATATGTGTGGGACGGAAAGAGGACAGAGCGCGTTGTTTTTCTGGAGGGCGGGGAACTTTTGCTTGAGGAGGGCAAGAGGTATCTCATAAACTGCGGGAGTGTGGGACAGCCAAGGGACGGAAACCCAAAAGCGAGTTTTGGACTCTTTTTCGTGGAAGAGAAACGGATAGCAATCCGGCGGGTGGAGTACGATGTTCGCGCTGCAGCGCGTAAGATTCTCCTCGCCGGTCTTCCGGAAGTTCTGGCGTACCGTCTTGAAGTGGGAGGCTGAAAGTGATACCTTTAGCCTAATAAAGGAAGGAAAGGGGGAGTGTCTGTGCGAAAGCTTTTTGCGGTTGTGCTCTGTATCGGACTCCTTTTGAGCGGAGTAGCGTCTGCTCAGGAAACCATCCGTATTGGGGCAAATCTCGAAATGACTGGCGCTGTGGCAGCTTACGGCCAGATGATCTGGGAGGGTATTAACCTCATTCGGGAAATCGTCGGTGACACGGTCCTCGGGAAAAAAGTAGAGCTCGTCCTGGTGGACAACAAGAGCGATAAGGTCGAGGCAGCCAACGCCACCACGCGGCTCATCGACAAGGAAAGCGTTGTGGCGATCATCGGCCCTGCTATAAGTGGCAGCATGCTTGCAGCGGGTCCGATATGTGAGGAAAAGCAGATCCCCATTATTTCTGCTACTGCGACCAATCCCCTCGTCACCCAAGGGAAAAAATTCGTTTTTCGTGCATGCTTCCTCGACCCCTATCAGGCGGCGGCTGCGGCGCAGTTTGCCCGCGAAGACCTGAAGGCAGAAACTGCAGCCATTCTCTCGGACATCGCCCAGGACTACTGCGTGGCTTTAGGGAACTTCTTTAAGGAGGAGTTTGAAAAGCGAGGCGGGAAGGTCATTGTTGAGCAGCACTGCAAAACCGGTGATCAGGACTTCTCGGCACAGCTCACCACCATCATCAACGCTAACCCCGACCTTCTCTACGTCCCCAACTACTACACGGAAATCGCCCTTATCTGCCGGCAGGCCAGAGACCTGGGGTATGAGGGAATCATTCTCTCCGCTGACGGAGCGGATGCTCCCGAACTCTTTAGTGTAGGAGGCGATGCTGTGGAGGGTCTGTACCACACCGCCATATGGGATGCCACGAGAGGCCTCAACGACATCGGTCAGAAGTACATCGACCTCTACAAAGAGAAATTCGGAAAAGACCCCAATATGTTCGGAGCCCTCGGGGCCGACGCGTATCTCATCCTTATCAATGCCATTGAACGCGCTGGGTCCACCGATCCTGCGAAGATTCGAGAAGCCATTGAGGACACCGAAAACCTTGACGTGGTTACCGGAAAGGTGACCATCGAAAACGGAGATGCCCTCAAGCCTGTGGTTGTCAGGAAAGTTGAGGGTGGAAAGTTCGTCTTTGTGAAGACGGTAACCGTGGAGTGAACCGAAAAAGGGGCAGGTTGATCCTGCCCCTTTTTCCCTGAGGTGCTATGAGCTGGGTAACCTTTTTCCAGCAACTCATGAATGGAATTTCAGTGGGAAGTCTTTACGCTCTTTTGGCTATTGGGTACACCCTTGTCTATGGTATCCTGGGCCTCATTAATTTCGCCCACAGCGATGTCTTCATGCTCGGGACGTACTTTGCCTTCTTCATGATGGTCATTTTCCTTCTCCCCTGGTGGCTTTCAGTCCTCATAGGGGTGGCGCTCTGTGCCGTTGTGGGTATGAGCATTGAACGGGTGGCGTACCGTCCTCTCCGGAATGCCCCCCGGATATCGGCGCTCATCACCGCAGTGGGCGTTTCCTTCTTCATCGAGAATTTTGGTCTCGTGACGGTGGGTGCCCGACCCAAGGGTTTTCCGCGACCAGACCTTATGAAGAACGTCTACGTCCTCCTTGGAGCCCGCATTCAGGGTGTGACCTTCTGGGTCCCCGTCATCAGCATCCTCATCCTTTTCGTCCTCTTCTCCATCGTGTACCGGACGAAAATTGGCATAGCCATGCGGGCTGTTTCCAAGGATATGGAAACAACGCGTCTCATGGGGGTCGATGTCGACCGGATTATCCTCTACACTTTCGCTCTGGGTTCAGCTTTGGCCGGGATTGGAGGGGTACTCTGGGCGTGCAAGTACCCTCAGATTAATCCTCTCATGGGCATTTTCCCTGGATGGAAGGCCTTTACTGCTGCGGTCGTGGGTGGCGTCGGGAACGTGGTTGGGGCAATGCTTGGGGGATTCATCATTGGCCTTGCAGAAATCCTGATCGTGGCCTTTTTCCCGGGTCTTACGGGGTACCGGGATGCTTTTGTCTTCACCATCCTCATTGTTTTTCTCCTTGTTCGTCCCGGTGGCCTCATGGGTGAGGCAGTGAGGGAGAAGGTATGACGGCGGAAAAGATTTCAGCGCGCTGTCGCCTCTTCCTCACGGTGCTTCTTTTCGGTCTCCTCATGCTTGGTGTGGTTCTGGCTGAAAGATACCTCAACGCTTATCTCATTCGAATTCTCAACACTGCTTGCATTTACGTCGTTGCGGCGGTGGCGTACAATCTTGTGAATGGTGTCACTGGTCAGTTCTCCCTGGGGCCCAACGCTTTCATGGCCATTGGAGGGTACACGGTGGCCCTGCTCATGCTTCCTCTGGCCCAGAAAAGGGAGGTGTACTTCCTCCAGCCCTTGATTTGGCCCTTGAATGCCTTTTCCTTTCCTCCCTCGCTTTTTATCGTGGCGCTTTTTCTTGGGGGGCTTCTTGCAGCGCTCTTTGCGTTGCTCATCGGTATTCCCACGCTTCGCCTGCGAGGGGATTACCTGGCCATAGCAACTTTTGGTTTTGGAGAAATCGTGATTGTTCTGGCCAACAACCTCATTCCAATCACCAATGGTGCTCTTGGGATTAAGGGAATTCCTGAGTATACGAATCTGTGGTGGACGGCTAACTGGGCTTTCTGGACGGTTTTTGTGGTGAAAAATCTGGTGAACTCAAGTTTTGGCCGAGCTCTGAAGGCCATCCGGGAGAACGAGATTGCCGCTGAGGCCATGGGAGTGAATCTCTTTCGCCACAAACTCCTGGCCTTTGTGCTCAGCGGCTTTTTTGCTGGAGTTGCGGGAGGGCTTTTTGTCACCCTCATCAGTACGGTCTCGCCCACGCTCTTCACCTTCAGTATGACTTTTAATCTCCTTATCATCATCGTTCTTGGAGGCCTTGGAAGTATCACGGGATCAACGGTAACCGCAATCCTCTTTGCTTTTCTCCAGGAGCTACTGCGGGAGGTTGAGGCTCCCCACACCATTGGTTCCTGGACCTTTCCCGGAATCCCCGGGATGCGGATGGTGGTCTTCTCGGTTATCCTCGTGGTCCTCATGATTTTCTACCGGAGAGGGCTTTTTGGGCAGAGAGAACTCTCTTTTGAGGACGTGTTGTATCTGCTTTTTGGGAGGAAGGCCCGTGCCTGAGCGAAGAGAGGTTCTTCGAGTAGACCGTGTGACCATCGCTTTCGGAGGGCTTGTGGCGGTGAACGACTTCTCTCTCACCCTCTGGGAAGGGGACCTTGTGGGACTCATTGGACCGAACGGGGCGGGAAAGACCACAGTTTTCAACATCGTGAGCGGTCAGTATCTCCCCACCCGTGGTCGGGTCTTCTTCTACGGGAAGGACATCACCGGCCTCTCCCCGGACCGTGTCACCGCTTTGGGCATTGCCCGGACATTCCAGAATATTCGCCTTTTCGGGCATTTGAGTGTTCTCGAGAACGTTCTCGTCTCGTTCCACGTCCGCTTTCCCCATTCTTTCCTCGAGACCATGCTTGCCCTCCCTGCCACATGGCGTACAGAGGAGAAGCTCCACCAGGAGGCGTACGCGCTCCTTGAGGCGGTAGGGCTTGCGGATGTGGCCCATGAGGAGGCCCAGGCTCTGCCCTACGGGGAACAGCGGCGTCTGGAGATTGCCCGAGCGCTGGCAACCAGGCCAAAGCTCCTCCTTCTTGACGAGCCTGCAGCGGGAATGAATCCCCAGGAGACCTTGGAGCTCATGCGGTTTATCGAGCGAATTCGCCGGGATTTCGGGCTGACCATTCTCCTCATTGAGCACGATATGAAGGTAGTTATGGGCATCTGTGAGCGGGTGGCGGTTATGGATTTCGGGCTCAAGATCGCCGAGGGAACACCGGAGGAAATCCAGAAAGACCCGCGAGTGATCGAAGCATATCTGGGAGTTCAGAGCGCATGAGAAGCGATGCCGTGCTCCAGATTGAGAATCTCCACGTTTTCTACGGAGGAATCCACGCCCTGAAGGGTGTGAGCCTCTTTGTTCCCCGGGGAACGATTGTGGCCCTTATCGGTGCCAACGGTGCCGGGAAGAGCACGACTCTGAGAACCATCTCTGGGCTTGTCCAGCCAAGGGAAGGAAGGATTCTCTTTGAAGGGCAGGACATCACCGGGGAATCACCCCATCGAATTGTGGAGATGGGCATTGCTATGGTTCCCGAAGGACGCCGGATTTTCCCGAATCTCACTGTCATGGAGAATCTCCTCCTTGGTGCCTACACGCGCCGGGACCACCGGAGTTTGAAGAGGGATCTCGAATGGGTGTTTTCGCTTTTCCCCCGCCTGAGAGAACGAACCTGGCAGAAAGGAGGAACCCTGAGCGGGGGCGAACAGCAGATGCTGGCCGTTGCCAGGGCTTTGATGTCTCGCCCCAGACTCCTCATGATGGATGAGCCCTCACTGGGTCTTGCGCCTTTGCTTGTTCGGGAGATCTTCCATATCATCCAGGAACTGCTACAAAGCGGGGTAACTATTCTCCTTATTGAGCAGAACGCAAGGGCGGCCCTGGAGATTGCTCATTATGCCTATGTGCTGGAAACGGGCCGCGTTACCCTGGAAGGAGAGGGAAAAAGGCTTCTTGAGGATGAGCGAGTGCGAAAGGCCTACCTTGGGGAGGAGTAGGAGGTCGAGAGTATGGAAGCCCGTGGAGAATACCGGGACAAGGGTATGGAGGAGGTATGCCGAACTCCTTTTGCCGAGAGGGTTGCCCGCTGGCCCTGGATTCTCGACAAAAGAGTCCGGAACCGATACCTTACAAAAGACGAGGAAGAGGCGTACCTCGCTCAGCTTGTGTGCCTGAAGTGCGGCAAGCCCTGTGGCGGGTCGTGTGAGGGTTAGTGGTTTTCCCGGTGCCCCGGAGTGGGCACCCCTTCCCGGGATGCGCTCTCCTGTGCTATTCTGAGGACCTCCTGGAGAGGTAAGCCTGTCTGAGCGGCGATTGTTTTGCAGTCTTCGTATTCAGGGAGAATCACCACTCTCCCGTGTTTTGTGACCGCCTTTCCCCGAATGGTTCCCCAGGGAGTGGGGATCTCCGTCGCCACTCTGGGGACTACCCATTTGGTGACCTCGTACTCCCGAATGCCCAGAGTGGTCGTCTCCTCGAAAACAATCGTTCGCAGAAGGGGCGCAAGGGAAAGGGGAGAGAGCACGGACAGGGTGAAGGCAGGGCGCTGCTTTTTCATGTAAATGGGTGTGACGAAGACATCGAGGGCTCCGGCCTTAAAAAGGCGCTCGGTCAGGTACTCCAGAATCTGCGGTGACATGTCGTCGATGTTGGTCTCAAGGAGAACGTTCCTTTCGGGGATTGCCCTTTCCTCCCTTTCGCCAAGAATCACCCGGAGAACGTTGGGAACCTCAAGGTCCCGCATTCCTGCCCCGTACCCCACCTCCTGAACCACAAGGGAGGGACATGGCCCAAAGGACTGTGCAAGAGAAGACACGAGAGCTGCTCCCGTGGGCGTGGTGAGTTCTCCCTCCAGAGTCCCGGTATACACCGGAACGCCCCGTAAGAGCTCCAGGGTGGCCGGAGCGGGGACGGGGAGAACTCCATGAGCGGTGTGGATGAATCCCCTTCCCGTGGGGACCGGTGAAGCGTACACCGCCTGTACCCCGAGAAGGTCAAGGGCGTACAGGGTCCCGACGATGTCCACTAAGGTGTCTCCCCCTCCGATTTCATGGAGGTGCACTGCATCTGGCGGAAGGCCGTGGATTTTTCCTTCAACCTCGGCAATTCTCCGAAGAATCTTCAGGGCCTTCTCCCTCAGGGCTTCAGGAAGCGGGCCTCCGGTGAGGAGATCAAAGAGGTCTCTGGCCCTTCGCTCCTTTGGGGGATCAGGTTCAGAGACCACCACCTGGGTCGCTACAATTCCCTTCCTGTGCACCTTTCTGATGTCCACGGCAAAAGACAGGGGGAGGAACTCGCGGAGTGAGGCGACAAAGGAAGCAACGTCGATGCCCCCAAGATCAAGGAGTGCTCCGAGGAACATATCCCCGCTTATGCCCGAAAAGCAGTCAAGGTACAGGACCTTCAGGGTCTTTTCCTCCCTTCTGCAAGCTGATTGATGAGGTGAGCGAAAAACCCCGCACCGAATCCGTTATCGATATTGACCACTGCCATTCCGGGTGCGCAGCTTGCAAGCATGGCGAGAAGCGGCGCAAGACCAGAAAGATGAGCTCCATATCCGATACTCGTTGGGACGGCAACGACCGGGACATTCACAAGACCCGCGAGAACACTCGGAAGCGCCCCTTCCATGCCCGCCACGGCAATCACCGCATTGGCACCCTCAAAGACAGAGAGATGAGCCAGGAGACGATGAATCCCTGCAACACCAACGTCAAAGAGGCGTTCCACGTGGTTCCCGGCGATTTCCGCGGTAATGGCCGCTTCTTCAGCAATGGGGATATCCGCTGTTCCTCCAGTGACCACGACGATTTTACCTATTCTGGGTCGGGGCTCCCGTTCAGCGAAGATGAGGCGGGCGGTAGGATGGAAGGAAAGGAAGGGAAGGTGTTGCCGGAGGAACTCATAGGTTTCCTGGTCTGCACGGGTGGCGAGGAAGTTCGGGGCACGCTCTGCCAGGTCTTTCAAAATGGCCAGGAGGTGCTCCCGGCTCTTCCCTGGACAGTACACAACCTCGGGGAAACCCTTTCGCAGGTTCCGGTGGTGGTCGACCTTGGCAAAACCAAGGTCTGCAAAGGGGAGATTTTTTAGAATGCCATACGCTTCCTGCGGGGAGATTTCTCCCCTCGCAACACGCTCAAGAAGCGGAAAAATATCCATACCCAGCCTCCTTTCAGGAACACAGACCTATGACGCAGGAATTCTTTTTTTGCCTGGAAGGACCACGCTCGTTGTTCCTTGCAGAGAGGAGGAATTGAAGGTCATCCCACGCAATCTCACCCTTGGCCTGATAGAGGACCCGACTCTCTGTATTCACAAGAAAGAGCGCAGGGGTTTCCCAGATCCCAAGGAGTGCAGGAAGAAGAGGGTGGGCGAGGTAAATGGTGTATTTTCCTCCCAGGGAGTCTTCAAGACGCTTTGCATCTCGGAAATCGCATTGCAAGCACACCGGGTAGAGTAGAACCTTCCCCCCAAAATTTTCGATGCGTTCATAGAGCTGGACGAGCTCGGCAAGGCAAAAAAGACACTCAGGGTCAAGGAAGAAGAGAATCGCTAAGGAAGAAGGGCGAAAGGGAATCTCTTCTCCCCTGAGCGTGTAAAGACGAAAGGAGGGGAGTTTCCGTACCGATGCTTCTGCTGGAAAAGAGCGCATGAGAAACACAACAAGAAGACCCAGAATGGTCACAACAAGACCTTTCCTCACGGCGTATCCCTCCAGTTCAGTACATGGGAAGGGGAGCGAAAACTGGACTCTGCTCCCTGGCCCAGGAAGCGGTGAGCCGCACCGTTCTCCTTTGCACCAGGTCGAGGACAGCCACGTCCCAGTTTCCAGGGTCTTTCTCCACGCAGAAGGCCAGCTTCTGACCATCAGGGGTTGCGGCAAGGTATGCCTTGGGGAGACCGTCGTTCGTCAACCTGGTCCAGGATTTTTGAGGAGAGAGCTCGTACACGTCGTACTTTCCCTCCTGTTCCCCGATGAAGAAGAGCCGTTCCCGTCCCCCGAAGGTAGGATAGAGGACGTTACCCGGAAAGTTCAGAACGTCTTCCCGTCCTTCAAGGGGATTCCAGAGCACCAGCTTCCATTGCCCTTCCCGGAATTCGGAAAACGCAAGGGTTTCGGTATACCGGGATGCGGAGAGCCACCCCAGAGGGGCGTCTCGCACCAAAAGCTCTCGCTGTCTTGACCCATCGAGGTTCATCTCGTAGATGCCTCTTTTTCCTCCTCGCTACCGAAAGAAAGCAAATGGTTCCCCGGGGAGGGGAAAAGGTGGGGGAAAAGTCTGAAAACTCTCGGAGGCTCAAACGCTGCACCCTGCGGGGGTAAAGGTCAACCCGGAAAATGTTAGGTACACCTGCGCAGGAAACCACGGCAAGGAGGGATTGCCCATCGGGAGTCATGGTGATGGTCTCAAGCACGCCTCCGCTTTCTGGGAAGGGGAACGAAACCTCCCGTTTTCCTGCGAGATCCGAGAAGACGACAAACGAGCGACCGCCTTCCTGGCGGACGAAGAGGACCTTCCACTCTTTTGCCCGTCCAAGTATTTCGGGAATCCGGCGCTTAATCGCCTCAAGAAGGGCAGCGCTTTCCTCGAGGCGACGAACCATGCCCAGAACCTTCCGGGAGGCCCCAAGGTCCCAAGCTTCGAAGAAAAGCCAGCCCTCCTTGGCGTATCCAAAGAGCAGAACGTCTCCTTCGGTCACCAGGGTGCCGGGAAACACGCCCTTCTTCAGGTCCTCAAGAGGTGGCCGGGGGAAGGGCCTGGGCTTTCTGTAGAGCGTGTCCTCGAGGAAACCTTCAAGGGGGGCGAAGACGTGCTCAGGAGTGTAGTCGAAGAAGAAGAGGTCTTTTGCCTATCCCAAAGAAACAGGCAAAATGGACAGGATTCCCCAAACGGCAAGGTAGAGGAATCCTGCGATTGCACGTTTTTTCCAGCTCCTCGTCTTCTTCCCTGGGTTTTCCATCCTCAGGATAGTATAATAGAAGCCGGTGAAAAGGGGAATGGGGAACTTCTCAGTTATCACAGTTTCTCGAGAGGTTGAGAGCCTGGGAGATGAGGTGGCTCTGAGACTTTCAAGAATTCTGGGCTATGAGCTCATCAACAGAGAGCAGTGGATGGTTCTTCTTGAGGGCCATTCCCCTGCGCTTTCTCCTGAACCTCCTGAGGAAGAGGGAGAGCGAGAGCGCTGGATGGCGGAGGTCGGCAAGCTCCTCGAGGAGCTTGCCGAGAAACGGGCCTTTGTTCTCCTTGGACGGGGTGGACAGAAACTCCTTGCCCGCTGTGCGAAGGCGTTCCATCTCCTCGTGGTGGCTCCGGTACCGGTGAGGCTCCGGCGCATTATGGAGCGGTACCGTCAGGATGAGGTCACGGCCTCGCGCATCCTTGCCGAGCAGGACCGGCAGCGAGAGAAATTCCTCCTCAGGTTCTTCGGGGTGGACTGGCGTAACCCCCTCCATTACCACTTTGTCCTCAACACTGCTTTTTACGACGTTGAGGAGTCCTGCCAGCTCGTTCTTGAGGCCATGAAGAGGACACGACCTCCGGTATCGGGTCAACAGGAGTCGTTCTTCACCAGGGAAGGGTTCCTGGAAAAGCCTGTGGTGTTCTCTCACCCTTCAGAGGAAGAGTTTGCCCGAATTCTCGACTTCTATGGCATTCGCTGGCTCTACGAGCCCCGGACGTTCCCGCTTGAGTGGGATAGTGAAGGGAATGTGGTGGAGGCCTTTGCCCCCGATTTCTACCTCCCGGACTTCGACCTTTTCATTGAGCTCACCACCCAGAAGCAGAAGCTTACCTGGCGCAAGAATCGGAAGATTCGAAAGCTCAAGGAGCTCTATCCGGAGGTGAAGATCAAGGTCGTGTACGCCCGGGACTACGAACACATCTTGAGGAAATTCGACCTTGAGGATGACCATGAGTGATCCCCGGTTGGGAACGCGGGTGTTCACCCGTGAAGAAATTCAGCGGCGTGTCGAGGAGGTTGCCCGTGAGATTGACCGGGATTACAAAGGGGAACGACCGGTTATCATTGTTATTCTTCGGGGAGCGGTGTACTTCGCCGTGGACCTCACAAGGGCGCTCACAATTCCCTTTGACCTTGACTTTATGGCCCTCTCTCCCTTTCGTTTGGGGTTGCGACGGGCTGAGATCGAGAAAGACGTGGATGTGGACCTTAAGGGGCGCCATGTCCTTATTCTTGAGGACATCGTGGATACAGGGCTTACGCTGAATTTCCTTGTGCGAAATCTTGAGCGGCGGCTTCCTCAGAGTGTCCGGGTGTGCAGCTTCCTGAATTGTCCGGTTCGTCGCATCGCCGAGGTCGAGGTTCATTACTTCTGTTTCGAAATCCCGGATATTTACGTTGTGGGATACGGCCTGGATTTCCGGGGGGATTTCCGGAACCTCCAGGAAGTCTACGCTCTTTATGACCCCTCCGGGAGGAGCACGCAGGTTCTGAAACAGATGGGAAAGGGACGGTGAACGCGGTGGAGTTTCGCAGGGCTATTCTTGCCATGCAGGGATATACACCCGGGGAGCAGCCAAAAGAAGGGGGGTTCGTGAAACTCAATACCAACGAGAATCCCTATCCTCCATCCCCAAGAGTCATTGCGGCGCTTCAGGAGTTCCTTACCTCCCGTTCTCTGGCGCTGTATCCTCCTCCGCTGAGCGATGCAGTGAGACGGAAGGCCTCCGAGGTGTACGGGATTCCGGAGGACTGGATTCTCGTCGGGAACGGTTCGGATGAGCTTCTCGACCTTGTGGTGCGAATCTTCGTGGACCCGGGGGACAGGGTCGCCTATCCCGTCCCTACCTACACGTACTACCGGGTTCTTGCGTTTCTTCAGGGAGGAGTGCCTCTGGAAATACCCTTTCCCGAAGACTTCTCCCTTCCCGAGGCCCTTGTTACGGCTTCTGCGCGGTTGAAGTTCCTCTGTAACCCCAATTCCCCCACGGGAACGTTCATTCCCCCCAGGGATATCGAGAGGCTCGTGCAGGGTTCAGCCTGCCCCGTGGTGGTCGACGAAGCCTATGTCGATTTTGCCCCGGAAAGTGCCCTTCCTCTTCTTGAGCGGCATGAAAACCTTGTCCTTGTCCGGACTCTCTCGAAGTCCTTTTCCCTTGCAGGACTGCGCGTCGGTTTCCTCTTTGCCCACCCTGCGGTCGTTCGAGAGCTCCTCAAGGCCAAGGCTTCATACAACGTGAACATTCTCTCCCAGGTTGGGGCCTGCGCGGCCTTAGAAGACCTCGAGTACGTTCGGGAGAACATCGCCCGCATAAGAAACACCCGTGAGTGGTTCTCGGAGAGAATGAGGGCGCTGGGGTTTTTCGTCTACCCTTCCGAGGCGAATTTCGTCATGGTGAGAAAAGCAGGGGTTGACCTCCGTTTCCTGTACGAAGCACTGAAGCGCCGGAAAGTCCTTGTCCGGTATTTCCCCGAATGGCCTGATGCTCTTCGAATTTCCATCGGAACCGAACGGGAAATGGAATTGCTCGTACACCATATCACTGCCCTTTTAGAGGAAGCCCATGTTTGAGCTCGTTATCTGGGATCTCGACAACACCGTCATCGGGAGTTCCAGGCTCCTCTGGGGAGCTTTCCAGTGGGTGGCCGAGCGTTTTGCCGGGCGCTCCATGACTCCTCGAGACATCGTTAGTCTCTACGGGCCTCCGGAGGACGTCGTTATTGAGCAAATTGTGGGGCGGGAGAAGAAGGACGAGGCCCTGCGGGCATTCTATGAGTTCTACGAGCAGGAACACGACCGCCTTGTGACGCCTTTTCCTGAAGTTCTGGAAATTCTCGAGTACCTTCGGAGAAAGGGAGTGAAGCAGGCACTGTTCACTTCCAAGGGGAGAAAAAGCGCTTCCATAACCCTTCGGAGATTCAACCTCGAACGCCTCTTTGACTTCGTCCTGTGTGGAGACGAGGTGCGGCAAGCCAAGCCCCACCCTGATGGGGTGGTCCGGATCCTCGAGCACTTCGGAGTGCCTCCCCAGAATGCGCTCTATGTGGGGGATTCTCCTCTTGATGCCCAGGCTGCACACGGGGCTCAAGTGGCCTTTGCCCTGGCACTCTGGGACTCTTTCCACCGTGCCGAGGCAGCGCGTATCACGGCGGAGTACGTTTTCGCTACACCCCGGGAGATGTTCCTGTGGGTTCGAAAGCAGTATGAAGAGGAGGGATAATGGTGCCTTTTGAGTATGTGCGGAAGCGAGATGGGACTCTTGAACCTTTCCGAAAGGAAAAGATTGTTTCGGCCCTTTCCCGGGCACTTTCTGCCTGTGGGAAAGAGGATCCCGAGCTTGCTCACACCCTGGCTGAGAAGGTCGTTCACCTGCTCTCTGAGCGGGTCAGCGACATTCCTGAGGTCGAGAGGATTCAGGATATAGTTGAAGAAGTGCTCATGCGAGAAGGTCTTTCCGAGGTCGCCCGGGCGTATATTCTGTACCGGGAGAAAAGGCGTTCTCTCCGAAAGGCGAAATGGGAACTCTTCGGGGTACGGGACGATCTGAAGCTCTCCCTGAACGCGGTGCGGGTGCTGAAGGAACGATACCTCCTGAAAGACAGCGAGGGAAATGTCATCGAAACCCCAAAGGGTATGATGGAGCGGGTTGCCCGCTCCATCGCCGAGGTGGACAGGGTCTTCGGAGAGGATGCGTCAAGAACCTTTGAGGAATTTTTTTGAGCTCCTCACCTCTCTTGTCTTTCTCCCCAACTCCCCCACCCTCATGAATGCGGGTACATCCCTTGGGCAGCTTTCGGCGTGTTTCGTCCTTCCCGTTGAGGATTCCATTGACTCAATTTTCACGACCCTGAAGGAGATGGCCATCATCCACAAATCCGGAGGAGGAACGGGATTCAGTTTTTCCGCCCTTCGTCCGAAAGGCGATATCGTGGCTTCCACGGGTGGACGGGCCTCGGGTCCTGTGTCGTTCATGCGGATTTTCGACGTGGCTACAGATGTGGTGAAGCAGGGTGGTCGGCGCCGGGGTGCAAATATGGGGGTCCTTCGATTCAACCACCCCGATATTCGGGAGTTCATTCGGGCCAAGGAAAAGCCAGGGTTTCTGGAGAACTTCAACCTCTCGGTGGCCATAACGGATGAGGAAATCGAAAGGGTGAAACGCGGTGAAAAGGTGGAACTCGTCAACCCCCGGGACGGGAAGGTCTGGGAACGGGTGAACGCCCGGGAACTCTTTGAAACGATTGCCGAGAGTGCCTGGAGAAGCGGGGAGCCGGGCCTCCTTTTCCTTGACACAATTAACCGCGCAAACCCTACCCCTCACCTTGGAGACATCGTGGCCACCAACCCCTGTGGTGAAGTCCCCCTTTTGCCCTATGAATCCTGTAACCTCGGTTCTCTAAATTTAGCGAAGTTCGTCAGGGGAGGGAAAATCCAGTACGACCGCCTTCGGGAAGTGGTGTGGAAGGCGGTGCATTTCCTGGATAACGTCATCGAGGCTAACCGGTATCCCCTGGAGGCCATCGAGAAGATGGTGAAGGGAAACCGGAAAATCGGTCTTGGGGTGATGGGGTTTGCGGATATGCTGGTGCAGCTTGGCATTCCCTATTTTTCCGAAAAGGCCCTCAAGATTGCTGCCGAGGTGATGCACTTCATCGCCCTTGAAGCCCGGATGGCCTCTCTGGATCTTGCTGCGCGACGTGGCACCTTCCCCAATTACCCCCAGAGCGTCTGGGCAAAGAAGAACCTTCCCCTTCGCAACGCCACCCTGCTCTCCATTGCTCCCACAGGATCCATAAGCATCATTGCATCCTGCTCAAGTGGCATCGAGCCCCTTTTTGCTCTGGCCTTTCGAAGGTATGTCCTGGAACACACCGAACTCGTCGAGGTCCATCCTCTCCTTGAAGAAATGTTCCAGCGCTTTGGCATTCCAGAGGAGATCCGGAAAGCTGTGCTTGAGCGAGGGACCATGGCGGGCATTGAGGGCATTCCTGAAACCCTGCACCGCCTCTTTCTCACAGCTTTAGAGATTCCTCCAGACTTCCATGTCCGGGTTCAGGCGACCTTCCAGAAGTACGTGGACAACGCCGTTTCGAAAACGGTAAATCTCCCAGAGTCCGCAACTCCTCAGGATGTCTTCCGGGTGTACCTTTTGGCCCATGAGCTCGGGTGCAAGGGCATCACCGTGTACCGTTACGAGAGTCGTCCACAGCAGGTTCTGTACCTTGGCGTTTCGGAGGCACAGTGCGAAGAATGCTGAAAAGATCCTGGGCGATGTTCCTTGCCCCGCCCCCCTGCCCCTGCCAGGTTGTCCTGGCAAATTGCTGCGCCCTCTCCTGAAAAGCGTGGAGGTTCCCCAGGACCTCCTGCAGAACGCGGGCGGTTTTCTCCGGAGTGTCTCCTCCGGGAATGAGGGCCTCCCGGAGGAGCAGAGCCTGTCGTGAAGCGAGGAAATAGGGGTTTGCTTGAATAGCATCCTTGAGACAGGGTTCAATACAGGGGATGCCACAGAACGCCGCGTATTCGAGGGCTGTTCCTGCAAATCCCACAATGAGGGAAGCGCTTCCAAGGCGCGCAAAGTAGTCTCCCTGGCTGAAGGAAATGGATTGCTGTCCCAAAAGGAAAGAAGATGGAGCAACGAATTCCCCGCGGGCCTTCTGAATGGCCCGCGCTATCTGCGCGGTACTCTGCTCCGAGGGGAAGACAAAGTGGAGGGCAAAGGAGGCCAAGGCGTTCCGGGCAAGAAGTATTGTTTTTGTAAGGAAGAGGAAGTTCCTCTCCCAGTCCCCCCGATGCCCAGGAAGAAAGAGGATGTTCTTTTCCCTGCAGGAACCCGGAGGGATTTCCGGACCCACAAATCCGAGGAATTCAGCCCGAATACCCAGACTCTGGAACCACAGGGCGGTTGGGGCATCCCGGGTGTAGACTTTTGCCGTTCCATGCCGGAAGAAGAGCGCCGTGATCCTTCCCAGACGCTCATAGGGTTTCTTTCGAATCCGCAAAAGGTCAGTATGGGCACAGGCGAAGAGATACACCTTCTTTCCGGTACCAAGAAGACCGAAAAGGAGAGGAAGAATATCCCCGACTCCAATCACCATGTCGAAGGACAGCGGGCAGTGCTTGAGAAGGCGATAAACGGCCAGCGCGTTCTTTATTCCTCCCCGGAATGCGTCGGTAAGAAACCGAAAGAAGCGCTGGGGAAAGCTCCCCAGGTACACCCCGCCGTACGGAAAAGAGGGGGAAACGTGGAGCAGATTCACCCAGCCTGGAAACCTCTGCACTATACCCTCAAAGGCTTTGCCCTCTCCCACCAGAGGAACAATGCCCACCTCAAGGGCAACGCCCCGGGTTTCGGCCAGTCCCAGGAGTTCTTCTAATATAAGGGCTGCGAAGGAATCCTCTCCGTATCCGTTACTGACAAGAAGCACGTGCTTTTTCTCCATATTTTTTTATGGTATGCTAAAAAGAACTCAGAGTAAAGAAGGGGGAGTTTTTCTTGCGCTGGCCGGGAATTCTTGCGTACTTTGCCGAATACCTGCCGGTAACGGCGGCGACACCGCTTCTGACCCTCGAGGAGGGCAACACGCCCCTCATTCGCTCGACGTCTCTTGAGAAACGCCTCAGGATAGGAGCGCTCTTTTTCAAGTTCGAAGGAATGAACCCCACAGGGTCCTTCAAAGACCGGGGTATGGTGGTGGCCATTGCCAAGGCCAAGGAGGAAGGGAAAGAAGTGGTGATGTGTGCCTCAACCGGGAACACCTCTGCTTCGGCTGCAGCGTATGCCCGCAGGGCGGGGCTCTCCTGTATCGTCCTCATCCCTCAGGGGAAAATCGCCCTGGGGAAGCTCTCTCAGGCGCTGATGCATGGAGCGAGAGTTCTGGCGGTACGCGGGAACTTTGACGATGCACTGCGCATTGTGCGCTTCATCACGGCCAACTATCCAGTGGCGCTCGTGAACTCCATCAACCCCTACCGTATTGAGGGGCAGAAAACCGCGGCGTTTGAGGTTGTGGAATGGCTTGAAGGTGTTCCCGATATCCTTGCGCTTCCCGTGGGGAACGCAGGGAACATCACGGCGTACTGGAGGGGTTTCAAGGAGTTCTTCGAGCGAGGGAAGACCCGTGCCCTTCCGAAGATGTTCGGCTTCCAGGCCGAGGGTGCCTGCCCGCTTGTTCTGGGGAGGCCCGTGGAAAACCCCCAGACGGTGGCCACTGCCATCCGTATTGGCAATCCGGCCAGCTGGAAGGGGGCCATTGCTGCCCGGGATGAGTCCGGTGGGCTCATTGACGCCGTGAGCGACGAGGAGATTCTCCTTGCCCAGCGGACGCTTGCGGAGGAGGAAGGGCTTTTCGTGGAGCCTGCTTCCGCGGCCTCCCTTGCAGGTGTTATGAAGAAGGCACGGGAGGGAATGTTTCGGGGAAAAGAAACGGTGGTGTGCATTCTCACTGGGCACGGTCTGAAGGATCCTGACATTGCTGTCAGACAGAACGAGGGAAAAATTGAAGAGGTTGAGCCACGGGAGGAAGCGGTAGTGGAGCTCCTTGGGCTTAGGGGGGAGAGGCCTTGAAACTCCGTGCCTGTGTTCCCGCGACTTCGGCGAACCTTTCCTGTGGATTCGACGTTTTAGGTCTTGCCCTTGACCTCACCTATGAGGTGGAGGTGGAAACCACGGAGGAACGGTCCTTCTTTCTCCACCACCGGGGGGAGGGTGAAGGAGAAGTGCCGCAGGACGAGCGAAACCTCTTCTTCGTTGCCGTGCGGAAAACCTGGGAGCGGCTTGGCTTTGAGGGAGTAGGTCTCAGGGTCTGCGCCACAAACGACATCCCCATTGCCCGGGGGCTTGGGAGCAGCGCCGCGTGCATCGTTGCCGGGGTAACGGTAGCGAATGCGCTCTGTGGGGGGAAGCTGAAGTTTGAGGAGATGCTCGAGCTTGCCGTCACCCTTGA
>APKF01000030.1 GCA_000353875.1 Candidatus Caldatribacterium californiense OP9-cSCG | reverse complement strand
GTTCACCATTGCTCTCCGGGAGGGTGGCAGGGTCTTCTACCAGCGGTTTTCCTTTCCCCCGCTTTTCTCCCTCTTTGTGCTCATTCCCGACTACACCTTGAGTACCGAGGTTATGCGGGGTGTGCTCCCCGCTTCCTACCCCAGGGAGGATGTGGTGTTCTCTCTCTCCCACCTTGCCTTCCTTCTGGGAAGCCTCTTTACCCAGGACCGTGAGGGGTTCTTCCGTGCTCTGGAGGACCGCATCCATGAACCGTACCGGGGAAAATACGTAATCGGTTTTCCTGAAGTGAAGGAATACGTGAAAAGAAAGGGTTTGGGGAATGTGGCCATCAGCGGTTCCGGTCCAACACTGCTTCTTGTCCTTTCCCGACCCCTTGAGGAAGAGGAAAAAGGGAAATCGCCGGAATTTTCGCTGCCCGGGGTGTGGCGGTGAGGATTCAGGAAGTGCATCCTGAGGAGAAAGGTGCGAAGGTTGAAATCCTATGAGTCTTGTTGTCCAGAAATACGGAGGGTCTTCGGTCGCCGATTTAGAGAGGATTCGCCATGTAGCTTCCCGGGTTCGCCGGTATTTCCTTGAAGGCCACCGACTGGTTGTGGTGGTCTCGGCGATGGGGAAAACCACCGATGCTTTGCTTGCCATGGCCCGGGAACTCCATCCGTTTCCTCCAGAGCGCGAGGTGGATATGCTTCTTGCTACGGGAGAGCAGGTCTCCATTGCCCTGCTTTCTATTGCTCTTTTTGCCCAGGGAGTGCCCTCGATTTCTCTTACCGGGGGACAGGCAGGAATCATCACCACTGACGTGCACACCAAGGCCCGCATTCTCAGGGTTGAGGTGGAGAGGATTTTCCGTCACCTTAACGAGGGGAAGGTGGTCATCGTCGCCGGTTTCCAGGGTGTTACCGAAGATGGGGACATCACCACCCTTGGCCGGGGAGGGAGCGATACCACAGCCTGTGCTCTGGCGGCGGCTCTCCGGGCCGATGTGTGCGAGATTTACACCGACGTTGCAGGGGTTTTCACGGCAGACCCCCGCATTGTCCCCGAGGCGAGGAAAATCCCCCGCATTTCTTACGATGAGATGTCGGAGATGGCAAGCCTTGGCGCGAAGGTCCTGCAGCTTCGTGCGGTGGACTTCTCAAGGCTCTATCGGGTTCGGATTCACGTTCGCTCGACGTTTTTTGAAGAGGAGGGAACGTGGGTGGAGGAGGTGGAAAATATGGAAGAGGTCAAGGTGCGAGCCATCACCCACAGTCTTGAGGTTGTCAAGGTTGTCCTTCTTGGGGTTCCGGACGAGCCCGGTGTTGCTGCCCTCATCCTTCGGACTCTTGCCGACTTCTCGGTGTCCCTCGATATGATTATCCAGAGCGAGGGGCGGGAGGGCAAGAAGGACATTGCCTTCGTGATTCCCCGGGAAGATGAAGGAAAGGTACGGAAAGCCCTCGAAGACCTGCGGAAAATGCTCCCCCTCGAAGGGGTGAAGTTCGACGAAGATGTGGGTAAGGTATCGGTGGTGGGGGCGGGGGTGGCGAATGACCCCCGTATTGCCTTTCGCACGTTTGACACCCTGGCACGCTGTGGGGTGAATATCGACATGATCAGCACCTCAAACCTTCGGATTTCCTGCCTCATCCCGAAGGACCGGGTTGAAGAATCGGTTCGGGCACTGCACAGGACGTTTATCAGCGACAGTGAGGTGATTCTCCGTGAAGGCTCTTAGGGTTGCCGTGGTTGGTGCCACAGGAGCAGTCGGACAGGAAATGCTCCGCATCCTTGAGGAACGGGAATTTCCCCTTCGGGATTTGAAACCTCTGGCCTCCCCACGTTCTCAGGGGAAGACAGTGCGTTTCAGAGGAGAGGAAATCCCCGTTGAGGTTCTAGGCCCTTCGAGTTTTTCTGGGTGCGACCTTGCGCTTTTCAGTGCCGGTGCTTCTGTAAGTCGGGAGTTTGCTCCCAAAGCGGTGGAGAGTGGGTGTCTGGTGGTGGACAACTCTTCCGCGTTCCGTCTTGAAGACGATGTTCCTCTGATCGTTCCGGAGGTCAACCCCCACCGTGTTCGTGAGGTGAAGAAACGGGGCATCATCGCCAACCCAAACTGCACCACCATCATCTCCGTTGTTCCCTTAAAGCCCCTCCATGATTACGGAAAGATTCGCCGGATCGTGGCGGCAAGCTACCAGGCGACTTCCGGGGCAGGGGCACAGGCCATGAGGGAACTCGAGGAACAGATTCTGGCCTATGCCCAGGGGAAACCCCTGGAAGCTCGGGTTTTTCCCTACCAGATTGCCTTTAACCTCATTCCCCATATCGACGTATTCTTGGAGAACTTCTACACAAAGGAAGAGATGAAAATGGTCTGGGAAACGCGGAAAATCATGGAGGATCCTTCTATTCAGGTAACGGCAACCTGTGTTCGGGTTCCGGTGTTCCGGGCTCATTCCGTAGCCATCAACGTTGAGACGGAACGGAAGATCACCCGGGAAAAAGCAGTAGAACTCCTTTCGAACTTCCCGGGAGTGGTGGTTCAGGACGATCCGCAGAATCGTCTCTACCCAATGCCCCTTTTCGTTGCTGGAAAGGACGAATGCTACGTTGGGCGGATTCGGGAGGACATTTCTCTGGAGCGGGGGCTAAACCTCTGGGTGGTTGGAGACCAGCTCCGCAAGGGGGCGGCGCTCAATGCCATCCAGATTGCCGAACTCCTCTTGCGGGAGGGGATTCTCTAAAAGGAGAATCCCAGGCGCCTCAGGCGTTCTTCCTCACAGAGCACGTGCCCTTTTTCATCGACAGGGTAGAGCATGCCTTCAACGATTCTCGTCTGGACCTTTCCTTTAGCCCAGGGGTTGCCGAGAAGATGAGGGGCGTCAAAGAGACCTCTTGTGACTGCTTCAGCAAGGACCCCTGGGTCGAGGAAGGGGTCTTCCCCCTGGCCCAGGCTCTTTAGGGCCTCAAGAAGGAGGAGTGCCTCCTGCTTTATCCGTGCCCGGTGTTCTGCAATGTAGGGGTCTTTTGCAACGTCGGGAAGGTCAAAGAGGGCGTCTTTCAGGACTCCCTGAACAATATGGGCGCTTTCAATGACCTCTTCAGGTCGGGCCAGGTGGTCGCCCTCGGAGAAGTTCACCACGTGGACGATATGAGGGCGGAGGAAAAGTCCAAGGAAAGTCGAAGCCGCAAGTTGCCCTTTGGCGATTTCAGGGTGTGGAGTGAAGTGGGCCAACCCTCCCCGGATCTGGGTGAAGACGGTGAAGGTTGCATCTTCGAGGGTCTGCACAAGGTCTTTTTTGGCAAGCATTTTGGCAAGATCTGCCCGGGGAGCAATGCCCGGAGGGGTATTCAGCATGTACTGGGCGACGTAGTATCGAGCACCGAGCTTTTTGGCAATGTACGCTCCAAGAAAAAAAGAGGCCACGGCGACGCTGTCTGGGGCTCCCCGGAGGCTCCACTGGTGTGCGTCGTTCACCTCTATGGGAACTCCAAGGTCAATGTAGGTCTTCATAGCTTCCAGGTTCTCTTTGATGGCCTCAGGAAGTGGCCGTTTCGATCGTCCATCGAGCTCGCTGTACCAGAAGATGGGAACCGCCCCCCAGGCGATACGGATGGTTTCGTGCAGAAGGTATGCCCACTCCTTGAGGTGGTTCGTTCCGCTGTAACAGCGGAGAAGGGGAAAGTTCCCCCTTCGAGAGGCCTCGAATATGGCCACAAGGTCTTCTTTTCGCCGCAGGGGAACTCCTCCTGCTCCTTTGTGGGTCTCGTCCATCCTGTGAGGTTCGAAGAAGAACTCCTGGGCGTTCTGGTCCGGGCCAAGGGAAATAACGTCCACCACTTTCGCCTCACTTATGCGGCGCACCCCTTCCACCGTTTCCTCTACTGTGGGAAGGCCGAAGTGATGGCGGAGAAGAGGGAAGGGGTACCTTGCGGCAATGCGCTCAGGAAGGGTTTCAGGATAGATATCCTCCTTACGTTCTTCTCCTGATCCGGTCAGGCTCGCCACAATCTCCGAAAATGGTTCCCTTCCGGTAAAGATATAGGTAAAAAGGCCGGATTTGCGGGCTACAGGTTCAATTTGAGGGGTACAGCTCAAAGCCCAGGGAATTCGAAAGAGGTCGTGCCTGGTTATGAGGCTTTGCAGCTCCTCAAAAAGCTTCTCTGCCACGCATTCTGTGAGACGGTACCCAAGGATGACCATTGACGGGCGTTCTTGTAAAACTGCCTCGACGACCTCCTGGGGAGAACGGGCAGGACCGAGGAAAACCGTCTGGTATCCGAAACGCTCAGCAAGGGTCAGGAATCCGTACACCCCGGCAACGTGGACACAGGTTCCCAACGAGGCTCCAAGGACCTTTTTACTTTCCACCGGTCACCACCAGCTCATGGATGTCCTTCACGCTTAACCCTTGTAGCCCAAGTTTCTCCACGGTTCTTCCCTCTCTCCAGTAGTCCTTCCCGTGGAGGACTGAAGCAAGGTGAATGAGGCTATCGATGGTCGGTGTAGGTACACCGAGCATTTTCCCCAGAGAAGAGATGGGGACAAGGCTTGTGGGGACGTCTTCCGTGATGTACCGGTGGAAAATGGTGGAGGGTGCTCGAATCCCCTGGTATCCCGCGTTGTTCTGGATAGCCTCAAAGAGGTTTCTTCCGAAAACGTCGTAGGCTGAATACAGCCATTCCCGGGCAGTGATGGCGCGGACTCCCAGGGCTTCCGCGACTTTCACCCTCTCTCTGTCCACCTCTTCAAGGACGAGGGCAACAGAGGGCGTGACGCCCTCGATGTAGTAATCGAACTCCCCGTGAGTGCTCTCTATTCGGGCCGCGTTGAGAATGGTGATGGTAGGATGAAAAACGGCACCGATGTTGTTGAAACTCGTTTTCAGGACGCTGTCTTCGGGAACGAACTGGGGCAGGGCAACCCGAAGCGTCTGGACGACCCTCACAGTTTCGTACGCCGGTAGGGCGGCAACCGGGATGCTGTTCTTCACCCGGAATATCCGGACCTGCGCCGGTCCGCTGATCCGGCTGGCGAAGAGAAAGGTCTGAGCTTCGGCGATGAGGACGTCTTTTGTGCAGGAAGTTTCTCTGAGAACCTGGCGTACTTCAAGCGCACCTCCTGTCCTCCCGGGGTTGAGGACGATCATCTGCCCATCCTCAAGGTAAGGGCTCAGACGTTCGGCAATGTCCCGATGACCTGTGGCCGGGAGAACCACCATGATGACCTGGGTACCCGCTATGGCTTCCCGGATATCCGAGGTTGCAACCGGGATGGGGGCAAAGCCACTGACCTCTCCCTCAACCTGTATGCCTCCAAGAAGCTGTATGGGGCGAAGGCGCTCGGGAGTTCGGTTGAAAAGCCGCACTGGAAAACCCTTGAGGGCAAGGTACCCCGCCAGAGCCTGCCCACCGTGTCCTGCCCCAAGAACGGCAAAAGTTACAGGATCAGGCACGTGCCTTCACCCGTTTCATAGCAATGTGGAAGAGACGCTGCACCATACCCGTATAGTCGATGTCCAAAGCAGCGCACATCTCCGGGAAGGGACTCTGGCGGTAGTAGAGCAGCGGAAGGGCGTTGATTTCAAGAAAAAGCGGCAGGGCTTCTCCCTCAGAGAGAATCAGGCGAAATGTGGCGTAATCGCGCATGTTGAGTTCCTGGAAGATTTTTAAACTCATGCGCTGAATCTGGAGGACGATTTCCTCAGGAAGGTCTGCTACTCCCAGAACCCGTTCTCCCTTCCTGAGGATTTCCTCGCAGGGAGGAAAATCTCTGCTGAGGGGAGTGATTTCGAGGATGGGCAGAGGAGCGGTTTCCTCATCGTTGCCCCAAAGACCAACAACGAATTCTCTTCCAGGAATGTACTTTTCGACAATCACTTTTTCCTCCGTCATCTCGAAAAGCTCAAGGGCGGCTCTCTCGAGATCCTTGTGGTCATGGACCATGAAACCCCCAAGCTTCCTTCCCCGGTGTTCTCGAAAACGGGGTTTTACGAGAACAGGGAATTCAAGGTTCTCCGGCCAGGGAACTTGAGGAGTCCAGAGGAAAAAGGACGGTGTGGGGACACCAAGACCCCGCAGGGCCAGCTTCGTCAGAGAACGATCTAGACAAAGTGAATGGACCACCGCACGGGAACCAAGATAAGGGATGTCCAGGGCGTCAAGAAGCAGAGGCAAGAGTGCCTGGCTGTACACCGATGAGACACAGGTGGTGACGTTGAAGACAAAGTGGATGTCCTCGGACAAGAGACGGGTCACCACTTCCTCAAGAGGGCATTCAACGTCGAAAAGCACCACCTCGTATCCGGTTTCTCTCAGGGCCTCTTGGATGAGGGTGAGCGTCTGTCCCTTGAGTTCCTGCTGGGTTGCGTAGTATTCCTCCTCTTCCTGAGAGAGCACAGCCTGATTGTAGGCCAAAAGCACCCGCGCTATAGGCAATATATTCCACCCCTCCCTAATATACCATTAGGGAGGGGTGAAGGCAAGGAAACCTAAACCGTGAAGCGCTTGACCTTCTCTTTGAGCTCTTCCGCAAGCTGAGCCAGAGCTCCGGTGGCCTTGGTGATTTCCTGAAGGGAAGCGTTCTGCTCTTCCGCAGAAGCGGAGACTTCCTCGCTGGCTGCGGCGTTCTCTTCAGACACCGAGGCTGCGGCGGCAATTTTGTCCGTGATGACCTTGATGGCCTGGGCGATTTCGTTGAGTACCCTGTTGTTCTCTTCAGAGAGCCGGGCGATGGTCTCAGTTTCCTTGAGGGTTTCGTTCAGGGATTCCTTTGCCCGGTGGAGGGCCTGGTACAGTCCCTGGATTTCTTGGAGCGTCCGGTCAACAGAGGCGATGATGGACTCGAAATTCCTGTTCACCTCGTTCTGCCGGACAACCCCTCTTTCCACCTCTTCCTCTGCTTCGTGCATGCTCTCTGAAGCTCGGGCCATGTCCTTTTTGATCTCCTCAATGAGTCGGGCAATGCGTTCTGCAGCCTGGGAGGATTCCTCGGCAAGCTTCCGTACTTCTTCTGCTACCACGGCGAATCCTCGCCCTGCCTCTCCAGCCCTCGCAGCCTCGATGGCAGCGTTGAGGGCAAGGAGATTGGTCTGTTCGGCGATGCTCGTGATGATGCCGACGATGCTGCTGATTTCCTCAGACCGAGCGTTCAGGGTTTGAATCGCCTGAGCGACCTCCTGGGCACCCCGGGAAATCAGCTGGATGCTTTCTCCAAGCACCTTAAGCGATTCTTTCCCTTTTTCCGCCGCTTCTTTATCATTCTGCGCCTCCTGAGCGGTTTTTTCGAGGGCCTCCTCAATCGCTGCCAGTGCTCTCATGTTCTCCTCCATGTGGGCGGTAATGTTGAGAACCGCTTTAGTGTTGCGTTCTGTGGCTTCGAAAACCTGATCAGCTTTTCTGGCGATGTTTTTGGTCTCCTCGTCAATGGCGCTGAGCTCTTCGCTCTGGCGGGTGGAACCTTCAGCCACCTGGGCGATGGTCTGGGCGATCTCTTCGGTAGCTTTGGCCACCTCTTCCACCGATGCGGACACCTCATTGCTTGAAGAGGCCAGGGCGTCGGTTGTGTGGAAAACGCTCTGGATCATATCCTTGAGGTTTTCAACCATGGCGTGGAAAGCCTGAGAGAGCCGGCCGATTTCATCGTGCCGGCGAGACACAGCGAGGTTATTGCTAAGGTCTCCCCTGGCTACACGTTCTGCATGGCGAACAAGAGCCTCAACAGGACGGGCGATGGCAAAGGCCTGGAGCAGGAAGACGACGACAAGGACGGCAACGGCAATGGCGATAATGACCACCATTCGCAGGGTTATTCCCCTCATGTAGGTCCGGACATCGTCGAGGTAAACTCCGGTCCCCACAATCCATCCCCAGGGCTTGAAGAGTGCCACGTAGGAAACCTTGGGGACGGGCTCGGTGAAGCCTGGTTTTGGCCAGAGGTAATCCACAAAGCCTGCTCCCTGCTCCTTGCAGACCTTCACCATTTCAACAAAGAGCCGTTTCCCCTGAGGGTCCTTGTAATCGGTGAGGTCCTGCCCGTTGAGCTCAGGCTTTATGGGGTGCATGACCATGGAGGGTTTCAGGTCGTTCACCCACACATAGTTTTCTCCTTCATACCGGAGACGCTCGAGGATACTCAGGGCCCGGGCTTTGGCCTCGTCCTCAGAGATGGTTCCCTTCTGGAAGGCTTCATACTGGGCCTGAATCTGGGACATTGCTGCCTCAACGATGAACTGTGTTGCCTCGTGGCGCTTCTTCAGTATCTCCTTCTGGCTCAGAGAGAGACTGAAAAGCCCGACGGCAAGCGCTGAAGCCACAACTGCAAGGATTCCAAGAAGGGCAAGGCGAACCTTGAGCGAAAAGGAGAAATGCCACCGTTTCATGTGTGTTCCCCCCAAAGTGACGTGCTGAAGTACTCGGTGCCGGAGCTTGGCAGCCCAGCCGCCGTGGTGGAAAAACACCGTAGGCCTGTGGCTTTGCGCCCTCCCCTTTCGGGGAGTTTGCCCTTTCATCCCCGGGCTCCAAAGTATTATATCGGTCGAGGGAATACATTCTAAAGAGGTTAGGGAAAAATCCTGTAAAATTTTTGTGCTAAGATAGAAGGAGGCTCTGGGGGGAATGCCATGGAAGAGTGGAGAGGGAAGGTTGCTCTTGTTACGGGAGCCAGTCGTGGGATTGGCCGCGCCATTGCCAGAACTCTTGCGGAGAAGGGATTGCACCTTGCGCTCTGTGCCCGTTCTCAGGAAGCGCTGGAAGCCCTGAGGGCTGAGCTTGCAGCACTCGGCGCTGAGGTCTTTGTTCGCTCTGGGGACCTTGCGGATCCTGCTTTCCCTGTCTGCTTTGTGTGTGAAGCTGGAGAATACTTCGGGCGTTTGGATGTTGTGGTGAACAATGCAGGGGTTGCCCTGTCGAAGCCTCTCGAGGAAACGACACTTGAAGAATGGGAATTCCAAATGGCCGTGAATGTCCGCGCTCCCTTTCTCATCTGTCGAGAAGCCCTGCCGTACCTCCGCCGTTCTACGCTGGCTACCATCATCAATATCTCCTCTGTGGTGGGAACGAAGGGCTACATTCACCAGGGAGCCTACACGGCCTCAAAACACGCCCTTATGGGTTTTACGAAGGTTCTTGCTCGAGAACTGCACCCGGAGGGAATCCGGGTGCACGTTATCGCTCCCGGAGGCGTAGGAACGGACCTCATCGCCGCCATGCGCCCGGATCTTCTTGGAGAACGGCTCATCACTCCGGAAGAAATTGCCGAAATCGTTTGGTTCCTGCTCACCATGCGGGGCAAAAACGCGGTCATCGACGAGGTGAACGTTCGTCGGGCTTCGAACGAGCCCTGGAGGTGAGACGATGCAGGAGAGGCTGCAGCAAGAGGAATGCCAGAAGACACCGGTGTCTCTGGAGCTCTTACTCGGGGTAAAGAGTGATCCCATCACATACCGGTACTCGTTCCAGTGGCTTTTCGACCTTATGGTCGAGGAGGGGGTCACGTACCTCCAGCTTGGGACGTTCTTTGAACTTTACTTTCTCCCCGATTCGTACTTTCTGAGGTTGCGGGAAGAAGCAAAGAAACGGGGTATCACCATATCAAGTGTTTTCTCGGCGTATCGGGAACTCGGGGGATTTCTCTCGGAGGACCCGGAGATGGTAGCCGTCACAGAGCGTAATTACCGGAGACTCATTGAGGTGGCTGCCCTTCTTGGGGCTTCGTCCTGTGGTGCTTCCATGGGGGCTTTCCCTCGAGACCGTCTGGGTTTCCGGGAAAGGGGCATCCGGAGATACCTCGAGAAGATCAAGGAACTCCTGCACTATGCGAAGTCCTGGGGCCTTGAGTGGCTCACCGCAGAGCCCATGTCGTGTTACGCTGAGCCTCCCTGCAGTGCCCAGGAGGTCAGGGCAATCGGAGAAGAACTGACCACCTACTGGCAAAAGCACAGGGATACGGCGGCCCGCTTTGGCTTCTGCGCCGACGTCTCTCACGGTCTTGTGGACGAAGAAGGGAGGCTCCGTGAGGACCACGTATCGCTTTTTGTAGCCACATTCCCGTATCTCCATGAATTCCACTGGAAAAACACCGATGCCATGTACCACGAGACCTTTGGGTTTGAGCCGGAGAACCTCGCTCGAGGTGTGGTGGATGTGCGAAGCATCCGATCCCTGCTCTTTGAGAAGCGCCATCTCCTCCCCAAACAGCGCATAGTGGGGTATCTCGAACTCCCTGGACCAAAACTTGGCCGGGATTACAGCGATCGCCTTCTTGGCCCCATGCTGCGGCAATCACTCCGTTACCTCAAGAAGGTTCTCTACGAGGAGGACGAGAATCGGTGACGCCCTGAAAGGAGGGAAAAAAGTGCGCGTGGTGCTGTTTCTCCTTGTTCTGCTTTTTGTGGGATGGTGGGGGACGCGGGGATATGCTGAGGAGAGGATTGTTCTGCCTTCCCCACGGTTTGATAGCGACACCTCTGTTGAGGAGGCGCTCCTGCGGCGTCGTTCACACCGCTCTTTTGCCCGATCCCCTTTGACCCTTCTAGAAATCGCCCAGCTCCTCTGGGCAGCCCAGGGCGTCACGGACAGAGCACAGGGTTTCCGTACGGCTCCCTCAGCAGGGGCGCTTTATCCCCTGGAGGTTTATATCGTCGCCGGAGAGGTCGAAGGCCTTTCGCCCGGAGTGTACCGATACCTCCCCGAAGAGCACGCGCTTTTGCGGGTTCTTGAGGGTGACAGGAGAGAAGATCTGTACAGGGTGGCGCTCTTTCAGCGCTGGATTCGTGAAGCACCGGTAGTCCTTGTCCTCGCTGCGGTTTACGAGCGGACAACCCGGAAGTACGGTGAACGGGGTATCCGATACGTGCATATGGAAGCTGGCCATGCTGCACAGAACGTCTACCTCCAGGCTGAGGCTCTTGGTCTTGGAACCGTCGTGGTTGGAGCTTTCCAGGATGAGGGGGTGAAGAAAGTCCTGAATCTTCCGCTGAGCGAGCACCCTCTTTACCTTATGCCTATTGGGAGAGTGCGGTAATCTCGAATTTTTTCGGGTCCTTGTTGACAATTCCTCACCCCTGTGCTAAATTATCTCTTGCCCTGGCTCCCCCAGGGCAAAAAGGCGCACCTTGACAAGTGAATATTCCGCCTACTTCCTGAAGGTGATACCGTACAGGAACCAGGAAATCAAGTCCTCTGTGAGGACTGAACAGGTTTGTCATGGAGGGTTTGATCCTGGCTCAGGACGAACGCTGGCGGCGTGCCTAACACATGCAAGTCGTACGCAGCTTCCCTGACTCTCCGAGGAAGGGAAGGCTGAGTGGCGAACGGGTGAGTAACGCGTGAGTAACCTGCCTTGAGGAGGGGGATAACCCCTCGAAAGGGGGGCTAATACCCCATACACTCCAGGGCCGCAGGGCTTCTGGAGGAAAGCTGGCCTCTGCTTGGCATGCTGGCGCCTCAAGAGGGGCTCGCGTCCCATCAGCTTGTTGGTGGGGTAACGGCCTACCAAGGCGATGACGGGTAGCCGGCCTGAGAGGGTGTCCGGCCACACTGGGACTGAGACACGGCCCAGACTCCTACGGGAGGCAGCAGTGAGGAATCTTGGGCAATGGGCGAAAGCCTGACCCAGCGACGCCGCGTGGGGGAAGAAGGCCTTCGGGTCGTAAACCCCTGTTCTGGGAGAAGAAGAGGGAAGGGGTGAACAGCTCCTTCCTGTGACGGTATCCCAGGAGAAAGCTCCGGCTAATTACGTGCCAGCAGCCGCGGTAATACGTAAGGAGCGAGCGTTGTCCGGATTCACTGGGCGTAAAGCGCTCGTAGGCGGCTCCCTAAGTCTCACGTGAAAGCCCTCGGCTCAACCGGGGAGGGTCGTGGGAAACTGGGGAGCTCGAGGGCAGGAGAGGAGAGTGGAATTCCCGGTGTAGCGGTGAAATGCGTAGATATCGGGAGGAACACCAGTGGCGAAGGCGGCTCTCTGGTCTGTCCCTGACGCTGAGGAGCGAAAGCCAGGGGAGCGAACCGGATTAGATACCCGGGTAGTCCTGGCTGTAAACGATGGGTACTAGGTGTGGGAGGTTCGACCCCTTCCGTGCCGCAGCTAACGCATTAAGTACCCCGCCTGGGGAGTACGGCCGCAAGGTTGAAACTCAAAGGAATTGACGGGGGCCCGCACAAGCGGTGGAGCATGTGGTTTAATTCGATGCAACGCGAGGAACCTTACCAGGGCTTGACATTGTGGTGGTAGGAGCCCGAAAGGGTGACGACCCCTGGTTTCCAGGGGAGCCACAACAGGTGCTGCATGGTTGTCGTCAGCTCGTGTCGTGAGATGTTGGGTTAAGTCCCGCAACGAGCGCAACCCTTGCCCTTAGTTGCTACCGGGGCAACCCGGGCACTCTAAGGGGACTGCCGGCGACAAGCCGGAGGAAGGTGGGGATGACGTCAAATCCTCATGGCCCTGATGCCCTGGGCGACACACGTGCTACAATGGCCGGTACAGAGGGTCGCGAACCCGCGAGGGGGAGCCAATCCCAGAAAGCCGGCCTCAGTTGGGATTGCAGGCTGCAACCCGCCTGCATGAACGCGGAATCGCTAGTAATCGCGCATCAGCCATGGCGCGGTGAATACGTTCCCGGGCCTTGTACACACCGCCCGTCACACCACGAAAGTCGACTTCACCTGAAGTCGCTGGGCTAACCCTCGCAAGAGGGAGGCAGGCGCCGAGGGTGGGGTTGATGATTGGGGTGAAGTCGTAACAAGGTAGCCGTAGGGGAACCTGCGGCTGGATCACCTCCTTTCTAAGGAGTCCAGAGGGAAGTAGGCGGAATATTTTCTTCTCAAGGTGCAGGATGTGGGCCTATAGCTCAGTTGGTGAGAGCGCACGCCTGATAAGCGTGAGGTCTCTGGTTCAAATCCAGATAGGCCCACCATGCGTTTTTCAGAACATGGGGATGTAGCTCAGCCGGGAGAGCGCCTCGTTCGCAACGAGGAGGTCACGGGTTCAAGTCCCGTCATCTCCACCATTTGTTTGCTTCCTGAAGAGTTCCCAGGTTGCTCTTCATTTCCCCTTGCAGGTGGCTTCCTGCTTGCGAAAGCGTTCCTCGTGTGGTACCCTGAAGCGCAGGAGGTTTTGGGCATTCGCAGGACGGTATCGCTCGGGGCTGTTGGTTTCCTCGCCGGACTCGGAGTCGTTCTCCACATGGTTGAGGGGTGTCTCCCTCCTCCTGTTCCTCTTCCTGGCATCAAGGTGGGACTGGCCAATGTGGTTACCCTGGTGGCGCTTTTCCTCTTTGGCGGACGGGAAGCCCTCTACGTGGTGCTCGTTCGCATCATCCTGGGGAATCTGTTTTCCGGAACGCTCCTTGGCATTGCTTTCTTTCTGAGCCTTGGTGGGGGTCTCACCAGCTTCGGCATTATGAGCGCCCTTCGCCAGAAGAACGTCTCCCCGCTCTGGACAAGTCTCCTTGGTGCGGTATTTCACAACCTGGGGCAATGGGTTGTGGCTTCCCTCTACGTTCAAAGCGGAGCTCTGCTTTTCTACCTCCCCGTATTGCTTTTATGGGCGGTGCCTGCAGGTTTTGGAGTGGGGTATCTGGGGATGCTGCTTGTGAAGAGTGAAGCCCTGCGGAGGAAAACAGGGAGTGAACCGGTGCCTCCCCGGGAAGGTTTGGGGATTGACGGCCTTGCGCGGCACTGAAGGTGCCGAAAAAACTTGACAGCCCGGAGGCCTTTCTATATCCTTATTGGGAAAGTAACGGGCCTTTCGGATGTGGGGGCGCAACGTATGGAAAAGAAGAAAGAGGACGGAAAGATTCGATTGACTCGAGAAGGGTACCAGAAGCTTGAGGAAGAACTCCGGTACCTCAAAACGGTGAAGCGGAAAGAAATCGCCGATAAAATCAGCCACGCCCTCTCCTTTGGAGATCTCAGCGAGAACGCGGAGTACGAGGCGGCGAAGAACGAACAGGCGTTCATCGAAGGGCGGATTCTGGTGCTTGAGGAGAAACTCCGCCGAGCAGAAATCGTGGACGAAGAAGAGTATGCCGAAGAGGACCTCGACCGTGTCCGGCTGGGTGTGCGGGTTGTCCTTGAGAACCTTGACAAGGGGAAGATTGTGGAGTACTCCATCGTGGACTCGGTGGAGGCGGACCCCTCGGCGCAGAAGATTTCTTTTGAATCCCCTCTTGCCCAGGCGCTCATTGGCCACACCCGGGGCGAAGTCGTGGAGATCAAAGTTCCAGCAGGGGTTGTGCGGTATCGCATAGTGGACATTCGCAGGAAGGAAGAGTAGGGGTGGAGTTCGTTCGAGGGTGACGGGGTAGGGGGTAGGTTTTTTTGCGCTTTTTCCGCAAGGTGTGAAACGAGGAAACTGAGGCTCATAGGCTCATGGAGGGTGACCCCGTGGAGGTCGAAACAAGCGAAAAACTCGAAAAGCTTCAGGAACTCAGGAATCTCGGCATAGAGCCCTATAACGGACGTTTTGAGAAGACCCATACGGTCCTCGAAATCCGTAACCACGAAGCGACGCTTATTCAGAGCGAGGCCAGGGTTCGAACTGCTGGAAGACTCATGGCCATTCGGCGGCATGGTAAGGCCCTCTTTGCTGACCTTCAGGACCATACGGGGAGAATTCAGATATACGTCAAGCGGGATGTCTTGGGTGATGACCGCTTTCAGGTTTTCCGGGTGATTGATGTTGGGGACCTTCTGGGAGTGGAGGGGAAAGTCTTCCGAACCCATGCCGGGGAACTCACCGTTCTCGTTGAGGACTTCGTTTTTCTCGGGAAATGCCTCCGCCCCCTCCCGGAGAAATGGCATGGACTCAGGGATGTGGAGGTTCGATACCGGAAGCGGTACCTCGACCTCATCATGAACCCCGAGGTCCGGAATATCTTCCTCCTTCGCTCCCGCCTCATCCGGGAAATCCGGGCCTTTCTTGATGAGCGGGGCTTTGTAGAGGTTGAGACTCCCATGATGCAGGTCATCCCTGGAGGTGCCCTGGCCCGTCCCTTCAAGACGTTCCACAACGCCCTGGGGATGGAGCTCTACCTCCGTATTGCTCCGGAACTCTTCCTGAAACGTCTCGTGGTGGGGGGGTTCGAAAAGGTCTACGAAATCAACCGGAACTTCAGAAATGAGGGGATTTCGGTCCGTCACAATCCGGAGTTCACGATGCTCGAACTCTACGAGGCTTACGGGAACTACGAAACCATGATGCGCCTTTGCGAAGAACTCCTCTCTTCCGTGGTCTTCAGGATTCTTGGAACGTACACCATCACCTATCAGTTGATGACCATTGACTTCACCCCGCCCTGGAGGCGTTTACTCTTGCCCGAGGCTATTCGGGAGAAAACTGGGATTGACATCCTTGAGGATTCTCTTGAAATCATGCGGAAGAAAGCGGACGCGCTGGGGATGCCCTGGGAAGTGAACTGGGATCGGGGGAAGTTCGTGAACGAGCTTCTTGAGCGCTTTGTACAGCCTGAGCTCATCCATCCGACCTTCGTGCTCGACTATCCGGTGGAGATTTCACCTCTGGCCAAGGCTAAGAAGGACAACCCCCATCTGGCTGAGCGTTTCGAGCTCTTCATCGGACAAGAAGAAATCGGGAATGCTTACAGCGAGCTCAACGATCCCTTCGAACAGAGGAGACGTTTCGAAGAACAGGCTCGAAAGCGCCAGGGGGGTGATCTCGAAGCGCATTTCATCGATGAGGATTACCTTGAAGCGCTGGAGTACGGAATGCCTCCCACAGGGGGACTGGGTATTGGGATTGACCGGCTGGTTATGCTCCTTGCCGATGTGCCTTCTATTCGAGAGGTTATCCTCTTCCCCCTCCTTCGCCCTGTCAGAGATTGACAAAGCCCCTGAGGCGGGTATAATGAAAAATGTCAGTTATGGTCAAAAGGGGCAAGAGGAGGGAGAGCTATGTATTCCCTCTGTGACACCATAGAGCGATACATCATGCGCCTTATTGAGAACTCCCCTGACCAGATGGTCACCATCCAGCGGGGGAAGCTAGCCAGTGAGTTTGATTGTGCTCCGTCCCAGATCAACTATGTTCTTGCCACCCGTTTTAGCGTTTTTCGGGGCTTTATCGTGGAGAGCCGGCGAGGGGGTAGCGGCTACGTCCGGATCAGGAAAATTCCCATTGACCGGATTGAGCCGATTGTGGCCTATCTTGAGGAGTATGAACGGCAGCTTAAAGAAAGCGACGTTGAGGACCTCCTGAGCTGGCTGGAGCGGGAGAACTTCATCACGCACCGCGAGGGTCAGCTCATGAAGGCAGCAATGATTAAGGCTTTAGAGAAAGTCGACGACCTTGGTATTCCTCCCGGAGCGGAGCGAAATCAGCTTCGCTCAAGGATACTGAAAGAAATGCTCCTGCAGATTCTGAGCTGGGGGAAGTAAATGAGGTGCGATTTTTGCGGACACCGTGAGGCAGTGGTTGTGGTGTACCTTGCCCAGGAACGGGCAGGATCAGGGGATAAGCTCTTTCTGTGCCGGAAGTGTGCGATGCACGTGTCCGTTGCTCACCTTCTTGAGACGGGGTTCCGGAATGGTCGAATCCAGAAAGAGAGGACCCTGGGTCGCCAGAGAAAGCGCTGTCCTTTTTGCCTTTTGCCTTTGCGGGTATTCCTCGAACGCGGGTTTGTGGGATGTCCCTACTGCTACAGTGCCTTTTCCCGGGAAATAGAACGGTGGGCACGGGAAGAGCAGGCAGGGAATCACCACCGGGGCAGTATGCCCTGGCGCTTTGTCCGGAAAAAGAAGATTCAGGAGAGCCTCTCCCAGGCACTGCGGGATTTTGAGCGGTGTGTGGCTGAAGAGCGGTATGAGCAGGCCGAGCGCTTGAAAAAGCTCATTGAGAGGTTGCAATCGCTCCTATGAGGATGTGTATTCCCTGGAAGAAAACCCTTCCTTCTCTTGGGGTGGTTCGGGAAAAGACACAGATTGTCCTTGCCCGGAATCTCGAGGGCCTTCCCTTTCCATCGTCGCGCTTTTTCCACCCCCTTTTCTCCGAGGAGGTTGAACGAAGAGTCACAGAAGCCATCTGCGGGGAAGGTCGGGGTTTCGGCTTTTTCCGTAGACAAAATAAGGAAGGAACGGTTTCCTTTGTTCGGGAGCGAAAGGGTCAGAAGTTTGGAGTGGTGCTCGGTAGCGGTGACCACCTGCGAATCTTCTCGGAAAGGATGGCCCCTCTGAGACGTGCTGATTTCGAGGCAGTGCGGCGACTTGACCGGTGGCTTGAGCGTTTCCTTGATTACGCCTTTGATCCTCAGTGGGGGTATCTCACGGCCTCTCCCTGGTGGATGGGAACAGGCCTCAAAATCTTCGTGTGGCTCCACCTGCCCGCCCTTTCTCTGGTGTACGGTGAGGACCAGGTCCTCCAGTGGTTCCGGGAGCGTCAGGAGTTTGTCGTCTCAGGGTACGGCGGGACGAAAGAACCTGTGGCGCACGTTTTCGAAATCACGAACCGCTACACCCTGGGGGTGACGGAAGAGGAAATCTTCCAGGGAATGTCCTGGATTGAGCGAAAGGTGGTTCAGTGGGAACGGAGCATCCGGGAAATCCTCCGGAATTCTGACCTTCACCGTAAGACTCTGCTTGAGAAGGTGCAGGAAGCGGGTAAAGATCTTGTTCGGGAGGGCGATATAAAGGGAAAGAAGGTGCTGGACTTCCTGTCGCTGCTTTGTTTCGGACAGGAGGAGGGAATATTTGCCCAGAGGCGGGGTTGTAATGGAATGAGCGTTGGGGCATGGGTGGAAGAGCGGCTGAAAACCATTCCTCTGCGAGGGATGTGTGGGGATATACTGGAATTTTTAGGAGTGTCTTTGGGGAGGATACGAGACGATGTTTGAACGGTATACCGAGAGGGCGCGGAAGGTTATCATCCTGGCCCAGGATGAGGCAGTTCGCTTAAAGCACAATCACATCGGCACAGAACACCTCCTCCTCGGTCTTTTGCGAGAGCGGGAAGGCCTGGCAGCGAAAATCCTTGACAGCTTCGATATCACCCTGGAGCTCGTTCGGAGTGAACTTGAGCACATGGTGGATCGAACAGAGTACCAGGGCTCAAGAGAAGTTGCCTTCACTCCTCGGGCAAAGCGGGTTCTCGAGCTTGCCCTCGATGAGACGCGGCGCATGGGACACAACTACGTGGGCACGGAGCACATCCTCCTTGGGATTCTCCGGGAAGGAGAGGGCGTTGGAGCCCAGATTCTCCGCCGCCTTGGCCTTGACCTTGAGATGGTGAGGAACAGACTCTACGAGTTCCTCAACGAAAGCTCCTCCTCTCAGGAGAGCTTCCCCGACTCACCCCCATCGCATCGGGAAAGTCGAACTCCTGTTCTTGACGAGTTCAGCCGGGACCTGACCCAGCTGGCTTTAGAGAAGAAGCTCGATCCGGTCATCGGACGGGAAAAGGAGATCGAGCGGGTTATCCAGATTCTAAGCCGGAGGACAAAGAACAACCCTGTGCTCATTGGAGAACCCGGAGTGGGGAAGACCGCTATTGTGGAGGGGCTGGCGCAGAAGATTGTCAGGGGTGAGGTTCCCGAAATCCTTAAAGGAAAGCGGGTGGTGAGCCTCGACCTTGCCGCGGTGGTTGCTGGAACCAAGTATCGCGGAGAGTTTGAGAAGCGCCTGAAGAAAATCATCTCGGAAATCGTCCAGACCAAGGAAGTCATCCTTTTCATCGATGAGGTGCACACCCTGGTGGGGGCTGGAGCAGCGGAGGGTGCCATTGACGCAGCCAATATCCTGAAACCTGCCCTTGCCCGGGGAGAGCTCCAGGCCATCGGAGCGACGACCATCACTGAGTACCGGAAGTATATCGAGAAGGACTCGGCACTTGAGCGCCGGTTCCAGCCTGTGTACGTTGACGAACCCTCGGTGGAGATCACCATTGCGATTCTCCGGGGTATCCGGGAAAGGTATGAGGAGCACCACAAGGTGCGCATCACTGATGAAGCCCTGGAGGCAGCGGCAAAGCTTTCCCAGCGGTACATTTCGGACCGGTACCTCCCGGACAAGGCGATCGACGTTATGGACGAGGCGGCGAGCCGGGTGCGGCTGCGGGCCACAGTGCTCCCCCCGGAGCTCAAGGAGCTCGAGGCACGGATTGAAGAGGTTCGCCGCCAGAAGGAGCGGGCGGTCCGGAATCAGGATTTCGAGGAGGCTGCCCGTTACCGGGATGAGGAGGAACGCCTGAAGCGGAAGTACCGAGAGAGCAAAGAGGCCTGGCTGCGAGAGGTAGACGCTACACGGCCGCTTGTTACCGAGGAGGACATCGCTGCAGTGGTCTCAAGCTGGACTGGGATACCGGTTTCACGCCTTGCCATGGAGGAAAAGGAGAGACTCGTTCGCATGGAGGAAGAAATCCACAAGCGCATTGTGGGTCAGGAAGAGGCGGTCAAGGCGGTGTGCCGGGCCATTCGCCGTTCCCGGGCCGGGTTGAAAGACCCGCGCCGTCCCATTGGCTCGTTCATCTTTCTCGGTCCTTCGGGTGTTGGCAAGACAGAGCTTGCCAAGGCGCTCGCGGAGTTCCTCTTCGGCAGAGAAGACGCCCTCATCACCCTGGACATGTCCGAGTACATGGAGAAGTTTACGGTTTCACGCCTCGTCGGCTCACCTCCAGGGTATGTGGGGTATGAGGAAGGTGGACAGCTCACCGAAAAGGTGCGGAGGCGACCATACTCCGTCGTCCTCTTCGATGAGATTGAAAAGGCGAATCCCGAAATCTTCAACATCCTCCTCCAGATTATGGAAGAGGGCCGGCTCACCGATGCCCAGGGAAGGGTTGTGGATTTCAAGAACACCATCATCATTATGACCTCAAACCTTGGCGCACGGATGATTGCCTCCCAGGGGGGCATTGGTTTTGGGGATAAGAAAGAAGAGGGACTCTCGTACCAGGAGATTAAGCAGCGGGTTATGGAGGAGGTCAAGCGGGTCTTTACCCCGGAATTCCTGAATCGGGTTGATGAGATTATCGTCTTCCGTCCGCTGAAGCAGAAGGAGATCGAGCAGATCGTGGAACTCCTCATGAAGGAAACGAAGAACCGCCTGAAAGAGCACGGGATGGACATCGAACTCACCCCGGAGGCTCGTGCCTTCATCGCACGGGAAGGATACGACCCGAACTTTGGAGCCCGTCCACTCCGCCGGGCCATTCAGCGACTTGTGGAGGATCCGCTCTCGGAGCTCATTCTGAACGGGGCCTTTAAAGAAGGCGACCGCATCATTGTGACGCTTGAGGATGGGAAGATTTCCTTCACGAAGTTCGCACCCCTTGAGCTGTCCCTGCAAGCCTGACGATGAGATATCTCTGCAGTGAATGCGGGTATTCCACCCCCAACTGGATGGGGCGCTGTCCCCAGTGCGGAGGGTGGAATACTTTTTTTGAGGAGAAAACAGAACGAAAACCCAAAAAACCAGCATCCCCTCCGGGAGTTGTCCCTGTACGCCTCTCCGAGGTGAACGAGGCGAACCTCCGTGAGTACCGCCGCTTCTCTTCCGGTATCGGAGAGGTCGACCGGGTCCTTGGAGGGGGAGTTGTGGAAGGGTCGCTCATTCTCCTCAGCGGGGATCCGGGCATTGGGAAGTCCACTCTTCTTCTTGAGATTGCCGAAAACGTCGCCCGGGTGGGCAAAACGGTGCTCTATGTCTCCAGCGAGGAGTCCCTTGCCCAGGTCTATCTGAGGGTGAACCGCCTTGGTGTATCCAAAACACCCCACCTTTTCCTCCTCTCCTCTGACGCTTTCGAGGACATCCTCAGCGCCATTGATACCCTTTCTCCTCATCTCGTGATTGTCGATTCCATTCAGAACCTCTCCCGGCAGGAGAGCGACTTCCTTCCTGGAAGCGTGGCGATGTTACGGGAACTGAGCACCCAGTTCATGGGAATCGCCAAAAAGCGCGGCATTGCCTGCATCCTTGTGGGCCATGTCACCAAAGAGGGTGTGGTTGCCGGACCGAAGACTCTGGAGCACCTTGTGGATGTGGTGCTGTATCTTGAGGGAGACCCCAACCGTCCACTGCGGATGCTCCGGGGAATGAAGAACCGTTTTGGGTCTACCCAGGAAGTGGGGCTTTTAGAGCTTGGGGAGGAGGGATTTGTGGAAGTAAGCGATCCCTCCCTGTACTTCCTCCTTGACAGTGAGGGGTTTCGTCCTGGAGTGGCCCGAACGGTTCTTGCAGAGGGTAAAAGGGCCATGGTGGTGGAGATTCAGTCCCTCGTCCATCCGAGCTCTTTTGACTTTCCTCGACGGGTGAGCCTGGGCATTGACCTCAACCGGCTGCACCTCCTCCTTGCGGTGGTGGAGAAAAACACGAGAATACGTTTTTCCCGGCACGACGTCTATGTGAGCATCGCTGGGGGAATCCGCACTCTCGAGACAGGCCTTGATCTTGCCCTGTGCATCAGTCTCGTCTCCTCCCGCCTGGAGAGAGAGGTCCGCAAGGATACCGTGTTCTGCGGTGAGGTCGGTCTTGGGGGCGAAGTGCGCTCAGTCCCCCTTCTTGAGCAGCGCCTTCAGGAGGCACTTCGGGTAGGCATACGCCGGGCGGTCCTGGCGCGGGGACAGAAAGTTCCGCCCCGCCTTGCAGGTATTGAGTGTACTTTCTGTGGTCACATCCTCGAGCTCTTCGAAAAGGAAGGGCTCAGACCGTAATCGGTATCCCCCCCTTTGTGTCCTCTCTGATACTTAAGACCCTTGCTTCCTGGGGAAAATTGGTATAATGGAGGAAGGAGCGTCTTTTTTCGGAGGTTTTCGTGATGCCGGGATGTGGGTTTTTCAAGAAGCGGGGTGGAGGTGTTGGGTATGGGGAAGGTGGTTTCCCTGGTGTTCTGTGCTTTGCTGGCAGGGTGTGTCTTTATGCTTTCATTCTTTCTTGCTCCATGGTCTTCTCGTCTGTGGAATACGCTCTTTGCCCTTTTTGCTGCTTTAGGGGTGATGGTGGTCAGCATGCGGTTTGTGAAACCCCTGGAAAAGGCCTTCACCGTGGTGGGAGGGGTGCTGTCCCGGACTTCGGCGGTCGACATCCTCGTTGGTCTTGGAGGGCTCATTGTCGGACTGGTCATCGGGGTGCTCCTTACCTATCCGATATCCTTTTTGCCCTTTAAGAATGCGGCACTGCCGCTTGTGGTGACCATTATCTGTGGGGCTCTTGGTCTTGCGGTTTTTCTCCTTCGAAAGGATGACATTGTGTCCCTCCTCACTGGTCTTCCCCGGGTGCGGTTCCTGCGAGGTCAGGGGGCAACGGGGAAAATCCTGGACACCAGTGCCATTGTGGACGGGCGAATCGCGGATATCTGCAGGACGGGCTTTCTTGAGGGAGAACTCCTGATCCCCCGCTTTGTGCTCCGGGAACTCCAGCAGGTTGCGGATTCTCAGGACCCTCTCAAGCGGAACCGTGGCCGGCGCGGTCTTGACATCCTGAATAGAATGAGAAAGGAAAAGAAGGTCAACATCCGCATCATTGATCGAGATTTCCCTGATATCCGGGATGTGGATGCCAAACTCATCAAGTTGGCGAAAATCATGGGGGCACGGGTCATCACCAACGATTTCAACCTGAACAAAATTGCTGAGCTTGAAGGTGTGGAAGTCCTCAACATCAACGAGCTCTCCAACGCCCTGAAACCCTATGTGCTTCCAGGGGAAGAACTCCGGGTCCAGATTATTCGAGAGGGGAAAGAGGCGGATCAGGGTGTGGGTTACCTTGACGATGGGACGATGGTAGTGGTGGAGGAGGGGAAAAGGTACATCAATTCCACCGTGGATACGGTTGTCACCAGTGTCCTGCAGACTCCCGCGGGACGGATGATTTTCGCCCGCCTGAAAACGAAAGGGTGAGACCTCTGGGTTCGTCGTTTTTCGCTGTGGTGGTGGCGGCAGGAGTCGGAGAACGAATGAATGCCGCTTTGCCCAAGCAGTATCTTCCGCTCCTTGGGAAGCCAGTTCTGGCGCACACCCTTGAGGCTTTTGAGCGGTTTGAGCCCGTTGCCGAAGTCACCGTGGTCATTCATCCCCTGCACGAGAAGATTTTCGAGCGGGAGATCCTCGAAAGATACCGTTTCCGCAAGGTCAGGCGGTACGTGTTTGGTGGCGCCACGCGCCAGGACTCAGTGTACGAGGGAGTGAAGGTGTACCGGGACCATCCTGAGGATTTCGTCCTCATCCACGATGGGGTGCGACCGCTGGTGGGGGAAGAAGTTCTATGGCGGTGTGTGGAGGGGTTGAGGAAACACGAAGCCATATGTGTGGCCATTCCTTCTGTGGATACCCTGAAGCTCTCCCTCGATGGGCAGACGGTGCAGAAGACCCTGGACCGCAGGACCGTATGGCGGGCTCAGACGCCTCAGGCATTTCGTGTGGGCCTCATCCTTCAGGCCTTTGAGCAAGCCAGGAAAGAGGGTTTTCAGGGGACCGATGACGCCTCGCTCGTGGAACGTCTTGGGGTTCCGGTATACCTTGTCCTGGGGTCGGAGGAGAACCTGAAAATCACCACTCCCCAGGACTTTCTTCTGGCTGAGGAGATGCTCCGCTTCAGAGTGCGATGGTCCCGTACCGGGTAGGCCTGGGATATGATATCCATCCCCTTGTTGAGGGGCGCAGGCTCGTTCTCGGGGGTGTGCTCATCCCCTTTGAGCGGGGACTTTTGGGCCATTCTGACGGAGATGTGGTGTGCCATGCGCTTATGGACAGTCTCCTTGGGGCCTGTGGTCTTGGAGACATAGGGGAGTTTTTCCCACCTCAGGACCCGAAATGGCGTGATGCGGAGAGCATCAGACTCCTTGAGGACGTGGTGGTGAGGGTTCGGGAAAAAGGATGGGACATCGGGAACGTGGATGTCATGCTTGTTGCCGAAAAACCCAGAATTGCTCCCTTTGTGGCCCGCATCCGGGAAAGCCTTGCCCGGGTTCTGGGTGTACCCGAAGAGCAGGTTGGTTTCAAGGTCACGACCAACGAGGGCCTCGGGAGCATTGGAAGGGGTGAAGGAATGTGTTGTTTTGCCGTCAGTCTCCTGGTGCAAAGGAAACCGTAGGAATTTTGCTTCTTGTGGTGTTTGGGGTTTTTGTCGCGGCACCGGCTGTGCAGGCGCAACCAAAACTCTCTCTTGTGGAGGAACGGGGTGTTTTCGTCATTCTCGCTGATGGACGGGTACTTTTGCGTGTTCGCTTTCGCGGGTCTTATGCTTCCTGCGAGGAACGGGCAAAAGCCATCCTCAAACGGCTCCAGGAGGTGTTCGCCGCTTCATGGAAAAGTCCCCCCACTTTCCGCATTGTGCGGGAGAAAAGCGGGGCTTTCAGTGCGTTCTGCGGTGGAAAAAGGCTCTTTTCCGTTTTTCAGGAGGATGCTCGCTCCAACTCTTCCAATCCGCTGGACCTTGCCATCCTGTGGTTGAACGAAATCCAGATGGCCTTTTACGGGGTGTCTGGAGGAACATGCGAGGTGGAGAAGGCGTTCAACCGGTCTTGCCTCTTTTTGTCATCCGAAATTCGATGGGCGAAAGACCTCCTCAGGTGAGACCTACAGCTCATATGCCTTCACCGCGGCGCATCGAACCCTTCCCCTGGGGAGTGTGCTCCTTGTGACCAATCCCAAAAACGGGAAGCGCGTGGTAGTAAAGGTCAATGATCGTGGTCCCTGGCGGAAGAACCGGGTGGTGGACCTCTCCCTTGTTGCGGCAAAAGCTTTGGGGATTGAAGAGGCAGGGGTGGACAGTGTCCGTATCGAGGTGATTCGGTGGAAGAAAAGGTGAGGACCCGCTTTGCGCCAAGCCCCACGGGATTTTTGCACCTTGGGAGCGCACGCACAGCACTCTTTAACTGGGCCTTTGCCCGGAAGGCGAAGGGAGCATTTGTGCTCCGGATTGAGGACACCGACCCCCTTCGCTCGCGGGAAGAATTCGTTCAGGCCATATGTGGGGATCTGGCCTGGCTTGGTGTGGATTGGGACGAGGGTCCCGACAGGGGAGGACCCTTTGGACCCTACCGTCAGTCGGAACGGAGGGCGATTTATGAAGAGTTCTTGAGGAAGCTCCAGAGGAAAGGGTATGTCTACCCCTGTTACTGCACCACCGAAGAGCTGGAAAGGGAGCGGGAACAAGCCCTCAAGGAGGGTCGACCACCCCGGTATTCCCGCCGTTGCCTCTTCCTTACCCCAAAGGAGCGGAGGACTCTCGAGAGGGAAGGTCGGAAGCCTTCATGGCGTTTCCGTGTTCCCCTGGGGAGAACAGTCACCGTTGAGGACCTGGTGCGAGGACGGGTGAGCTTCACCACCGATGCGCTCACCGACTTTATTCTCGTGAGATCAGACGATCTTCCCACGTACAATTTCGCCTGTGTGGTGGACGATGCGCTCATGCGTATCACCCATGTTCTGCGGGGGGAAGAGCACCTTCCCAATACGCCCTACCAGGTGCTCCTGTACGAGGCTCTGGGATTTCCACCTCCCCTCTTCGCTCATGTTCCCGTCATTCTTTCCCCGGATGGGGCAAAGCTGAGCAAGCGATACGGAGATACGAGCCTTCGCTTTTTCCGGGAAGAGGGTTTCCTCAAGGAAGCGCTCCTCAATTACCTCCTGACCCTTGGGCATTCCTTCCCCGGGGGTAAAGAAATTCTCCCTCAGGAAGAACTCGTTGCACTTTTTGACCTCCGGAGAATAAGCAAGAGCAACGCAATTTTTGACATTGCAAGGCTTACCTGGATGAACCGGATGTATCTGCGGGAACTTTCCTTGAAGACTCTGGGGGAGCGGGTACGGGCCTTTGCGGGAACGCTGTGGGAAGCCTGGGAGAAGATCGCTGGAGAGGAACGCCTGCTCAGGCTCCTTGCGCTCTTTCGGGAGGAAGCCTCGACCCTGAAAGACCTTGTGCTTTCTCTCTCCCTTGCCCTTGGGGAGATGAAGGCCCCGGCAGGGGAAAACGAGGCCCTCCTTCCCGCGCTTTCTCTGGTGCTTTCCAGGATTCCTGAAGACGCCTTTGAGGATGAGACGCGCCTTCGGGAGGAACTCCGCAGGGCGCAGAAAGAGAGCGGTATTCCCCCCCGGATGTTCTACCGTACTTTGCGGGTTATCCTTATAGGGCGGGAGGAGGGGCCAGAACTCCACCGCCTCCTCTGGGCTCTGGGGAAAAAAAGGGTACTTGAGAGCCTTGAGAAATTCACCCAGGGAGTAGGGAGTGGCCATGGAGATTCGACTATTCAATACTCTGACCCTTGAGAAAGACGTCTTTGTTCCGGTTGAGCAGGGGAAAGTTCGTTTCTACGTGTGCGGTCCGACGGTGTATGACCTCATCCACATCGGGAACGCACGGGTTTTCGTGCTCTTTGATGCCCTCCGGAGATTCCTGGAACAGGTGGGCCATGAGGTGCTTTTTGTTCAGAACTTCACCGACATCGATGACAAGATTATCCGGAAAGCCTGGGAACTCGGAAGGGACCCAAAAGAGGTGGCCGAGCAGTACATCGCAGAGTACTGGCGCGATGCCGAAACACTGGGAGTACGGCGGGCAACGGTGCATCCCAGAGCCACGGACCACATCCCCGAAATCATTGCCCTTATCAGGAAGCTTGAAGAAAAGGGCTTCACCTATGTGGTTGATGGGGATGTCCTCTTTGACGTTTCTCGCTTTCCTCGCTACGGGAAGCTCTCTCGAAAGCGAATCGAGGAGCTCCAGGAGGGTGCCCGGGTGGAGGCCCGGTACACCAAGCGGAACCCGGCGGACTTCGTGCTCTGGAAGGGCGCGAAACCCGGTGAGCCCTTCTGGGAGAGCCCCTGGGGGAAGGGTCGCCCTGGCTGGCACATCGAGTGTTCAGCGATGGCCATGAAGTACCTCGGGGAGACACTGGACATCCATGCTGGAGGAGTGGACCTTATCTTCCCGCACCATGAGAACGAGATTGCCCAGAGTGAGGCGGCCACAGGAAAGCCCTTTGTCCGGTATTTCCTCCACAACGGGTACGTCAACATTAATGCTGAAAAAATGTCCAAATCCCTGGGGAACATCATCACGGTACGCGAGCTTACAAAGAGGTATAACCCCAAGGCTCTGCGCCTTGCGCTCTTTGGCACCCATTACCGCAATCCCATCAATATCGACGAAGCGCTCCTTGAGTCGTCTGCGCAGTTTTTGGAGCGGATGAAGAACTTCCTGAGGAATTTTGCCTTCATCCGGCGTAAGGTTCAGGAAAACCCGCGGTGGCAGGCCGAAAGAGAAGCTGACGTCGTTGGAGAAGTCGAGAGATTCTCCTCGCTTTTTTTCAGGGCGCTGGCTGACGATTTCAACACGCCTCAGGCCCTGGGGATTGTGGGGGATTTCATGCGCTTCGGTAACCAGTACCTTCTCCCGGCACGGGGGCGATGGAGTCAGGAGGTCCTTGGGGCAATGGCCGCTTTTCTTGACGCTGTGGAGGAGATTCTCGGCATTGTCCCCTGGGAGGAGGTGGGGGCTGAGGACCGGGAAGTCCAGGAACTTGTGGAGGAACGGGAGCAAGCCCGGAGAGCAAGAAACTGGGCACGGGCCGATGCTCTGCGGGAACGCATTAAAGCTTTAGGGTATGTGGTTGAAGATACTCCTCTCGGGGCCCGCTGGTACAGACAGGAGGAAAA
>APKF01000029.1 GCA_000353875.1 Candidatus Caldatribacterium californiense OP9-cSCG | reverse complement strand
GGACAGGGTAAATATACTATGAGGAGCAGAGGATGTCAAGGGTTGCGGATTCTCCTCCAAGGGCTGTCTCCTGACCCGGCTTGAGGTATAATTCAGGGTAAGGTCAAAAGTTCCACCTTAAGGAGGGGAAAGAGGATGCGAAAGGCGCTTTTTGTCTTTGCGCTTTCCTGGATTGTGCTCTTTTGCCTTCTTGGAGTGTACCTTGGGGTTGGCCTTGCCACTTACATTAAAGGAGCCCGGGCTGCCCTTGAAGCTCAGGAGTTCTCCCGATTCCTCGAAATCCAGGCCGCCTGGAAACATAAAACCTCGGCCCATGCTCATGCCCTTTGCCTTTCTTTTCTTGTGCTCTTTCTCGCTCTCCTTATGCCCCATATGGCTCTTTCCGGAAAGGTGAAAGTCATCCTTGGAGTGTTCCTCATCGCTGGCACGGTCCTTGCCAATGTTTTTGGCTGGGTCAATGTTCCTCCGGTTATGGCTGTGGGGGACATTCTTGTCATCCTGGCAACTCTTCTTGCTCTCTGGGGAGTTCTTCGCGCAAAGGTTGAGGGGTAGGGACGGTGGTTGACGCCAGCTGGAAAGACACCCTATAATTTTTTCTGCCTCTGCGAGAGTGGCGGAACGGAAGACGCGCTGGACTTAGGATCCAGTGGGCGAAAGCCCGTGCGGGTTCAACTCCCGCCTCTCGCACCAGGTGTGGTTTTTGCCGGCTGTACCGGAGGGCTTCTTACCTCCGGGCGAGACCCCTTCTTGAGCGCAGTTCATCACCCCACCTGAACTTCCGCAAGTGGCGTCGCAGAGCAAGGTAGCGTGTGGTGTTTCGAGTTGAGCCACACGGGGAGTATCGTGTGTTGACAAAAAAGGAATTTTGAACTACAATACTTAAAATGGATTCCCTGGGGGTGGAATGGTGGAGAACATGAAAATTGAGGCCGAGCTGGCCCACGCTTTCGGACGGACCTTCGTCAAGGGGAACATCCCCGAAATCCATCCTGTTCGTTGCATGGGTTGCGCCCACTGTGTTTCGCTCTGCAAGAAACTGGGACCCAACGTGCTGGAGATTCAGGGCGGAGTGGCGAAAGTCGTCCGTCCTGAGAACTGCATCGGTGACGGGGCTTGTATGATGGCCTGTCCCACCAAAGCCATCTTCCTTATGAGCCGCTACGATCCTGCTAACCCCCCACAGGCCGTGTGATCCTCTCTGCAGAAGGGTGGTACAACCGCCCTTCTGCAGGGTATTCCACCGCTTCTTTCCGATTTTCTGGACACTCAACCTCTTCACATCTTCGCAGTCCCCACTGTAGCGGTGTTCCTTTACGCCGGGAAATAAAGGCGCCTGTATTTCTGTTGCAGAACTAAAACTACCGTTTCCAAAACACATGGAGAGGTTGAGTAATGAAAAGAAGACTCTGGCAATTCTTTGTCCCCGTTGTCCTTTTCGGTGTTTTCCTCCTGTACCGCAATTTCGCCCCACAGAAAACGGAGTACTTTGTGCTTGAACCCCGGAACCTCTTCGAAACCCTGGTGGCTGCCGGTCGCATCAGGTTCTCCCGGGAGCTGGCCCTGTCCTTCCCGGTGTCGGGAATCCTGCAGCAAGCATCTACCCAGGAAGGGGCGAAGGTCCAGAGGGGGGAGCTTCTTGCCGCCCTTGAGGATTCCCTGGAGCAAAATCGCCTGAAGCTGGCCCGGACGGAACTGGCCCTTGCCGAGATCAACCTCAGGCGAATCGAGTCGTACCAGCGGAAACTGGCCGAAGAAGAGCACCGCCGGGCAACCATCAACCTCCAGGCGGCGCTTGAACAGTACCAGAAGGCCCAGTTCCTCTTTCGTCAGGGGAGCATCCCGGAAGAGGAACTGAAAAAGGCCGAAAGGGACTGGGAGACCGCCCTATCTTTGGAGCGTACCACCCAGCTGAACCTCATGGGTGTTCAGGAAGACGGCCCCGTTTTTCTTGAGGCCAAGGCACAGGTCGAGAGGGCCCGGCTTGAGCTTCTTCAGGCTGAAATCGATGCCCGGAGGCGCCTGCTCTATGCCCCTGCCGATGGAATTGTCGTTGCCTTTCCGAAGAACCCCGGGGAGTTCGTTCAGGCAGGAGAGACCGTCGTGGTGCTTGGGGAGAACCCCTTCCAGGTAGTGATCCGCGTCGATGAGCGGCAGTACAGGAAAATCCGGCCAGGTATGAAAGCCCTGGTGCGGGAACAGGCCGACCCTCAGGGAGAAGCTCTCGTCGCTTCCATTACCGGGATTGCCCCGGCCATCGATATCGCCCAGGGCACGGTAGAGGTCACTTTGCTCTTTGACGCACCCCTCACCGGCACAAAACCAAACGCGGCGGTCAACGTGGAAATCATCCTCCGAGAAGAAAAAGGCGTCCTGGCCTTCCCGAAGCGGTACCTTGCGGATAAGGATACCGTATGGGTTGAAAAAGAAGGAAAGGCGTATCCTGTGAGCCTCCTGCATTTCACGCCTTTTGAAGAGTGGATACAGACCACCGATCTTCCCTCCGGAACCGTTCTTCTTTCCCCAAGAGGTCTTCGAGAGGGGCAGCGTGTGGTTCTTGGCGAAAGGAGCACCGAGTGATATGCTACGCTTTGCTCTTTTTATGGCCTGGCGTTTTCTCAGAACCTCCCGTTCTCAGACCTTTCTCATCATCCTCGGCATCACCGTGGGGGTGACCATCCAGCTTTTCCTCTCTTCCCTGATAGCCGGGCTTCAGGCCAATCTCATCAACCAGACCGTCGGCGATGCTCCCCACATCCTCATCGTCCCGGAAGATCGCACACCGCTTTCGCTCCTCCGTCCCTCGGGGAACTTGGTCGTTAGTCGTTTGGCCGGACCGGTGAGGGAGGAAGCGAAGATTCTCTCCTGGCAGCGTATTGAAAAGCAACTCATTGCTCGCCCTGACCTTCGGGCTGTTTCTCCTCTTGTCGAAGGTCCCGGGGTGGTCCGCAAGGGCGAACTGACAAAAAGTGTACTCCTTAAGGGGGTCGTTCTCGAAAGAGCAGACCGCATTTACGAGTTTCGGGAACGCACGATTCGGGGAATCCCCTGGACCGGTGGCAGCGGGGTGCTCGTGGGGAAAGTCCTTGCCGAAGATTTGCAGCTTGAGGTCGGGGACATCATCACGATCACCACTCCTTCGGGGAGAAACGGAACGTTCACCGTAAACGGTGTTTTCGACCTGAGTAACAAAGCCATCAACGCCTCCTGGGTCTTCCTGGACCTTACCCCAGCCCAGACGCTCCTTGACCTGGAAGGCGCTATATCGGCCATAGAAATCCAGATCGACCAGGTGTTCCAGTCCGAGCGCATCGCCGAAGAGCTCAGAAAGGTCTTCTCCGAATACACCATTGAAACCTGGCAAACCCGAAACCAGCAGCTCCTCAGTGCGCTACGAAGCCAGAGCTTTTCATCCTACCTCATCCAGTTCTTCGTGCTTCTTGCGGTGACCCTGGGGATTGCCAGTGTCCTTGTGGTCTCGGTCACCCAGCGTATTCGGGAAATCGGTATCCTCAAAGCCATGGGTACGACCGATACCGGGGTGAGCCTCGTGTTCTTCGCCCAGGGAGCTATCCTGGGGTCCTTTGGTTCGCTCTCGGGAGCTCTTGTGGGGGTTTTCCTCATTCGCCTTTTCCAGCAGGCGGCAAAATCCAGCGGTGGCGCCATTTCCTTCTCCATTACTGTGCAACCTGCGACACTTCTGGCCATTGTCGTGATTTCCACCGTGGCGAGTCTCCTTGCATCTGTTTCTCCGGCCCGGCAGGCCAGGAAACTCGTTCCTATCGAGGTGATTCGGAATGGATGAGCCGGTGCTCGTTGCGCTGCAGAAGGTCAATAAGGTTTATGGAGTGGCGGTGAAGTACCAGGTTCTTTTTGATATCACCATGACCGTTCCCCGGGGGCAGTTTTTGGCGCTCATCGGGCCATCGGGATCGGGCAAGACGACACTCCTCAATATCATTGGGGCTCTCGACCGCCCAACAAGCGGCCGCGTTCTCATCGAAGGGCAGGACCTTGGAAAACTCTCTGACGAGGCGCTGGCACGCTTTCGGAACAGATTCCTGGGGTTCATCTTCCAGTTCCACTACCTTCTTCCCGAATTCAACGCCTTAGAAAACGTCCTCATCCCCTACTGGATTGGTTCTGGAAAACCCGGCAAAGAGGTCGCAGAGAAAGCCATGTACCTTCTGGAACGGGTGGGCCTGAAAGACGCTGCAAGGAAGCGTATCACCCTGCTTTCTGGAGGTCAGCAGCAACGTGTGGCCATTGCCCGGGCCCTCCTCAACGACCCTCAGCTCATCCTCGCCGATGAGCCCACCGGGGCCCTTGATACGAAAACCGGGGAGCAGGTGCTGGAGCTTTTAGATGAAATCCGGCAACAATCGAACACCACGATGATTATGGTGACCCATAACCGGGATGTGGCGCTGAAGGCCGACCGGATTATCGAGCTCATCGACGGCAAGCTCTGTAAGGAGGTCTATCCTCAAAGAGTCGGTCTCAAGGAGGCCATGGAAATCTTGGAATCTCATGCCTGTAATCTCGACGACGTAGGCGAGGAGCCTTCAAGCAGGACACAGCCAGGTTCCAGGTAATCCTTGCCCTTTGGGTCCCCGCCGGGCCGTTCTCTGGCGGTACAAAAACGCGTTCCCTGGTGTCGATTCACAGAGAACGTCGTGGATTCCGGAAACCCTGTAACTTTCGGGGTTGCAGGTGCGGTCTTTCTAAAGCACAGCGCTTCCCTCGCCGACTACGTCTCCGCTACCGGTGTTTTGGAGCTCCACCACGGTGAAAAAGGGTAAAGGGTACACCATGGGTGTATCTGGTGGAAGGGGAAAATGTACCTTCACCGGTGACCGGTTTTCCTCGCGGCCCCGTTCAATGAGGAATCTGAACTTTGTTTTCTAATCCTTCGAAACGGGGTGGTGTCCATTGCCAGGAGTTTGCAAAATCCGGTATTATGGTATAATCCCCCAGGAAGGAGCCAGGGCCGTGCAGGGGTTTTTCGAGGAACTTCGAAGAAGCGTGGAGCGAAAGTGGCAGGAGATTCTTGAGCATCCGTTCCTTGTGGAGCTTGCCCACGGTACCCTGCCCCGGGAGAAGTTCTTCTACTATCTGAGTCAGGATGACCACTATCTCGAGGACATGCTGGCGACTCTTGGAATCCTTGTGGCGAAAGCCAGCACCCGGGACCTTCGCCGTTTTGCCGTGCGGCTTCTCCATGAGACGGTCCAGGGGGAAATCGCTCTCCATGAGCTTCTCGAGAAAGAAGAAGGGTTCATCCCCTTTCCTCCGGGCGATGTGACCCTGCAGTACGGCGATTTTCTCCTCCGTACGGCGCTCACCTCTGGCCCCTTTACAATCCTTGTGGCCCTTGCCCCCTGCTTTGTGAGCTACCGGGATATCGGGCTCTGGTATGCTAGAAAGCTCTGTGACTGCACACCTTTTATTTACCGGACCTTCATTGAGAGCTACGCTGGGGAGGCGTATGGGAGTCTCGTGGAGGGTTTCCTCGCTTTCCTTGAAGAGGAAGCCTCCCGGGCGGCGTTCTGGCAGAAGGAGGAGGTCTTTGCGGTTTTTTCCAGAGCGACACACTACGAGTGGCTCTTTTGGGAAAAGAGCTATCAGTTTTTGGAGGAGGATGGACGTGGCGAGGATTCTCAAAAAGGAAGTGCTGACCCCGCAGATCAAACTCATGGTGGTTGAGGCGCCCTGGGTGGCAAAAAAAGCAAAGCCCGGGCAGTTCGTGATTCTCCGGGTCAACGAAGAGGGAGAGCGCATTCCCCTCACCATCGCCGATTACGATCCTGATCTCGGAACGGTGACCATCATCTTCCAGGAAGTGGGGAAGACGACCATGATGCTTGGGGAGCTTGAGGAGGGTGACGACATCCTAGACTTTGTGGGACCCCTGGGGCGGGAGATTGAGGAGAGATATTTCGGCCACGTGGTGTGCGTGGGTGGAGGGGTGGGCATTGCCCCGACCTATCCCAAGGCGAAGGCCCTGAAGGCCTGCGGGAATAAGGTCACCTCAATCATCGGTGCCCGGACGGCAAGCCTCCTCTTCTGGGAAGACAAGATGCGCTCGGTGAGCGATGTGCTCTACGTGACGACCGACGATGGAACCTACGGGGAAAAGGGCTTTGTCACCCATGTTCTTGAGCGGGTGTTGAAGTCGGAAAAAGTGGACCTTGTGGTGGCGGTGGGACCGGTCATGATGATGAAGATGGTGAGCCTGCTCACAAAAGACTACGGCGTGCCGACGCTTGTGAGCCTCAACCCCATCATGGTCGATGGGACGGGGATGTGCGGGTGTTGCCGGGTGACGGTGGACGGGAAGTGCTGCTTCACCTGCGTGGATGGACCGGTCTTCGATGGCTGGAAGGTGGACTTCGATGAGCTCTTGGCTCGCCAGAGGACGTACCTTGAAGAGGAGCGACGGGCTCTTGACCTCTGGCTTACGGAGAAAGCGAAGGAGGAAATTTCCCATGGCTTCTGATCGCCTCTTTGGCCGACCGAAAATGCCGCAGCGTCCGGTGAAAGAACGGATTCGGGACTTCTTCGAAGTGCCCCTTGGACTCCCCGAAGACGTTGCCGTAGAGGAAGCGCGGCGGTGCCTCCAGTGCAAGAAACCGTCCTGCGTCAAAGGGTGTCCAGTGGAGATTGATATTCCGGGGTTCATCAAGCTCCTGGGGGAGGGGCGTTTCGACGAAGCCATCGCCAAAATCAAAGAGAAGAATAGCCTCCCCGCCATCTGCGGGCGGGTGTGTCCTCAGGAAGACCAGTGCGAGAAGGAGTGCGTTCTGGGGAAGAAGGGACAACCCATCGCTATCGGATACCTCGAGCGGTTTCTGGCCGATTACGAGCGGGAAAAGGGTGTCACAACGCCGCCGCTTCCTCGTCCCATTCCGAAAAAAGTTGCGGTGATTGGTTCTGGTCCCGCAGGGCTCACCTGTGCCGGAGAGCTGGCGAAAATGGGATACCAGGTGACGATTTTCGAGGCCCTCCATGCCCCCGGGGGAGTCCTGGTGTACGGGATTCCTGAGTTTCGCCTTCCGAAGGCCATCGTGCGCCAGGAAGTGGAGTACGTGAAGTCCCTGGGGGTGGAGATTCAGGTGAACATGGTGGTCGGAAAGACCTTCACCCTTGAGGACCTCCGTGATGCAGGGTATGAGGCGTTCTTCATCGGGACGGGTGCCGGGCTTCCGTACTTCCTCAATATTCCCGGGGAGAACTTCAACGGCATCTACTCGGCCAACGAGTTCCTCACCCGCTCAAACCTCATGAAGGCCTATCTTTTCCCCAGGTATGATACGCCCATCAAGGTCGGAAGAAGGGTTGCGGTCATCGGTGGAGGGAATGTGGCCATGGATGCCGCCCGTACGGCGTTGCGACTCGGAGCAGAAGAGGTTTGCCTGGTGTACCGGCGAACGAAAAAGGAGATGCCGGCAAGGATTGAGGAAATTGAGCGGGCGGAAGAGGAAGGTGTGAACTGCATCATCCTCACGACTCCTGTTCGTTTCGTCGGGAATGAGAACGGCTGGGTGACAGGGATGGAGTGCATCCAGATGGAGCTTGGGGAGCCGGATGAATCGGGGAGGCGCCGTCCGGTGCCCATCCCGGGGTCGGAGTTCATCATCCCTGCGGATACGGTTGTTGTGGCCATCGGTCAGGGGCCGAACCCCTTGCTCCTTGAAACCATCAAAGGTCTTGCCCTCAACAGGCGTGGGTATATCGTGGCGGATCCCGAGACTGGGGCGACGAACCTCCGGGGTGTTTTTGCCGGTGGGGATATCGTCACCGGAGCAGCGACGGTGATCTCCGCCATGGGGGCAGGGAAGAGAGCGGCCCGGGCTATCGACCGTTTCTTCCAGGACCCGGACAGTTTCCCCCAGTGGAGGTGACAGGAGGAAAAAGGAGCATGACGGAGTACATTTACGGACGGCATCCGGTCTTTGAAGCCCTTCGGGCCCGGCGCCGGGTGTTCGAAAAGCTTTTGCTTGCGAGGAACACCCAGGGGGACCTTGTGCGGCGCATTGAAAGCCTTGCCGCAAGCCTTGGGGTTCCTGTGGAACGGGTGGAACACGAGGTCCTGGAGAGCCTCGTGGGGAGGGATGCCGTCCATCAGGGAGTTGTTCTCCTCTGTGGGGAGAAGAAAGGTCTTTCCTGGAAAGACCTTCTTGGGAGCACCCGGAACCGGCGGGATGCCCTGGTGCTCTTCGTGGACCGGGTGGAGGACCCGAGAAACCTCGGAGCCATCATCCGGACGGCTGCCTTTTTCGGTGTCGATGGGGTTGTGGTGAGCAAAGCCCGTTCGGCGCCGCTTGGTGCTCAAGCGGTGAAGGCTGCCGCAGGGAGCCTGGAGGTTGCGGAAGTCATCCAGGTGAACAACTTCACAGAAATTGTGCGTGCTTTCCGAGAAGAAGGCTTTATCATCGTGGGCCTTGAGGTGGATGGGGAGCAATGCATCTGGGATATCGACCCTGGTCCTTTTCCGATTGGTCTTGTGGTGGGCGGGGAGAACGAGGGTATCCGGAGGATTGTTCGTTCCCTCTGCGATTATACGGTGCGGATTCCCGGGAAAGGACCGGTTTCTTCCCTCAACGTTTCTGTGGCCACGGGCATTGCGCTCTATGAGGTGATTCGGCGGAGGAACCGCTCTAAAGCGTCTTGATGATGTACCGGAAAGACACAGGATTGGCTGAGTGAGGAGGCTTCGGTGTGGTGAAGGAGCTCAGTGTGCGGAAGGGCGATGTTTTTGAGGGAGAGGTGCTTGATTTTGCACTCCCGGAATGCCAGGGAGTTCTGAAGAGAAACGGCTTTGTGGTCTTTGTCCCTCTTGTTCTTGAGGGTGAATTCTGCCGGGTGGAGGTCGAAAAGGTCAGGCGGAGCTTTGCCACGGGAAAGGCCCTTGAGGTGCTCAGGACTTCCCCTGCCCGCGTCGCTCCCTCTTGCCCGCATTTCCTTGAAGGGTGTGGGGGGTGCCAGCTGCAGTTTGTTCAGTACGAGGAGCAGGTTCGTTTGAAGAGGAAACACGCCCTGAATATCCTCGAACGCATTGGGGGAGTCGCTCTGGAGAAGATTCACTGTGAGGAGTTTGTCCTTTCACCCCGGGCTTTTGAGTATCGAAACAAAATGGAGTTCACCTTTGGGGAGAAAGACGGCGAGCTTGTACTTGGCCTTCGTCCGGCCAACCGCTTCTGGGACGTTGTGGACCTTAAGACGTGTCTCCTTATGAGGCGGGACCTTGTGGAAAGACTCCTTGAATTCACCAGGGAGTACGGGAAAAAACACCGGATTCCTGGGTACGACCCGGTGCAGAAGGTGGGGGTTTTGCGGAATCTCCTTGTGCGGTACAGTCCCACGACTGGTGAGCTCCTTGTGGGTCTTGCCACGAGGAGTTTCGACCTCCCGGAAAAGGCATTCCTCGTGGGGATGCTCCGGGAGATGTTCCCGGAACTGCGGGGGATTGTGCATATCGTCAACAATTCCCCAGCCAGCGCATTGATTTTTGAAGAGAAACACGTCCTCTGGGGAGAACCTTACTTTTTTGAGAACATTGGCCACCTGAGCTTCCGGGTCTCCATCGAGAGTTTCTTCCAGGTGAACTCTCTGCTCTGCGAAGCGCTGTACGCCAAGGTTCGGGAGTACACCCTTGCCGATGGCCCGGTGGTGACTGCTCTTGACCTCTACTGTGGAGGAGGAGGTATTGGCCTTTTTGTGGCCGATGCGGTGGAGAAAGTCGTGGGAGTGGAAGAGAACCCCAAAGCTGTGGAAGACGCCTTTGAGAACGCAAAAAGAAACGGTCGGACGAACTTCACCTGTATCCTGGGAAGGGTGGAGAAACTCCTCGCTTCTTCGCGCTTCCATGTAGATGTGGTCATTGTGGATCCTCCCCGAGCAGGCCTTGACAAGAAAGTCGTTCAGCGGGTGTCTTCCCTTGCCCCAAGAAAGGTGGTCTATGTGTCCTGCAACATTGGAACCTTTGCTCGGGATGTGGCCCTTTTCAGAGACCGGGGGTATGACCTTATGAAGCTGGCGTTCTTCGACCTCTTTCCCCAGACGCCGTATTTTGAGACGGTCGCGCTTCTTGTCCGGAGGTGAGAAAAATCGCCACAAGGTCTTGCAAAAGCCCTTAAAGCCCAGTAAAGTATTGCCAACAGGGCAGGTGAAAGGGCATGAGAATCACGGAGGGTATAAAGAAGGTCGCCAATCTCAGGGCTTGCGTGGCGGATCGGGTTTGCCGGCTCCGGGGAGAGGGGGCTTTTGAGGTTCTGGCGCTCGTGAAACGGCTTGAAAAGGAGGGCAAGGACATCATTCATCTTGAAATTGGGGAGCCGGACTTCGATACCCCGGAGAACGTGAAAGAGCGCGCGATTCAGGCCATCCGCGAGGGACACACGTACTACGTCCCTTCTGCCGGGATAGACGAGCTCAGGGAAGCGGTCTGTGTGTACATGAAAAGGAGCCGGGGTATTGATGTTTCCCCGGAAGAAGTTATCATCACCCCCGGGGCAAAACCGGTGATTTTCCTGAGTTTTCTTCTCCTCCTTGAAGAGGGCGATGAGGTCATCTATCCGGACCCGGGTTTCCCTGCTTACCGTTCGATCATCGATTTCGTCGGCGCAAAGGCCGTTCCGCTTCGTCTCCGGGAGGAGAACGACTTCCGGGTGGACGTTGAAGAGCTCCGACGCCTGGTCACTCCCAGGACGAAAATGATCGTTCTGAACTCTCCCGGGAATCCTACGGGGTCGGTTCTGACCCGTGAGGACATGGCGGAAATCGCCCGTATCGCCGAGGAAGAAGACCTTCTCATTTTCACCGACGAGGTCTACAGCGAAATCATCTATGACGAGCCCCATGTGAGCATCCTCCAGTTTCCCGGAATGAAAGAGCGCACCATTCTCCTTGACGCCTTCTCGAAGACCTTTGCCATGACCGGATGGCGGCTGGGGTACGCCGTTCTTCCCAGAGAACTCGCTCCCCTTCTTGCGCTTCTTGTGACGAACTCAAACTCCTGTACCTGCACCTTCACCCAGATGGCGGGGGTGGAAGCACTCCTCAACGGCGAAGACGCCGTCCGGAGGATGGTTGCCGAGTTCCGCCGTCGCAGAGATTTCCTTGTGGAGCGCATGCGGGACATCGAGGGTTTGACCTTTGTGAAACCCCGGGGTGCCTTTTACATCTTCCCGAACATCACCTCCTTTGGGCTTTCCTCTCAGGAGATGATGCGCTATCTCCTCGAGGAAGCCGGGGTCGCTACAGTACCGGGGACGGCTTTTGGAGATTACGGGGAAGGGTATATCCGGATTTCGTTCTCCAATTCCCTTGAGAACCTTGCAAAAGCCATGGACCGGATTGAGGAGGCTCTGAAAAAGCTTAGACGGGGAGGAAAAAGGGCATGAAGATTGTGCTTTCGGAATTCAAGCGAAAGGGAAGCCCTCTGAGTCGGGCAGAGGAACAAGCGCTTTTGCAGAAAATCATTGACCTTCTCTGTCTTGAGGGTCTTGAGTTTGAGCTAAAAGTCGAGGAGATGGAACGCCAGGACTGAGGCGGAGCTGCGTTGTGAGGATGCCAAGGAGAATGAGACTGCATCCGACAATACCCTGCCCTGTGAGGTGTTCCCCAAAAAGAAGATACGAGAAGAGTGCAGCGAAGACCGGCTCGGCAACGAACACGATCCCTGCGTGGGTTGCGGAGGTGTAGCGCTGGGCAACCTTCTGCACGGTGAAGGCGATCCCCGTTGCCACAACGCCGAGGAACACGATGCTCCCCCAGGCGAAAAATCCCTGGGGGAGCATGCATTCTTCCCCAGAGAGAATCCCAGAAAGGGCACTGAAGAGCGCCACTGCCCCCATTTCGACGGTCGCCAGGGCGAAGGCGTCGTTGCTTTTTGCGAACCGCTCAACAAGGACAATCTGCAGTGCATAGGCTACCGCTCCGAGGAAAGTCAGGAAGTCTCCCACAGAAAGTAATGTCTCTTCTTCGTTCCCGCTGGTCAAAAGGAAAAGCCCAAAAAGCGCAAGGGCAATGCTTACAGGAAGCGTCTTCTCCGGCCGTGTCCGAAGAATCACGAGGGCGAAAATCGGCACGATGAGCGTGCAGAACCCGGTGATGAACGCCGAACGCGCCGGGGTGACGTAAAGAAGCCCCAGGGTCTGGAAAAGGTACCCCAGAAAGAGCGCTCCCCCAAGGAGCGTTCCGGAAAAAACCACCCTGAAAGTCCGCGGTCGGGAAAAGGCAAGAAGCACCCCGAAGGCCACGAGGAACCTCCAGAAGAGAATGGCCAGGGGAGGAGTGCTCGCAAGGAGGTGCTTCACGGTCACAAACGTCCCTCCCCAGATGACGGTTACCCCAAGGAGAGCGAAATCGGCAAGAAGGGTTTTCCGCTCAATCATGGCGGTATTGTAGCACAGGGAAGGCTAAAGGTTTTGGGGGAGGTGACGATGTAGGTAGGTAGAAAGAAGTATGTAGAAAGGAGGAGGTTGCCTATGTCAGAGAAGAAAGTACGTCTTACCCTTGGTGTGCGGGGAAGGCTCCTTGCGTTCTTCCTCCTTGCGTCCCTTGCCCCCCTTGCTGTCCTCACATGGCTCAGCACTACACGTTTTCAGAACGCCCTCACAGGCCGGGAGTTTGAGAACGCCGAAGTCATCGTCGAAAGAGTCGCCAAAGAGCTCGCCTCAACC
>APKF01000028.1 GCA_000353875.1 Candidatus Caldatribacterium californiense OP9-cSCG | reverse complement strand
GTGGGGAAGCTCAAAAGGTGCAGGACCTCCAGAATATGCCTGAAGAATCCTTGTCCCCTTTGTGCTACTCTTCATGTAGGTGCAGGGCCTTTCTTCTTTTGAGGTTTTCGACGCTGAGTGAGGATACAGGTCTTTCTCCTTTTTGTCTCCCTTACCTACCGCAGATCTCTGTGAACCTATCCAGGCCTATTGACAGCAGCGCGTCGTTCTCCGTATAATTAACTTTGCCGCTGAAGGCAAACTCAGAGAACACCCAGAGCCGGGTGGAAAGCCTACGATTAAGGCGCTTTTGCTCCAAGGGTGGAGCAAAAGCGCCTATTTTTTTCGCGAAGGGAGGTTTTCTCTGTGCCCTGCAACTGCAAAACCCGGGAAGACGTTCTGCGGTTCTGCGAGGAAAACAGGGTAAAATTCATCCGCCTCTGGTTCACCGACGTTTTGGGAAGCTTGAAGAGCTTTGCCATTCCTTTTGAGGAACTCGAGACTGCGCTCTACGAAGGCATGGGGTTTGACGGGTCCTCCATCAAGGGTTTTGCCCGTATCGATGAAAGCGACATGGTTGCCCTTCCCGATCCTGCTACTTTTCAGCTTCTCCCCTGGCGTTCTGGGGAAGAGAAAGTGGGCAGGATGTTCTGCGACATCCTGAATCCTGATGGGACCCCTTTTGAGGGGGATCCAAGATATGTTCTCAAGAGGAACCTGAAAAGGCTTGCCGAGAAAGGCTATACCTTCTACGTTGGACCGGAGCTCGAGTTTTTCTACTTTAAGAGTGATAAGGAACCTGTTCCCCTGGACAGGGGAGGGTATTTCGACCTCACCACCCTCGATGCTGCCTCAGACCTCAGGCGGGACACCATCCGTACTTTAGAAGAAATGGGCATACGAGTGGAATACAGCCACCACGAGGTGGCGTATTCGCAGCATGAAATCGACCTCCGCTACGCCGATGCCCTCACCATGGCCGATAACGTCATGACCTATCGCATTGTGGTGAAGGAAATTGCTCAGAAATACGGAGTTTACGCCACCTTCATGCCCAAACCCATCATGGGTATCAATGGATCCGGGATGCACACCCATCAGTCACTCTTTCGTGGCGATACCAACGCCTTTTTCGATCCCCATGATCCTTATTTCCTCTCGGATGTGGCCAGGAAGTACATCGCTGGAATTCTACACCATGCCCGGGAAATTGCTCTGGTTACCAACCAGTGGGTGAATTCCTACAAGCGTCTTGTGCCGGGATACGAAGCGCCGGTGTATATCTGTTGGGCCCGAAGGAACCGTTCCGCCTTGGTCCGGGTGCCGATGTACAAACCAGGAAAGGAGAAGGCGACCCGGATTGAAGTGCGGCATCCTGACCCCGCCTGCAATCCCTACCTTGCCTTTGCGGTGATGCTTGCCGCTGGTATGGCAGGAGTGGAGGGAAACTATGAGCTTCCTGAACCGGTTGAGAGGGATGTTTACCACATGAGCCCCGAGGAAAGAAAAGCACTGGGCATTGAGTCGCTCCCGGGGAGCCTAAAGGAAGCCATTGATTGTGCACTGGAGAGCGAACTCCTGCAGAAGACCCTGGGAGAGCACGTATTCACGTACCTTATCGAGAGTAAACTCGTAGAATGGGACGAGTACCGTGTGGTTGTGCATCCCTATGAAATAGAACGGTACCTCCCCATTTTATAGGAGGGCGTTATGGAGAGATTGTGGCGGGTTCCTTCAGGATGTGCTGTTTTTGGCATCCTTAACCAGGATGGCCGGCGGATTTCAGGAGAAACCGTCATGCGAGCTATGGCGGTGATGCACGAGCGTTCCAACGGGCTTGGAGGAGGGTTCGCCGCTTATGGTATCTATCCTGAGTGCTCCGAGCTCTATGCCTTCCACGTGCTGTACGACGATCCCCACCGCCGCCCGGATCTTGAGGCATACCTCAAGGAACGCTTTGTCATAGAGAAGGCGGAAATCATCCCTACCCGAAAAACTCGGGCTATTCCAGCACATCCCCTTTTTATCCGGTACTTCCTCTGGCTACGGGGGACGGAGGGCAATGAAGAGGATGAAGTCGTCCGGGTTGTTATGGACATTAATGCCCATTTCCCCGGGGCTTATGTAATCTCAAGCGGGAAGAACATGGGGATTTTCAAGGGTGTAGGATACCCGGAAGACATTGGCGAGCTCTTTCGCCTTGACGAGTACGAGGGATACTGCTGGATTGCGCATGGGCGCTTTCCCACTAACACCGCCGGCTGGTGGGGAGGTGCCCACCCCTTTGGGTTGCTCTCGTTTTCCGTGGTACACAACGGGGAGATTTCCTCTTACGGCATCAACCGGAGATACCTCCAGAACTTTGGGTATCGCTGTACGCTGCAAACAGATACCGAGGTCATCGCCTACCTTGTGGATCTTCTGGTGCGAAGACATGGTGTTCCTGTGGAGTGGTTGGGAGCAATTCTTGCCGCTCCCTTCTGGGAGCAGATCGATGCTATGGAGGAGCCTAAAAAAAGCCTGTACCGGGCATTGCGTATAACCTATGGTGGGGCTCTTCTCAATGGTCCTTTCAGCATTATTGTGGGCTTTCCCGGAGGGATGTTTGGCCTTGTGGATCGGATAAAACTCCGTCCTATGGTGGCGGCCTGGAAGAGGGAGGTTTTCTACCTTGCAAGTGAAGAGGCCGCTGTGCGGGAAGTGGAACCGAGCCCTGAGAGAGTGGTGGAACTGAGGGCCGGGGAAGTAGTGGTCGGACGCGTGGGGGAGAAGGTCATCCATGGCCAAAAGCTTGCTCTTTCCAGAGTTTAAGATTGTGCGGGATGACAGCCGGTGTATTCGCTGTCAGGTGTGTGTGCGCCAGTGTGCTCATGACGTGCACAGCTGGGACGGCGAAAGTGATGAAATTCTGAGCGATGAGGTGCGCTGTGTAGGGTGCCAGCGCTGTGTCACCCTATGTCCCACTCAGGCCATTGACGTGGTACGGCGAGAGCCCGGTTTTCGGGCGAATGCCAACTGGAGTACCAATCACCTCCGCAATCTCTACAAGCAGGCCGAGACCGGGGGAGTCATCCTCACCGGGATGGGCTGCGACCTTCCCTACCGGATTTACTGGGACCATCTGGTGTTGAATGCCAGTCAGGTGACCAATCCCTCCATTGACCCCTTGCGAGAACCCATTGAGCTCCGAACGTTTTTGGGGAGGAAGGAAGAATGCCTTAACGTCGACTGGAATGGCGATCTCCCCGTTCTTCGCACGGTTCTTGCTCCTCAGCTTGAGCTGAAGGTGCCGGTGCTTTTTTCCGCCATGTCCTATGGATCCATCAGCTACAACGCCTTTCGGTCTCTCGTGGAAGCAGCGGAAGAGGCAGGAACGTTCTGCAACAGTGGTGAGGGAGGACTCCATCCAGACTTCTACTCCTGGGGGAAGAACATTATCGTACAGGTGGCTTCGGGTCGCTTTGGCGTGCACCCTGAGTATCTCCGGGTTGCTGCAGCCATTGAGATTAAAATTGGACAGGGAGCAAAACCCGGTATTGGAGGACATCTCCCTGGGGAAAAGGTCACGGCCGAGATTTCCCGAACTCGCCGTATCCCTGTAGGGAGTGATGCCATTTCCCCCGCTCCTCATCACGATATTTATTCCATTGAGGACCTGCAACGCCTGATATTCGCCTTAAAAGAAGCTACCGGATACACCAAGCCAATCCTGGTGAAAATTGCCGCGGTGCATAACGTGGCAGCAATCGCCTCAGGGTGTGTGCGGGCGGGAGCTGACGTGGTAGCCATCGATGGGATCCGGGGCGGGACGGGTGCTGCTCCTCAGGTCATCCGGGACAACGTGGGCATTCCGATTGAGCTTGCCCTGGCGCAGGTTGACGAACGATTGCGTCAGGAAGGGATACGACACAGGGCCTCCGTTGTTGTTGCCGGGGGCATTCGCTCAAGTGCCGATGTCATCAAGGCCATTGCTCTTGGGGCTGATGCAGTCTACATCGGTACCGCGGCCCTCGTGGCTTTGGGTTGCCACCTCTGTCAGAAATGTTACACCGGAAAGTGCAACTGGGGCATTGCCACCCAGGATCCCTACCTCACCAAGCGTCTCAACCCTAAGGTTGGAAAACGTCGATTGGTGAACCTCCTTCGGGCCTGGGCAATGGAAATCAAGGAAATGCTCGGGGGTATGGGGATTAATGCCATCGAGAGCCTGCGGGGGAACAGGGAGCACCTCCGGGCAGTGGGGCTCACCCAGGAGGAGATGCGTCTTCTTGGGGTGAAACCAGCGGGGGAAGGGTGGTGAAAATGCGAATACGGATTCATGAAGAATGCTGCATCGGATGTCGGCTGTGCGAGATTATGTGCATAGTGAAGCACTCCCGAAGTGGCAAAATTCTGAAGGCTTTTCGAGAAGAGCACCCCCGTCCCCTCCCCCGGGTACGGGTGGAGGAGGAGGGATACACCTCTTTTGCCCTCCAGTGCCGTCACTGCGAGGAAGCCCCCTGTATCGAGAACTGTATGACGGGGGCTATGCACCGTGAGGAAGGAGTTGTTCTCTGCGACGAAGAGAAGTGCGTGGGATGCCTCATGTGCGTGATGAGCTGTCCCTTTGGAGCCGTTCAGCGAGGGAGCGAGAAGAAGGCGGTGAGTAAATGTGATCTCTGCGGGGGAAAAGGAACCCCACCTTGCGTGGAGTACTGTCCGAATGAGGCGTTGACCTATGAGTGAGAGAAGGGTCAAGTATCTTCTTGTAGGGTTTTCTGTAGCTTCCTGGTGGGCTGCTCGAAGCATTCAGGAGGAGGATGCAGAAGGGCAGGTTCTTGCCGTTAGCGAGGACGAAGAGCTGTATTCCCGTCCTCTGATCACCTATGCCCTGGGGGGAAGGGTTCCGGGACCCGCGTACTGGGGCGATGTGGTCTGCAACCCTCGGGTGACGGTACTCTGGGGAAGAAAAGCCGTGGCCCTGGAAGCCGAAGAACGGGTGGTACACCTTGACAGTGGGGAGCGGATTGTTTTCGACCGGGCGCTCATTGCCACTGGGAGTGTCCCGATTGTTCCCTCTGTTGAGGGAAAGGAACTTGAGGGAGTCTTCACTTTCACAAAGGGCAAGGACCTCCTGCAGGTTGAACGTTTTCTTGCCCGGTATCCGGTGGAAGAGGTACTCATTCTGGGAGGGGGATTCATCGGTCTGAAGACCTGTGAGGCGTTTCTGGACCGGGGATTCAGGGTTACCCTGGTGGAACTTGCACCCCGCCTTCTCCCGGCTATGCTTGATACTACGGGTTCGAAGTATCTCGAGAGAGCCTTGAGGCAGGCGGGAGTCCGGGTCATCACGGAGAATACCGTTACTTCCTTTGTGGACCGTAGAGGTCGTCTTTTTGGGGCAAGATTGCAGGATGGGGAATTCCTGCGGGCTGACCTAGCCGTTCTGGCCATAGGGGTTCGCCCCAACATTGAGTGGCTCTCGGACTCTGGCCTCTCTCTGGGGCGGGGGATCATGGTGGATGAACACCAAGAGACTTCCGTGCAAGGGATTTTTGCCGCTGGGGATGTGGCCGAAACAAAGCATTACATCACTGGGGAACGGATGGTCGTGGCCATATGGCCTGAGGCGGTGCGTCAGGGGAAGGTAGCGGGGAAGAATATGGCTGGCAGGAAAGTGCAGTATCCTGGGAGTCTCCCTCTCAATGTGGTTGAGATTGGAAACGTTCCTTTGGCATCCTGTGGCGTGGTCAATCCGCCTGACGATACCTTCGAGGTCCTTTCAAGGAGCGAAGGAGACCGGTATCGGAAATTCGTCCTCCTTGACGGTCGGCTTGTAGGATTTGTTCTGGTTGGAGACATTGAAAAGGCCGGACTCTTCGTTCACCTTATCCGGGAACGTTTATCCCTTCACTCCCTTAAGGACAGGCTCCTGGATGAGCGCTTTGGCCTTATTGCTTTGCCTGCTGAGTACCGAAAACATCTTATTCAGGGAGCTGAGGTCGAGGTATGAAAGTTCTGCATTGCCGGGGGAAACACTACCGTGACGTGAACGCTCTGGTGGAAGAATGGTGGAAGGGAGGCTGCCGCCATATCGTGCTTGAGGAGGTGTGTGGCCACCGGTACCTCGGAAGGGCTCTTGAAGGGGAAGGTCGCATCGACATTAAGGGGATACCTGGGGACGATTTGGGTATGTTCCTGAACGGTCCTTCCCTCTGGGTTTTTGGGAACGCCCAGGATGGGGTGGGAAACACCATGAACCAGGGGAAGATCGTGGTTCAGGGAGATGCCCGGGATATCCTCGGCCTGTCCATGCGGGGCGGAAAAATCTGGGTCAGGGGCAACGTGGGGTACAGGGTGGGTATTCATATGAAGTCTTATGAAGATGAACATCCGGTGATCGTCATCGGGGGGGAAACGGGAGACTTTTTGGGAGAGTACATGGCTGGAGGGTTCATTGTGGTTCTTGGGCTCTGGACCCCGAAAGGGAAGTCCCCGGTGGGGCATTTTGTGGCTTCGGGAATGCACGGGGGGAAGATTTTCATCCGGGGTGCTGTTGCGCCATCCCAGGTGGGAGCAGGAATTGGCCTTGACATTCCCACGGAGGAAGAATTCAGGGAGCTCGAGAAGTACCTTGAGGAGTTTGCCACCGACCTTGCTATCCCCCTTCCCCTCTTTGGCCGTCAGGATTTCATCAAGATTTTCCCTCGAACGACCCGCCCGTACGGGAGACTCTACGCCTATTGAGGGAATTGTCCTTTTCCTGCGCTCACCCCGCGAGAAACTGCTAAAATAAAGGCAAGGGGGGTGAGAGGATGAACCGGTACCTCATGAACCCTGAACGGGTGAGGCGATATCTCAACCTCTGGATCGTCCGGGCGGTTTTCCGCTGGGTAACCCGTAGGACTCGCGATGGCAGTGTGAGGCTCGAAAAGCTCCTTGTGCACTATGGGAAGCCTAAGAAGGGCCTGTCCTTTTTGGAATTCCTGAGTTTTCTCCCCGTGTACCTTGTGATTGATATCCTGAGGGTGCTCCTTCGCTGGGAGAAGGAGTACCTGGTGCAGGAAATCTTTGGGTCCCGGAACATCCGCCGAGCGACCATCAACCTTGCCCGGAGCGTGGCCGAATATGGGGCCACCCGCCCGCAGAAGTTCGCTGGTCCTCTCCTTGTGGTGTGGAACTTTACCAACCTCTGCAACCTGCGGTGTCGCCACTGTTACCAGAATGCGGGAAAGAGAACAGTGCAGCTTTCCCTTGAGGAGCGGCTCCGGGTTGTGGACGAGCTTGAGGAGAACTTTGTGCCAACCCTTGCCTTCTCTGGAGGGGAACCCCTGTGTGACCCTGAGTTCTTTCCTGTAGCCAGGTACGCCGCTTCAAAAGAAATCTACCTTTCGGTGGCCACCAACGGCACTTTGCTCTCTGAAGACATGTGCAAGAAGCTCAAAGACCACGGGATCCAGTACGTGGAGGTGAGCCTCGAGAGCTCATCCCCCGAGTACCACGACCGTTTCCGGGGTATCCCGGGCCTCTGGGAGAAGACGGTGAAGGGCATTGAAAATGCTGTGAAAGCCGGTCTTTTGGTGGGTGTTGCGCCCACGGTGACCCGGGGGAACCTTGCGGATCTCCCCGCCCTGTACCGGTTGACGAAAGAACTCGGAGCCCATCGTTTCTATGTTTTTAATTTCATTCCGACTGGAAGAGGGCGGGAAATCTGGAGTGATGACCTGAGCCCCGAAGAGCGGGAGGAGATGCTTGAGGTCCTCTACGGATGCCTCATGGAGAAGGAGATTCAGGTCTTCAGCACCAGCCCGCAGTTTGGGAGAAAATGTGTGGAAAAGAACCCCGAAGGTATCGTCATTACCGGACATTACTCCGTTTCCGAGGGGAAGCTCGCGAGAGTCGGTGCCGAGTACGTGGGCGGCTGTGGGGCAGGGAGGGCCTACTGCGCACTGCAACCCGATGGGACGGTAACGCCCTGTGTGTTCATGCCCATTCCAGTGGGGCGGCTTTTTGAGAAGCGCCTGAAAGAGATCTGGGACACCTCACAGGTCCTGCGGGAACTCCGTTTGCGGGAGCTGTACCGTGGTCACTGCGGGGTCTGTGAGTTCCGGGCGGTGTGCGGTGGGTGTCGTGCCCGGGCCTATGCCTACTTTGGTGACTACCTCGGTCCGGACCCGGGTTGCAAGTTTAATGCCGAATGGTACTCTTCTCTGAAAGAAATACCCTTCGCTCAGGTAACAGCCTGAAGAATGCAAAACCCAAAGCCCCGGAGGCCTCCGGGGCTTTGGGACTACCCGAGGAGAATGTTCAGGCTCTCTTCTCTGTCAAGGTCCATGACGTAGGGGATGCCGGTGACCTTTGCGGCTTCCTCGGTGAGGGCAAAAATATCGTCACGACTGATGTACTCGAGCTTAAACTTTCGCGCTCCGGCCATGAACTGCTTCAGGCCTGTAGCCAGGCGGTCGAAATAGCCGTAAACACCTAAGGCTGCAGGAGGAACTTTTTTCCAATCGTTGCCCAGGATTTTCTTCATCTCGGCAACTGCGGTGAAGATTTCTTCCACCTGGTTACCGTACTCTGCGTAATCTTTGGGAATGTTGCCGCTTGCGATGAGTGAACCGATCGTTTTCCCCACCATGGCGGCGGTCAGCGTGGACCTTCCCATGGCGATGAGCTTCACATAGGGAGCTCCAAGGGCCAGTCCCTTGAAGATATGGTCCTCCATGGTGAAACCACCGGCTATGGCAATAGCTGGAACGTGTTTGCCTTTTTCTGCCAGGAGCTTAGCATAGTTGTACGTGAATGCCTCGAGGTACACGGTGGGGATGCCCCACTCGTTCATCATGCGCCAGGGGCTCATTCCCGTTCCGCCACCGGCTCCGTCGACGATGAGTAGATCGATTTTCCCCTCTGAGGCTGCCCTAAGGGCTAAGGCCAGGTCTTTAGGTCTGTAAGCTCCCGTCTTCAGGGAGATGTACTTTGCCCCTCGTTTCCTCAACTCCTCCACTCGCTTGAGGAATCCTTCAAGGGAGGCCATGCCGAGGCGGGAGTGACGCTCGAACTCTTTGATTCCACCTTTTTCGGCGAGATTCTGAATGACCGGGTCATCGGGGTCAGGGAAGACGATATAGCCCCGATCTTTAAGTTGCTTGGCCCGCTTGATGTCTGGAAGCTTGATTTCGCCCCCGATGTCTTTTGCCCCCTGTCCCCATTTGATTTCCACGAACTCTATGCCCAGCTGTTCTATGACGTACTCGAGGGTGCCAAAACGTGAGTCCTCGACGTTTTCTTGAACAATCACTCCTCCGTATCCGTCTCGCTGCCACTCTTGAAATAGCCTGATTCGTCGCTCCATCTCTGGTGAGCGGATGACTTTACCGTTTCGGAACTCTGCTTCGGGATCAACCCCACAGACGTTTTCCCCAACGCCCACCATGGTGCCGAAAAGGGCTGAGCCAATGGCCACTCCCTCCCAGTTATCTCGGGCAATGAAGGTTGAGCCAAGGCCGGTGGTGAACCAGGGGGCACGGAGCTTAATGTCCCCAAGTCGTAGCTCGATGTCCACGTTGGGGAAAGTGGCAACATCGGGATCCGCAGCGACACCCTGGGCTCCTACGCAAGTTCCATTGATGTTAAAGTGTGAGAAGTCCACAGGGTAGTCCTTCTGGGAACCCGAGGTAACTTTGCCGTACGGTTTGGGGTAGATGTACTCCCTGCCACGAATAGCGGACCTCCCGATTTCGCAGTAACCCGGGCATCCGTCAAGACAGGTCACACACATGCCGCTGAACGGAGAGTAGTCTTTGAGGCGAAGCCGAGTATTAGTGGCTTCAGAAAAATTAGGTCTCGAGAAGGACATTCCTCCCACCTCCACCTTTGGAGTTATACTGCCTGCACTGGTTCGCCATCTTTGGTTCTTTCAACCTCCTTCCTCGGAAAGCAAAAGGCGTTCAACACCCCAAAAAGGGTGTCAAACGCCTTTGTTTTCTGGACGTCTTTGTCCGCTGACCGTCCTTGGTCAGGGATTTTTTTACCAGAAAACTGTGAGAAAGTCAATACGTCGTGTAGGTCAGGGGAAGTATGCGGTGGAAGCCTTGAAAAGCACACTGCGGTGGGCTATAGTAAAGGTACAAAACCAAAAGGGAGGGATGTGGTGTGAAGAGATTTGCGGTCGTGCTCTTTGTGGTTCTTGCGGTCCTGCTCCTCTCTGTTGTTATGGCCGAGGCCAAGTACAGGATTGCCTTCGTGCCCAAGCTCATCGGTATTCCGTACTTCAACGCCATGGAAGAGGGTGGAAAAAAGGCGGCACAGGATCTTGATGTGGAGTTCATCTACACCGGCCCTGTGACGGCGGACGTGGCCAAGCAGATTGAAATCATCGATAACCTCATCACCCAGGGCGTTGATGCCATTGCGGTGGCACCCAACGACCCGGCGGCAATTACCCCGGTTCTCAAGAAGGCCAAGGAGAAGGGCATTCTCGTCATGACAAGCGACACCGACGGTGCCCAGGACGTGCGGGACCTTTTCGTGAACCAGGCATTGCAGAACGAAATCGGGTACACGGTGATGGATGAGCTCGCCAAAGCCATGAACTACGAGGGTGAATTCGCCATCGTCTCCTGCGGCCCCACTGCCTGGAACCTGAACATCTGGATTGCCTATGAGCTCGAGCGTCTGGCCCAGTACCCCAAGATGAAGCTTGTGACCATCCGCTATGCCGAGGAAGACGTCCAGATGGCCATCAACGTCATGCTCGACCTCATCAACGCCTTCCCCAATCTCAAGGGTGTTATTGGCCAGTGCAGCACCTCGGCTCCGGGAGTTGCCGAGGCCATTGAACAGGCAGGCAAAAGCGGCCAGATTGTGGCTACGGGGCTTTCGGTGCCTTCCATGATGGCCAAGTATGTGAAGAGTGGCACCGTGAAGTCCTTCGTCCTTTGGAACCCCATTGACCTCGGCTACCTCACCGTCTGGGCTGCAAAATACCTCCTTGACGGGAACCAGTTCGAAGATGGGAAAGAGTACGAGGTCCCGGGCATCGAGACAAAACCCAAGTACATCGCCAAGGACAAGATGCTGGTTCTCGGGCCGCCGAAGGTCTTCGACGCCTCCAATATCGACCAGTACATGTTCTTCTAAAATCCAGGTGGGCGCCCCACTTCGGGGCGCCCTTTTTATTCGGAGAGATGGCGATGGAGTACATCCTGGAATGCCGCAAGATTTTTAAGTCTTTTGGAGGTGTGCAGGCGCTGCGGGGTGTGGACTTCACCCTCCGTTCCGGGGAAGTCCATGCTCTGGTTGGGGAAAACGGTGCGGGGAAGTCCACCCTGATTAAAATCATCTCCGGGGCCCTTCTTCCGGACCGGGGAGACATCTTCTACATGGGTCAGCCCGTCCGCATTGACTCACCCCGGAAAGCCCAGGAGATAGGCATCTCCACCGTGTACCAGGAACCCCTGGTGTACAGCGAGCTCAGTGTTCTTGAGAACATCTTCCTCGGTCGGGAAATCCGGACGCCCTGGGGGAACATCGACTGGAAAAGAGAAGAAGAACAGGCAAGGTCGCTTTTTGCCTCTCTCGGTCTTCCGCACCACTTTCTGCGGGAACCCATGGGTGAGCTCAGCGTGGGCCTACAGCAGCTTGTCCTCATTGCCAGAGCCCTGGTATATGAAGCGAAGGTCATTATTTTTGACGAGCCCACGGCGATTCTCACCGAACACGAGACCGAGCGGCTCTTCACCATCATCCGCAGACTCCGGGACCAGGGTGTGGGGATTATCTACATTTCCCACCGTCTTGAGGAAATCTTCCGCATCGCCGACCGGGTGACGGTCATGCGGGACGGGGAGGTCCGGGGAGAATTCCCCATCGCCGCCGTCGACCGGGCAAAAATCGTCGAGCTCATGGCCGGAAAGCTCCTTGTGGAGGAGATCGCCCGCAGGGGTGCGAAAGGAGACCACCCTCTCCTTTCAGTGCGGGGGTTGACGAGAAGACCTCGGTTTTTCGATATTTCCTTCGACCTTTTCCCCGGAGAGATTCTCGGCTTTTTCGGTCTTGTGGGCTCAGGCAGGACCGATGTTGCCCAGACCATTTTTGGTCTCTTCCGCCCTGAGAGCGGAAAAATGCTCTTTGACGGCCGCGAGGTGAGCTTTGGGTCTCCTGAGGAGGCCATGCAGGCTGGTATTGCCTACCTTCCTGAAGACCGGAAAGTCCAGGGGCTTTTCCCCATCCAGAGCGTGGCCTACAACATCTCGGTCACCATCCTCAGGGAACTCGTCCGGCGCCTGGGGATTGTCGACGTCCGAAGAGAACGGGACATTGCCGAAAAGCATATACGGGAACTCAACATCAAAACCCCAAATCTCAAAACCAGGGTCTACAGCTTAAGCGGTGGGAATCAGCAGAAAGTTGTCCTTGCCAAGTGGCTTTCGGTGACACCGAAGCTCCTCATTCTTGACGAGCCGACCCGGGGGATTGATGTGGCCTCAAAGTCCGAAATTCACAACCTCATCGCTCACCTTGCAGACCGAGGGCTGGCGATCATGATGATCTCTTCGGAACTTCCCGAGATTCTCAAGATGTCGGACCGGGTCATCGTCATGCACGAGGGGAGGATCACAGGGGTTTTCGAGGGCCCGGAGAAGACTGCCGAGAACATCATTCGGGCCGCAACGGGCGAACGAATGGCTGTTGCCGGAGGTGTGGGAGTGTGACGAATACCGGATTTCGAAAGATGCTGCGGCGGCGGGAATTCACGGTTCTGGGGCTCATCGTGGTCCTTGTCGTCCTTTTTTCTCTGACAACAGAGCGTTTCATGTCGGTGAGTAACCTCTCGAATCTCCTCCTCCAGCTTGCCGGAACAGCCATATCGGCCATCGGCATGACTATGGTCATCATCACCGGGGGTATCGATGTTTCCGTGGGCTCCACCCTGGGGATGGCCTCGGTGGTGGCCGGGAAGCTCCTTGTGGGA
>APKF01000027.1 GCA_000353875.1 Candidatus Caldatribacterium californiense OP9-cSCG | reverse complement strand
TACATCGCGCTCCTGATACGTGCTGGTCAGGAGCGTTTTGTCTGAACTATGTGGGATGTAAACAAGCGAGATACAGGACATCAGCGACATCATCTGGTAGTGCCTCAGGAAGTGTGTCCGAAGGGTAGCATGGTAGCCTTCCCAAAAAAGACCGGAAAAGAAAGGAGGGAAGGCCACCATGCGGCACAAAAACTACGAGGAAATCCTCAAAGAAGTGGAGGAGCGGATCAAGACCATGGTGAAGGAGCTCTTGGAGGCCCTCATGAAGGAGGAACGGGAGATCTCCCTGGAAAACCATCCTACGAAGGCCAACGGCTACTGTCAGCCGTGACCTCCTTACCCTGGTGGGGCCAGTGGAGGACCTCAAAGTCCCCCGTGTACGGGAGGGCAATTTCCATCCCCAGATCCTCCCTTACCGAAAGCGGATCTTTCTGGACCTTTCCGAGGCCATCCTCGCCCTCTACGCTGTCGGTGTAAGCACCCGGAAGATCTCCGCGTTTCTGGAAGGGATTTACGGGGCGTTCTACTCACCGCAAAGCATTTCCCGCCTCATCGAAGTCGCCCAAGAACAAGTGAAAGCTTGGCGGGAAAGGCCCCTGAGCGCGGAGTACTATGCGGTGTTTCTGGATGGGACCTTCCTTTCTATCCGTCGAGGGAAAACCGCCAAGGAACCGGTGTACGTGGCTTTGGGGATCAAGCCCGATGAGTGATGGGAGATCCTTGGGTTTTGGCTCTTCGGCGCGGAAGGAGAAAGTGCCCGGAGTGAGGAGGAGGTGCTCAAGGATCTCAAGCGGCGCGGGGTCCAACGGGTGCGGATTTCCGTTCCCGACGACCTCCCAGGCTTAGAGGAGGCGATCAAGAAGATCTTCCCTGAGGCGGATTGGCAGCTCTGTGTTCTGCACGCGGTCCGGGACGCTTTGAACAAAAGCCGGAAGAAGGACCGGGAGGCGCTAGCTGAGGATCTCAAGAAGATCTACCGGGCCGAGATCCAAGAGGAGGCCGAAGAAGCCTTACGGAGCTTGCGGGAGCGGTGGGGCACGGTCTATCCCAAGATCGTCAAGCGGTAGGAGACCAAAGCCTATGCTCTCTTGGCGTTCCTGCGTCATCCTAAACCCATCCGCCGCTACCTCTACACCACGAACCAGCTGGAACGGCTCGCCAAGGAGGTGAAGAGGCGGACCAAGGTGGTGGAAGTGTTTTGTAGTGAAGAGGCCGCGGAAAAGCTTCTGTATTTGGTTTTGAGTGAGTTGGATCAGGCCTGGGGAGCCCGTCGGCTCCGAGGGTTTGCGGAAATCCAGATGGGAAGCTATCATGCTGACCGGACACAGTAGACGTTACGCTATGTAGACGTTTTTCTGTTATCTCTCGCTGTTCCAGCGTGGTAGAATGAAGGAAGCACGAAAGGAGGTTATACTATGGCCGTAGAAAAGATTTCTGAGCTTCCCCGCAAGATGAAAGCGGTGGTGAACTACGCACCGTATGACTTCCGTCTTGAGGAGATTCCGGTTCCGGAAGTTGGTCCTGAGGAAGTCCTCATCCGGGTGGGGGGATGCGGCATTTGCGCTGGGGATGTGAAGACCTTCCACGGGAATCCCCGGGTGTGGGGTGGCAACGGGCATCCTCCGTACGTGGTGACTCCAGTCGTTCCAGGGCATGAGTTCTTCGGCCAGGTGGTGGCCCTGGGGGAAGGGGCAAAGGAGCAACACGGTCTTTCCCTGGGAGACTGGGTGGCCGTGGAGCAGATTATCCCCTGTGGGGTGTGTCGCTTCTGCCAGGAAGGAAATTACTGGATGTGTGAGCGGCACTACATTTTCGGTTTCAAGCGCCATGAGGCCGAAGGGGGATTTGCCGAGTACATGCGCCTGCCCCGAAACTCCCGGATTCACAGGCTCCCGGAAGGATTTCCTCTTCGGGTTGCACCCTACATTGAACCCCTGGGGTGCGCCATCCATGCCGTGGACCGGGCAGACATCACCTTCCGGGATGTGGTGGTCGTTGCCGGGATGGGGGCCATAGGTCTGGGGATGCTCCAGGTAGCCCGCCTGAAGAACCCCCGGCTCCTCATCGCCGTCGATGTCATTGAGAAACGCCTGGACCTGGCGAAGAAACTCGGTGCCGACCTTGTTCTCAACCCGAAAGTTGTGGATGTGGTGGAGGAGGTCAAGCGTCTCACCGATGGCTACGGGTGCGACGTGTACATCCACGCAAGCGGCAATCCCCAGGGGGTCATCCAGGGGCTTAACATGCTCCGCCGCCTTGGCCGTTACGTAGAGTTCAGCGTCTTCAACGCCCCAACGACAGTGGACTGGAGCATCATCGGAGACGTTAAAGAACTCGACATCCGGGGTGCCCACCTGAGCCCCTGGACCTACCCTGTGGCCATCCGGTTCCTCCATGAGGGCCTTGTGAAGGCCGATGACATCATCACCCATGAGCTTCCCCTTGAGGAGTTCACGAAAGGGCTTGAGCTTGCCGAGAAAGGTGATGAAGCCATTCGAGTGGTGCTCAAGCCGTAGGGGTGAATCCTTTGCCCAGGCGAAAGGATAATTTTGCCCTGGCCTGCGAAGTGGCGAAACTCTATTACTACGAGGACCTCACCCAGGACCAGATTGGTGAGGTCCTCGGCCTTTCCCGGCAGAAGGTCTCAAGGCTCCTTCGCTGGGCAAAAGAGGAAGGCATTGTCCAGATTCGGGTGCTTGAGGCGGGGGAGGACACGAAGACCCTTGAGGCGAAGCTTCGGGAGCGTTTCGGTCTTCGGGATGTGCGGGTGGCCTCGACCTTCAGCCGTGACCCGGGACTTGTGGTGAAGCGAATTGCCCAGGTTGCCGCATCGTACCTTCGGGGAGTGGTTGAGTCCCACACCTCCCTGGGGGTTGCCTACGGGAAAACGCTCTTTGCCATGACCCATTTCCTCGTGCCGAAAGCCGTCCCGGGCTTCCAGGTGGTGCAGATTATGGGAGGGTACGGGAAGCTCAAGGGGGATGTCGTGGCGGTGGAACTCGCCCGGGCTCTGGCACAGAACTTCGGAGGGAGTGTGGTGTATCTCCTTGCTCCAGCATTTGCGAAGGACGAGACAACGCGGGATGCCCTCCTTGGTGATGAGCGTGTGGCCCGGGTGCTGGAACTTGCCCGCAACGTGGATATTGCCCTTGTGGGGATTGGAGGGGTGACTTCTGGTTCCACCCTGATGGACACCGGGGACATTTACCCCCACGAGGTTGAGGAGCTCATCGCCCGGAAAGCGGTCGGGAATATCTGTGGCAACTTCTACAATGAGCAGGGGGAGCCGGTTCCCTGCCAAGCCGATCGGCGGCGTATTGCCCTGACCCTGCAGGAGCTCTCGAGGATCCCGAGGGTCATAGGGGTGGCGGGAGGGGAGGAGAAGCTCAGGCCTATTCTCGGAGCGCTCCGGGGGAAGTTCGTGAACATCCTCATCACCGACGACGTTACCGCTTCGGCCCTTCTTGCAGTGGATTAGCATTTGCGCCCGTTCCTTTTCGGGAGTATAATAATCTTGTGGAAGGAACATCACATCTAAAGGAGGGGTGTGGTTATGCGGAAGTTCCTGCTGTTCCTCTTTGCCTTTGTGCTTCTTGCAAGTGTAGCCTACGCTTCACCGATGAAACTCGTCGTTGTGGGAGATGCAGGACACAACCTGAGGCCCTTTGAGTGGTACGCGAAGGACCTGAAGGAGAAGTTCGATGTGGAACTTGAGGTCATCGGTGTCCCCTTTGGAGAGCTCTATGAGAAAGAAAAGGTGGAGCTCATTGCTGGGACCGGTGCTTTCGATATCATGATTGTCTACCCCAAGTTCCTTGCCGAGTTTGCTGCCAACGGCTGGCTCTATCCCCTTGACGAATTTGTCGCAAAACTCGACCCTAAGCTCGACGACGTTACCCCGGGATACCGGGATTTCTACTGTAAATACGGCGGCAAGCTCTACGCCCTGCCCTACGACGGCGATGTCCTGAGCCTCTATTACCGGAAAGACCTCCTTGAGAACGAAGAAGAGCGAAAGGCCTTTAAGGAGAAGTATGGGTATGATCTCAAGGTTCCCGAGACCTGGGACGAGTACCTCGATGTAGCCCAGTTCTTCACGAGGAAGGCCGGAGAGAAGCTCGCCGGAGAGGTCCTGCAGCGGGATTTCTACGGGACTGCCTACTACGGCCAGAAAGACCAGATTTTTGCCTGGTGGGGGAACATCTTTGCCAGCCTCGGTGGAGTGTACTTCGATGAGGAGACCATGGAGCCGGCCATTAACTCTGAAGCAGGGGTGAAGGCTCTGGAGATTATGAAGGAAATCCACAAGTACTGTCCTCCCGATGTCCTGGCCTACGGATACGAAGAACTGAAAGACGTCTTCCTCAACGGGGACTGCTTCATGGTCATCCAGTGGCCCTGTGTGGGGAAGAAGGGAGCAGACCCGACACAGTCAAAGATTGTCGGAAAAATCGGAGTCTCTCACGTTCCGGGAGTCAAGAAGGATGGCGAAATATACTATCGGGCCATGATGCCCTGTGGGCGAGTTCTGGCCATCGCTGCCCAGTCAAAAGACCCCTGGAAGGCGTACCAGGTCATCCATTATCTCTCGGTGGTCACAAGCCTTGATGACGTCTCTACTCCCGAAACTGGCCTTGACCCCTACCGTTATTCTCACTTTGCTCACCCCGAGGCCTACGAGATGTTCGCCAATGTCGAGGACGCAAAGATTTACCTTGCCGGTGTCCAGAAGAACATGGAGAAAGGGTACCCCGAAATGGTCCTTCCTGGAACGGTGGAGTACGAGGAGACCCTGGGTGTGGCCCTCACCAAGGCTCTCACCGGGGAACTCGATCCCAAGAGTGCTCTGGACGAAGCAGCGCAGGCCTGGAGAGACATTCTCGAGCGTTTTGGCAAGGAGCAACAGAAAGCCCTCTACCAGGAGCTTGTGAAGGGCTGGAGAGCTGTAGGTCTCTGGTGAGATCACCGGGGCTGGGGTTCTCCCCCAGCCCCTTTTTCTGGAGGAAGCCATGGGTGGCTTGCGCAAAAGAGACTGGTGGATAGCTTTCCTCTTCGTCCTTCCGGTGGTTGTGATTCTCCTTGCCATTTCTATCTTCCCGATGATATACTCCTTCTACCTCAGCCTCTGCAAATGGGACATCGGTATGGGAGGGCAACGGACCTTCGTCGGGGCAGGAAACTACTTGAGGCTCTTTTCCGATGCCCGTTTCTTCAACTCCCTGAAGAATACCGGTCGGGTTCTTCTTTTTGGGGTAGGAGCACAGTTTGCCCTTGGTCTTTCCCTGGCGCTCCTTCTGAACCGGAGTTTCCGTGGACGGAGTCTCGTGGTGACCCTTTTCCTCCTCCCCATGATGATTTCGCCGGTGGTGGTGGGGTGTATCTGGAAAATCATCTACCACTACCAGTACGGTCCCCTCAACTACCTCCTGAATCTCCTGGGAATTCGTTCTGTGAACTGGCTGGGAAGTGGAAGCGTGAGCCCGTACTCTATAGTCCTTGCAGATATCTGGGAGTGGACGCCCTTTATGGTCATCACCCTCCTTGCGGGTTTGCAGGCCATTCCTGATGACCTCTACGAGGCGGCACGGGTGGATGGTGCTAATCGATGGCAGGTCTTTTCTGGTGTTGTCTTTCCTCTTCTTCGTCCGGTGGTCATCATCGCCATCCTCATTCGGGTGATGGACGCATTCAAAATCTTTGACCTTGTGGTGCTCCTCACCATGGGTGGTCCGGGTCAGGCCTCAGAGAGTGTGGCTTTTTACAATTACCTCACCGGGTTCAAGTACTTCAGCATGGGCTATGCCTCGGCCATGAGTTACGTCCAGCTTGCCGTCATTGTGGCCATCGCCAACGTTTTCCTGCGGTCCTTCAGGAGGAGAGAAGTGGTATGAGGCGGCGGGACGGAGTGACGGTGGCGGTCTTTGTGGGCATATTTGTGCTTCTTGCCGTTACCCTTGCTCCTTTTGCCTGGAACGTGCTGACTTCCTTTAAAGATAAGGGAGAGTACTTCACGTACCCCCCGGTTTTCATTCCCTCATCGTTTGACCTTGAGCACTACGTGCGGGGCATGCATCTTGGAGGCGCCAAGGGCATAAAAGACAGCTTCATCATTGCTTCCCTCACCACCCTTCTTGCCATTGCT
>APKF01000026.1 GCA_000353875.1 Candidatus Caldatribacterium californiense OP9-cSCG | reverse complement strand
GCCTCAGTGCTTCCTCTTTTCCTCTTTTTCCGGTTTTTGCGGTGGCTGGATACCTACCAGGCGCTCATTTTCACCTATGCGCTCGTGAACATCCCCTTCGCCGTCTGGATGATGAAGGGATTCTTCGACGAGCTTCCGGTGGAACTTGAGGAGGCGGCGCTCATCGATGGGTGTGGGAGACTGGGGGCCTTTGTCCGGGTAGCCCTGCCCCTTGTGGCTCCTGGTCTTGTGGCGACGGCACTCTTCTGCTTCATGTTTTCCTGGAATGAATTCCTCTTCGCTCTGATTCTCGGGCGGTCCCGGGTCATCCCCATCACGGTGAATATCGCCGGTCTCATCGGGGGTCACGAAATCCTCTGGGCGGAGATTTCGGCGGTCTCCATTGTGGCCAGTGTGCCCATCATTGTCCTTGCCATTCTCCTCCAGCGATACCTCGTTCGGGGTCTCACTCTGGGCGCTGTCAAAGGATGAACGACGGGGATTTCTTCTGCGCCGTTTTCAACCATTCCAGGAACTCTTCCCGGGAAGCAAAGGATTTCTGGGTTCCCCGTTTCTCTGTGGAGAGGGCAGCGTACGCGCAGGCAAGGTCAACAGCATGGGAGAGGTCTTTCCCCTCTGCCAGAAGTAGGCTAAGGCTCCGAGGAACGCGTCTCCGGCCCCGGTGGTGTCAACCGTCCGGGCCTGGTAGGCAGGGAAAAGGGTGAAAGTTCCTCCACTCCCCAGAAGAGCCCCTTTCTCTCCCAGGGTTACCAGGACGTTCTCTATGCCTCTTTCCCAGAGCGTGGCTACTGCCCTCTTCAGGGCCTCCTCCCCTTCGATGGGGAAGCCAGCGAATCCCTCAAGCTCCCGCTCGTTGGGGACGAAGAGCTTTACGCCGCGGATACTCTGCCAGTCCAGGGGCTGGAAAGGAGCAGGGTTCAGAATAACCGGGATGTGGAACTTTTGGGCGAGATCAATAGTAGCGTAGACCGTTTCGAGGGGAATCTCAAGCTGCACGAGGATGAAATGGGACCTGGCCAGGGCCTCTCTCGCTTTCCAGACATCTTCAGGAAGCAGGAAGGAATTTGCCCCTGGGATGATGAAAATGCTGTTTCGGCCTCTGGGATCCACAAAGATGGGGGCAACACCACTCGTTTTTCCCGGAACGGTCTTGATGAAACTTGTATCAATCCCATAACGGGCGAAATTCTCCTTGACCAGGGGGCCAAAGAGGTCGTCCCCCACGGCAGTCACCACAACGACCTCTCCCCCGAGTTTGGCCACGGCCACCGCCTGGTTGGCTCCCTTTCCACCAAAACCGATCTCAAAATCCTTCCCGAAAATGGTCTCTCCGACCCTCGGGAAGCGGTCCTCATAGTAGGTGACAAGGTCCATCATGTTGCTCCCCACCATGCCGATGACCGGTCGCGCCATATTCCTCCCCCCCTACTTTCCCGCGTGCTTCTATGATAGCACAGAGCTCCTGATGCACATTGCCCTGTGGTTCTGACCATCCAGATGTGGGAGAAATTTTTTCTGAACGGGTAGCGTATCGCAGGGTGTTTGGTTAGAATACCAGAGAGCGTCGCTTTTTGGGAGGCCTATGGTTCGCATAAAGGTTCTGCCCCTGGGAAAAACCCTGGAAGGGGAAGAGGGAGAGAATCTCTTTTTGCTTTTTCAGAGGAAGAATATCCCCCTGGAGTCGTACTGTGGGGGTGTGGGTTCCTGTGGTAAATGCGTGGTTCGCATCGTACAGGGAGAGGTTTC
>APKF01000025.1 GCA_000353875.1 Candidatus Caldatribacterium californiense OP9-cSCG | reverse complement strand
ATCTTGGAGAGCGCATCGGGGAGGGTTTCCGCCTTGCCTGCCAGGTCATGCCCCTGGGGGATGTGGTGTGCGATATTTCGGCGTCTCTTGAAGGGGTAAAGACCCCGGTTCTCGGCTCCCCTGGAGAAGGAGACGAGACCTTCGTTGTAGACGATGTTCCCGTGCGTCGAAGGGTCCTGAGGCTCCGCAAACCCCCTCTCCACTCTCCGACCTCTCTCAAGGAAGAGCTCGAGAGGATAACAACCCTTTCCTCCTTTGATCGGGTGGCCCTGTCCGGGCTTTCTCTGCTTGGAGAGAAGGATGAGGAAACCTTTGAGGTCCTCTGGGATGAGAGGGCCGTTTTTGCAGTGCGGACTCCTCCGAAAGAGGCAATCCTCGGGTTAGCCTTTGACCTTGGGACGACCACAGTGGCCTGTGAGCTTCTGGACCTTTCCTCGGGGAGGGTTCTGGCCTGGGAGGGAACGCTCAACCGACAGGCACGCTTTGGCGCTGATGTAATTTCGAGGCTCCGAGCCGTTCAGGAACGGTTTGAAAATCTTGAGGCCCTGCAGAGGGATGCGGTGGAGACGATGAACGCCCTGGCGGGAGCAGTATGTCAGCAGGCTCGCCTTGACCCTCGGGATGTTGTGGCAGTTGCAGTTTGCGGCAACACCATTATGGAGCACCTCTTCCTCGGTCTTTCTCCCCTGAGCATTGGTGTGGTGCCTTTCGTCCCCGTGCTCCGGGAGGGGTATGTTCTCCGGGCGGAGGAGCTTGCACTCTCCGTTCATCCTCGGGCCCAGGTGTACGTCTTTCCCGCAGTGGCAGGATACGTGGGAGGGGATGTTCTGGCAGGGCTTGGGGCCTTCAGGGTTCATGAAGCGGAGAGAGCAACCCTCTACATTGACATTGGGACCAATGGAGAGATGGTGCTTGTGCACCGGGGAGAGGTTTTTGCCTGTGGGACAGCGGCAGGGCCGGCCTTTGAGGGAGTGGGAGTGCGTTTTGGAATGCGGGCCTCTTTGGGCGCGATTCACGCCCTTCGCTTTGAACAGGGACGGCTCTCTTTCTCCACCGTCGGGGGCGTACCGCCCCGGGGCATCTGTGGCACAGGCCTTCTGGACCTTATGGCCGGTCTTCTTGCTTTTGGTCTCCTTTCCTCGACGGGGAGATTTCGCAGGCAGGCAGAGTGGGCATCGTTTTTTGAAGAGGAGCGGGGAGAGCAGAGGTTTATCGTATCCCGTGACCCTCTCATTTTCGTCACCGAGAAGGACATCGAGAACCTCCAGCTCGCTCTGGGGGCAATGAAAGCGGGGAGAGATATTCTGCTGAAGGAGGCTCACCTCAGGAGGGAAGACATCGAGGAGGTCATCCTTGCGGGGGCTTTCGGGAGTTTCATAAGGCCGGAAAGCGCCCGGATCCTCGGGCTCATTCCCCGGAAAGCCCTGGCCCGTTCCGTGGGAAATGCAGCCCTTTTGGGGGCGAGGAAAGCCCTGGTGTCACTGCGTTTTCGAGATGAGGTGGAGCGCCTTGCTCGTCGGATTCACTACATTGAACTTTCGGCTCGTCGAGACTTTGAGGATGCATTCTGTGACGCGCTGCTTTTTGAGAGCTAACCTGCAGTAGGGGGGTTCACTGATGGCAGTGGTCAAGCCCTTTTCGGGATATTTCTACGCTTCTTCCCTTGTCGGGAAACGGGGAATTGAGAGGCTTGTGGCACCTCCGTATGACGTGATTTCCGAGAAGGAAAGGAAACGCCTGGGTGAAGAGGAGTACAACTTTGTGCACCTCATCCTCGGAAAGGACGAGAGCGGCTACAGAAATGTGGCCGAACGGCTCCGTCGCTGGATTGCCCAGGGAGTGTTTGCGAAAGACACCGCTTCTTCCCTGTACATCTATGAACAGGAATTTGAGCTCAATCCCTTTGGACGCAGGACCCGTACCGGTGTTGTGGCTCTGGTACGTCTTGAGGAATTCGAGAAACGAGTCATCTTCCCTCATGAGCGGACCATGCCAAAGTACTCTCTGGACCGCCTTGAGCTCCTGCGGGCAACACGAGCGAATCTCGAGCACATCTTCTGTCTCTACAACGACCCCCAGAGGGTGGTGGATGCCCTCTGCGAGGAACACAAAAAGGAGGAAACGCTCCTCTTCGCCTTCACCGACCGCCAGGGGGTGACCCATCGGCTCTTCCGGCTCTCTGATCCTTCAGCTATTGCCACCATCCGGAAGGTTCTCAATCCCCGTACCCTTATTATTGCCGATGGACACCACCGTTATGAAACCTGTCTCATGTACCGGAGGGAACGGCGGGAGGCTCTGGGAGATCCCCTTGAGGAGATTCCTGAAGACTACACCATGATGACTCTGGTGAACATTCACAACCCGGGGCTCCTTATCCTTCCGACGCACCGGCTGGTTCATGACCTTCCGGAGGAGCGTCTTGCCGATTTCTTTAAAAAGTGCGAGGCCTATTTCGACGTCAAGATTTTCCCCAACGAGCGGCAGATGGAGAAATTCCTGCGGGTGGCCCCTCCGTACACCATTGGGGTCTACGACCGGAAGAACGAGCAGTGGGGGACAATCACCCTGAAAGACCCCCGGATTATGGATGAACGCCTGGGGGAGGACAACGTGAACCGCCATCTTGACACTACCATCCTCCACGAACTCGTCTTCCGGGATATCCTGGGTCTCAATGAGGAAGGCCGAGGAGAAAGCGAGTACGTTGATTACCTCCGGGGGACCAAGGACGTTTTCGCTATCGCCCGGGAAGAAAACAGGTACCAGCTCGTCTTTGTCATGCGTCCGACACCGATTGAGCAGGTCGAGAAAGCCGTGGCGAAGTTCCAGCGGATGCCCCAAAAATCCACCTATTTCTATCCCAAGGTGTGGAGTGGTCTCGTCTTCCGGATGCTGGAGGAGTAGAAGCAGCGTATGCCCCTGCTCCAGATTGCCCTGGATCTCTGGGAAGAGCACGAAGCCCTTGAGCTTGCCCGTCGTCTTGCTCCTTGTGCGGATATTCTTGAGGTGGGGACGACACTCCTTCTTGCCTGTGGTCTTGGTATTGTCCGGCGCCTCCGAGACCTTCTGGGGGGCAGGGTACTCCTCTTTGTGGATGCCAAGATTGTGGATGCAGGAGAAGAAGAAGCCGAAGCGGTTTTCCGGCATGGTGCGGACATTGTTTCTGTTCTCGGGGGAGCGTCCCGTCCTACTCTTGAGGGCGTACGGAAGGTGGCAAGTCGCTGGGGGAAGCGATGGATGGTGGACACCATTGACCTGCCTTTGGGCTTTCTGGAAAAGGCGACCCTTTTGCGGGAGCTTCGACCGGATTTCGTGGGCCTTCACCTTCCCCACGATGTGGCCCGGGAGGACGAACGGGCCTGGCAGGAAGTGGAGTTTTCCTCCTTTCCCTGGCGGGATTTCCCACTCCTTGTGGCAGGGGGTATTACCCCCTGGAACCTCCCCGGAATCCTTGCGTTTTTCCATCCGGAAGTGGTCGTTGTGGGGTCGGCAATTACCCGGAGTCCCCATCCTGAAGAGGTAGCCAGGACCATGAGGAGGATACTCGATGAGTATTCGGGAGAAAGTCGTTGAGGTTCTGCAGGAAGCCCAGAGCTTGCTTTCCACCCTCAAGGAGAGCGAAGCAGAGCAGGTCCTTTGTGCCCTCAGAGGATGGCAAAAAAAGCACCTCTTTTTCTGGGCACGGGGACGCAGTTTCCTGGTCCTCAAGGGGTTTGCCATGCGTCTGATGCACCTTGGGTACATGGTGCACGTTGTGGGTGAGGTGACCTGTCCTGCCATTCAGGAGGGCGATGTCCTCGTTGTGGCTTCAGGTTCAGGGAAGACGTCCTCAGTGCTCCTTTTTGCCGAGAAAGCCCGAGACCTCGGGGCCGAGGTACTGGCCTTTCTGGGAAGGAGGGGAACACCTCTTGAGCGTATTGCCCACCATGTGGTGGCCTTCTCTCCGGAGCAAGCAGGAAGTAGCCGGCAGCTCTACACCGGAGGAGGGGGAACAAGGTTTGAGGATGCTCTCTGGCTCTTCTGCGATGCCCTCATCCTCGCCCTTATTGAGGGGAGGGAAGGGGAGGCCTACCGCCTCATGATGGAACGCCATGCCAACCTGGAGTGAGGAGGGGGGAGGAAGATGGTCAGCATTCCCGAGCTTCGTCGGAGGATTGAGGACGCCCTTGGGGTGGAAATTCCTCTGCGGGCGCGCTTTCCGGAAAAGGAGGACATTCCCGAAAGGGAAGAGGACCTTCAGGGTTTCCTTGCCCGGCACACCGACCTGACGCTCCTTCGGCCCACGGCGACCCGGCAGGAAGTTCGGGAACTCTGCGAAAAGGCCAGAAAGTATGGGGTTTTCAGCGTGATCGTGCACCCCTACTATGTCGCCCTGTGCAGTGAAATCCTCGAGGGCAGTGGGGTCCTCGTGGGGGTGGCCGTGGGATTTCCTCTGGGGCAGAATAAGCCCGAAATCAAGGCCCGGGAGGCCCGCCTGGCGTTCCAAGAGGGAGCAAGAGAGGCCGACATGGTGGTGAACCTGGCGGCACTCAGGGAAGGAGACTGGAAGACGGTGTACCAGGACATCCGAGGTGTGGTGGAGGAAATGTCCCCTCACGTGGTCAAGGTAGTCCTTGAGGCAGGATACCTCACCGAAGAGGAAAAGGCCATTGGATGTCTCATCGCCTGTGCCGCACGGGCTCACTTCGTGAAGACCGCCACAGGATTCGGGCCCTCAGGAGCAACGGAGGAGGATGTCCGCCTCTTCCGCCAGGTGGTGGGGCCGTCTCTTGGGGTAAAGGCGGCAGGGGGCATCAAAACCCGCGCTCAGGCTCTTGCGCTGCTGCGGGCAGGGGCCAACCGCCTGGGGACATCCTCCCTTGCGGTAGTTACAGGCGAAGGGTAACGAGGTCTCGCCGGAGTTCTCTGTTGATGATGTCCCGCCATTTTTCAAGAAGCGACAGGGGGTAGGGAGCGACTGCTTTTGCCTCAGGAGAGAGGGTCTTCTCGCAGTGGAAGTTCTGCCAGTACCAGACCGAAGCCCCCCTGAGGACTCTGGCCATCTCAAGGAGCGTCGCAAGATCGTGGAAGGGAGGATAAATGGTCGTCCGAATTTCCACGCAGGTCCTCCGCTTTAAGACCCTCTGCAGTACTCTCTCCACCGCCTCCCCCTTTCCCCCCACAAGGTCGTATCGTGCAAAAGGCACCTTGAAGTCCACACCCCACAAATCCACGAGGTCCTCAAGGGTCAGGAATTCTTCGTAGAGACTTCCGTTAGTGTCGACCTTGATGAGGTACCCGAGTTCTTTGACCCTTTCTAAGAAAGGCCTGAGTTCCCGGGTCCACAGGAGGGGCTCCCCACCGGTGACGCACACCGCATCAAGGAGCCCCAGGCGCTTTCTCAGGTATTCGAGGATCTCCTCTCCGTCAATGTGGGGGAGGGATTCGCTTTCGGTGACGAGCTCCGGGTTGTGGCAGAAAGGGCAATGGAAATTGCACCGGGCAACGAAGAGAACGGTGGCGATTCTCCCCGGATACTCGATGTAACTCACCCTGTGCCACCCCCGGAAGACCATTGCAGTCACCTCAGTACGTATTCTTTTCGCTCAGCGAATTCCTCCTGCTTCCCCCGGTTCCACCGCTGCACCGGGCGGTAGTACCCCACAACCCGGGAGTAGACTTCCGTTTCCTCACCGCATCTGGGGCACACGGTGACTTTCCCCTTGAGGTACCCGTGCTTTGGGCAGACCGAGAAGGTGGGGGTGATGGTGAGGTACGGGATGGGGTAGTTCTCGAAGGCCCGCCGCACGAACTTCTTCACCGCTTCAGGGTCGGGCATCTCAGGAAGGAAGGTGTGGAAGACCGTCCCACCGGTGTAGAGGACCTGGAGGTCTTTCTGGTGTTCTAAAGCTTCGAAGGGGTCGTCGGTGTAGTCGACTGGAAGATGAGTGCTGTTAGTGTAATAGGGCTCCGATTCCCCGGCGGTGATGATGTCGGGGAAGGTCCGGCGGTCAATCCGGGCCAGGCGGTAACTTGCGCTCTCAGCGGGAGTGGCTTCGAGGTTGTAGAGGTTGCCCGTTTCCTCCTGGAAATCGGCGAGTTTCTCCCGCATGAACTCAAGGACCTTCACCGCAAAGGCCTTCCCTTCCGGATGGGCAATGGAGACTCCGAGGAAGTTCAGGCACGCTTCGTTCATGCCCACAAGGCCGATGGTGGAGAAGTGGTTCCGGAATGTGCCAAGGTACCGGCGGGTGTACGGGAAGAGGCCGTTTTTGAGATTCCGCTCGATGACCTTGCGTTTGATTTCGAGAGCCGTTTTTGCGATGTGCATCATCCGCTTGAGGCGGGTGAAGAATTCCTCTTCGGTCTTGCTGAGGTAGCCAATACGGGGGAGATTGATGGTGACGACCCCAATGGATCCGGTTTTGTCTGCAGAGCCAAAGAGCCCCCCACAGCGGTTCCGCAGGGTCCTTAAATCAAGCTGCAGGCGGCAACACATGGAGCGCACATCACCGGGACGCAGGGAGCTGGAAATGAAATTCTGGAAGTACGGGACCCCGTACTTTGCCGTAAGCTCAAAAAGGAGCCGCGCGTTCTCTGAATCCCAGGGAAAGTCGGGAGTGATGTTGTAGGTGGGGATGGGAAAGGAGAAGACCCTTCCTTCGTAGTCACCCTCAAGCATAACCTCAAGGAACGCCCTGTTAATCATGTCCATTTCCTTCTGGTAATCCCCGTATGTTCCAAGGTCTGGCCGTTCTTCCCCACCGATGATGACCGGGCGATCCTTCATGTCCTCGGGCACAATCCATTCGAAGGAGAAGTTGATGAACGGTGCCTGGCTTCCCCAGCGGGACGGGACATTCATGGCAAAGACCATCTGCTGGATGAGTTGCTTCACCGCCTGGTACGAGAGGCGGTCATATCGCACGAAGGGCGCAAGGTAGGTGTCCACGGAATTGAAGGCCTGGGCTCCGGCAAACTCCATCTGCATCGTCCCCAGGAAGTTCACCATTTGCCCGGTGAGGGCCGAGAGATGCTTTGCCGGTCCGGCGGCGATCTTGTCCTTGACCCCACCAAAACCCTCCCGGATGAGTTCCTCAAGCGACCATCCGGCACAGTATCCGGCAAGACCATAGGAGAGATCGTGGATGTGGATGTCCCCGTTCACGTGGGCTTCCCGGACTTCATCGGGGTAGATGCGGTTCAGAGTATAGTGGGCCATGACCGATCCGGCAACGTGGAGCACGAGCCCCGGATATGAGTAGGTGGTGTTGGAGTTCTCCTGGGTCCGCCAGTCGGCCTTGAGGAGGTATTCCTGGACGATTTTCTCCACATCGACCACAACCTTCAGGGCCTCCCGGGCCTCCTGGCGTTTCCGGCGGTAGAGGATGTACGCTTTGGCAACTTTGGCGAACCCGTGCTCAATCAGAGTCTCCTCCACCACATCCTGGATGGTCTCAATGTCCACCACCGTATCCTGCCCGAACTTTTCAAAGAGCTTCTGGGTGACGATGATGCTCAGTTCCCGCGGAGTGGCCTCGTTCTCCTCACCCACTGCCTGGAAGGCCTTGTAGATGGCTCGCTCAATGCGCTGCCGGTCAAAGGGGACGACGCGCCCATCCCTTTTCCGGACTTCTCGAGGCGTTAAGAGGTTCACAATATCCGTCATACCGATTCCCCCTTTGAAGCATTCTGTTCCCTGCTTAAGGAAAGCACGATTTCCATGAACTGGTCGATGTCCCGGAATTCCCGGTACACCGAGGCAAAACGGACATACGCCACCTGGTCAAGGGCTTTGAGCTTCTCCATCACCTTCTCTCCGATTCGGGAAGAGGGAACCTCCTCGTACCCCTCTTCCTGGAGTTCCCGCTCGATGTCGTCCACAATCCGCTCCAGTTCCTCAGAGGACACCGGCCGCTTTTCACAGGCTTTCATGAGGCCGTTGAGGATTTTCTTCCGGTCGAAGAGCTCTCTCGTCCCGTTCTTCTTGATGACCCGGAGGGGTTTCCGCTCGTACCGCTCGTAGGTCGTGAAACGGCGGTGACAGGTGGGACATTCTCTCCGGCGGCGGACCTCGGTGCCTCCCTCGACCTCCCGGGAGTCAATCACTTTTGAATCCTCTGCTCCACAGTACGGACACCGCATGCTTCTCACCAATATATAGGGTTTTTGTTCGCTACAAACACTAAATGTAGTATACACGAGGGAGGAGGGATACGCAAGGGGGAATGGAGAAGTATTTGGTGTCCTGGAGGAAAGAGGGTATAATTCTTGAAAACAGGGGAGTGGTGCTCTGTGTCCCAGCTGAATGTTCTTGTGAGTTTCGGTGCTGGCGTTCTGTCTTTTCTCTCACCCTGTGTTCTGGCCATTGCCCCCGCCTACCTTGGGTACGTTGTGGGCGTGGAAGCGCTTGAGCATGACCGTCGCGCTACCCTCTTCCACACGGTGTTCTTCGTTCTGGGGTTTGTCGGGGTATTTGTGCTTTTGGGTATTGGAGCGTCAATGCTTGGAGGGGCGTTTTTCCGCTACCGATTCTGGTTCACCCGGATTGCGGGGGCCGTCATCGTCCTTTTTGGGCTTCAGGTGCTGGGAGTAGTGAAAATTCGGGCGCTCTATGCGGAGCGGCACCTTCGGCTTGAGGCGTCTTTCGGAGTTCTCCGGAGCCTCCTCCTTGGAGTCTCCTTTGGCCTGGGCTGGACTCCCTGCGTAGGTCCGGTGCTCGGGTCTATTCTCCTTTACGTCTCCGCGCTTGGACGAGTGTGGGAAGGGGGGTTGTTGCTCCTCGTGTACGCCCTTGGCCTTGCCCTCCCTTTTCTGATCCTTGGGGCGGGGTGGGGATGGATGACAGGTGTGCTGCGCCGCCTGCAAAAAGGAGGAAGAATCGTGGAACTTGCAAGCGGCATTCTCCTTATAAGCTTGGGGGTTGTACTGATGCTGGGGAAAATCGACGTCCTCTTTGGCCTTTTCGGGTCGTTCAACCCGGAGGCCTGGCTTGTAA
>APKF01000024.1 GCA_000353875.1 Candidatus Caldatribacterium californiense OP9-cSCG | reverse complement strand
GGCTGCAGACCTTCTTCCGGGGTTCCGTCTGCGAAACCCCGATGTCCGTTACTACCGGAGTCCGGCGGGCCATGGAGCGGGGGGAAATCCTCCCGTCCGATTATCGTGTACTAAGGTTGGGGACGAGTACTACGTCCTTGATGGGAACCACCGGGTGGCGGTGGCGAAGGAGCTCGGTATGGAGTTCATCGATGCCGAGGTGATTGAATTTTTCCCATCAGAGCGCCGGGAGAGTACAACCCTTCGGGCAAAGCGGGCGGAATTTGAAAATCTCACAGGTCTCAAGGGAATCGATGCCAGCGAACCCCGGCACTACGACTCGTTCCTCAACTACATCAAGGACTATGCCCAGCGCATGGAGCTCTTTTTGGGGCGGAAGGTTCCCCTCAAAGAGGCAGCGCTCAACTGGTTCCTCTGTGTGTACACCCCGGCGGTTCAGGCTATCGTGGAGAAGGGACTTGAAGAGGCTTTCCCGGAGAAAAGCCTTGCGGATATTTTTGCCTACATCATGGATTACAAGTGGTACAGGAGTCAGAAAGAGGGGTACGACATCGGTTTTGACGCCGCTTTACAGGGATTCGTCGAGGAGATCGTGGGGAAAAAGGAGGGCATGGAGGAGGAAAAGAAGAAGGGTCTCGTGCAGCGATTCGGAGGAATTCTCGAGGAGGTTCTGCCATGGCTCAAGAGGGAGTGAAGTGGCACGCTCTTTCCTGGGATGAGGTGGCAAGAGTCCTCGGAACGGATACGGTGCAGGGGCTTTCGGAGGAAGAGGCCAGAACTCGCCTGCTCCAGTACGGACCCAACGTTCTTTTGAAAAAGAAAGGAAAGAGCATCCTGGCCATGTTCTTTGAGCAGTTCCGGGATTTCTTAGTGCTCATCCTCCTTGGGGCAGCGGTGATTTCCCTTGTACTGGGCGAGGTGACGGATTCTCTGGTCATTGTGGCCATCCTCGTTGTCAACGCCTGCCTCGGGGTGTTCCAGGAATACCGGGCGGGAAAAGCCCTGGAAGCCCTCAAGAAGATGAGCGTACCGGAATGTGAGGTCATACGCTCGGGAGTGCCAAAGAGAGTGAGCACGGAGCTCCTTGTTCCTGGGGATATCGTTGTGCTTCGGGAGGGCGATATCGTTCCTGCAGACCTCCGCCTTCTTGAAGCCAAAGCGCTCCGGATTGACGAGGCCAGCCTCACCGGTGAGTCTGTTCCTGTGGAGAAGACCACCGAAGCACTCCCCGAGGATGCCCCGCTTCCTGAACGCGTGAACATGGCGTTTTCTGGGACGGTTGTCACGTACGGGCGGGGGAAGGGCATTGTGGTGGCCACAGGGATGGCGCGGGAAATCGGGAAGATTGCCGCTCTTCTTGAGGAAGAGGAGGAGACCGTTACCCCCCTGCAGAAACGCCTTGCCGGGCTGGGGAAGATTCTTGGGCTTCTGACCATCGGCATCT
>APKF01000023.1 GCA_000353875.1 Candidatus Caldatribacterium californiense OP9-cSCG | reverse complement strand
GTGTGGACCTTTGGTCAGGATCTTCGGCGGCTCCTGACGATTGCCACGCTCTGCAACGATGCCTTCCTGGGGGAAGGATCCTCTTCCGGTGACCCCACAGAGGTTGCTCTCCTTGAGTATGCAAAACGCCAGGACTTTCCCTGGCAGGAACTCCGGATAAACCACCCTCGTCTTGATGAGATTCCCTTCGATGCTACCCGGAAGCGGATGGCCACGCTCCACCTTTTTAACGGGCGGTATCTCCTCTTCGTCAAGGGAGCCCCAGAGATTCTCCTTGAGCGGTGTTCCTGGTATGAGGCCGAGGGAGGCATTTTCCCCCTTGGAGAAGAGGAACGGAAAAGGGTCGTCACAGAGCTTGCGTCTATGGCAGGAGAGGCCCTGAGGGTTCTGGCCTTTGCCTTCCGTGAGCTTCCTGATGGGAAGCTTGACGAAAAGAAGGAAGAGGATCTGGTGTTCGTGGGGCTTGTGGGGATGATGGACCCACCGCGGAAAGAAGTTTACGGAGCACTTGCTGAAGCGAAAGGAGCGGGAATCAGGACTATCATGATTACCGGCGACAGTGCGCTCACGGCCTCAGCCATTGCCCGGGAGCTGGGTCTGCTTGACCATGGGGATGAGGTCCTCACGGGGCAGGAGCTCGAGCGCCTTTCCCGTGAAGAGTTACGGGAGCGAATCACAAGAACCAGAGTCTTTGCCCGAGTCTGGCCGGAACAGAAGCTCCGTATTGTTGAGGCGTTGCAGGAGAATGGCGAAGTTGTAGCCATGACAGGAGACGGAGTGAACGATGCTCCGGCTCTCAAGAAGGCTGATATCGGTATCGCCATGGGCATCACCGGAACGGACGTGGCTAAAGAAGTTGCCGATATGGTGCTTGCCGACGACAATTTCGCCACCATTGTGCGGGCGGTGAAGGAGGGGAGAATGATTTTCGACAACATCCGGAAGTTCGTGGTGTACCTCCTCTCCTGTAATCTTGGAGAAATCGGAGCGGTCTTCGTCCCGATTCTCCTTGGGCTCTCCCGACCTCTTGTACCGGTGCAGATTCTCCTTGTGAACCTTGTCACCGACGGACTCCCCGCCCTGGCCCTGGGGG
>APKF01000022.1 GCA_000353875.1 Candidatus Caldatribacterium californiense OP9-cSCG | reverse complement strand
GCGTCTTTGGGGACTTCATACCGCAAGGACCATCGCTTTTGTCACGCTTTCCCTTGGAGAGCTCTGGAGGGCGTACAGCTTTCGCTCGGAACGCCTGAACGCCTGGAAGGTGGATCCAAGGACCAATCTGTTCCTCCTTGAAGCCTGCGGGATTTCCCTCGGTGTGGTGTTGCTCACCGTCTTTCTCCCTTTCCTCCGGGAGATTTTCGACACGCATTTTTTGACGTTCTGGCAGTGGATGTTCGCCCTGGGCTTTTCTCTCCTGTCCTTCCTGGCTTTTGAGATTCGAAAAATCTTCGTGAGGGGGGATAGAAAGTGGAGCTGAAGCTTGTGGCCCTTGAAAACCCTGAAGGGTACAACGTGATTCTTGGACAGGCGCACTTTATCAAGACCGTGGAAGACCTCCACGAGGCTCTTGCGACCTCTTCCCCGCACCTCAAGTTTGGTATTGCCTTCTGCGAGTCTTCTGGGCCCTGTCTTGTGCGGTACAGCGGGAATGACGAGGAACTCGTGGAGCTTGCAAAGAGAAACGCCCTCTTGCTTTCGGCAGGGCATGTATTTGTGATTTTCCTGAAAGATGGGTATCCTATTAATGTGCTCAACGCCGTGAAAATGGTCCCCGAGGTATGTCGCATTTTCTGCGCCAGTGCCAATCCCATTCAGGTCATCCTCGTTGAGACGGAACAGGGGAGAGGAGTCCTCGGGGTGGTGGACGGGTTGAAGACCAAGGGAGTGGAGACCGAAGGGGACATTGCGGCGCGGAAGGTCCTCCTCAGGAAGTTCGGGTACAAGCTGTGACGTGAGGTGAGCATGAGGCGGAGTGGTTTTACTGACCTGCCACTCCATGGGGGGCAGTGCCCTCCGTGGCTTTTTGAGCGAATGAAAAGGCTTGGCGGGTGCATTATTGAGGCTATTGTTGCGCTTTTTGGACCCGAGGAGTTCCTCCGTCGCATTGCCGACCCGGTGTTCTTCCAGTCCCTGGGGTGCCTCCTTGGGTTTGACTGGCACTCAAGTGGCCTCACCACGACCCTCTGCGGAGCACTGAAGGAGGCCGTCCGGGGAAAAGAGAAAGACCTGGGGCTTTACATTTGCGGAGGGAAGGGAGGAACTTCGAGGAAAACCCCTGAGGAAATCCTGCACCATGCCGAAAAGGATGCACTTCCTTTCGGGGAGGAGTTCGTCACCTACAGCAGGCTCAGCGCCAAAATCGATAACACCGCCCTGCAGGATGGGTATACCCTCTACCACCACGTGTTTTTCTTCACCTCTTCAGGAAAGTGGTCCGTGGTCCAGCAGGGGATGAATCCCGATACCCGCTTTGCCCGGAGGTACCACTGGCTGGGGGAACGCGTGGAGGATTTTACCTGCGAGCCTCATGCAGGAATCTGTGGCATTCGGGAGGCGGAGGTCCTGAACCTCGTAGCCCGGGAGAGCAAGCCCTGTCAGGAGGGTATCGTGGCGATACTTGGGGAAGGCTTTTCTACTGCCCGGAAAACCGTCTCTGGTGTGCTCCGGCATCTTGTTCTTCCTCGCCGCCATCACATCCGGGAAGAGGATTTCGACCTTTCCCGGATGGAGAAAACCCTGGCACTCCTTTGCGAGCAGAAGCCGGGGAGTTTTCTCGAGGTTCTGGCCTCCCGGGGCGTCGGGCCCAAGACCCTGAGGGCGCTGGCGCTCACTGCAGAGGTGGTTCTCGGAACGCCCCCGAGCTACACCGACCCGGTGAGCTTTTCGTTTGCACACGGAGGCAAGGACGGTACCCCCTTCCCTGTGGACCGCAGGGTTTACGATGCGACCATTGACTTCTTCTCCCAGCTTGTGGGACGGATGCGGGTCAGTGTCTCGGAGAAGAAACGGATGTATGAGCAGCTGAAACTCCTTGGGGGAGAGGAGGGAAAACGATGGATGCTCTGGAAGCATTGAGGACTCGCCGTTCCATCCGGCGCTTCACGCCGCAGACGGTGGAGCGGGAGACAATCGAAACCATTATCGACTGTGCCCGGCTTGCTCCTTCGGCGAATAATCTCCAGCCCTGGGAGTTCGTGGTGGTGACGGACCAGAAAAAGCGTGAGGAGGTTGCCAGACTCACCGACTACGGGAAGTTCATCCGTGAGGCTCCGGTTCTCGTTGCGGTGTTTTGTAAGGAGACCAAGTACTACCTTGAGGATGGGTGTGCGGCGACGGAAAACATTCTTCTCGCTTCCTGGGCTCTTGGCCTTGGATCCTGCTGGGTGGCAGGGGACAAAAAGCCCTATGCGGAGGAAGTGCGCCGCCTTCTGGGGGTTCCGGAAGGGTACCGCCTGGTGAGCCTTGTCGCCATAGGGTATCCGGCTGAGGTGCCAAAGGGTCACACGTTCAAGCGGGAACTGCGAGAGGTTCTCCACTGGGAGAAGTTCTGAGGAGGTGGGGCAGGTGCGGGTAGGAGTGCTTTCCGACAGTCACGACCATCTGACTGAACTCCGGAGGGCCCTAAAGGTCCTGCAGGAGGAAGGTGCTGAGCTTATCATTCATGCCGGAGACTACGTGGCACCGTTTTCGGTGGCGGTCCTTGCGGAACTCACCATCCCCTGGTTTGGGGTGCTGGGCAACAACGACGGGGAAATCCTGGGGATTTTCCAGAAGTCTGAAGGGCGGATCAAAGCCCCCTTCCTGGAGCTCGAAGAGCGGGGTTTCCGGATTTTCGTTTCCCACTTCTACCAGCCGGCAAAGCTCGCCTTTGCAAGCGGTCACTACGACCTTGTGGTGTACGGTCACACCCACGAGGCGATCGTCAAAGAGGAGGGGAAAACGATTCTTGTGAATCCCGGAGAGGTGTGTGGCCTTTTGAGCGGAAGGCCAACGGTTGCCCTCTGTGACCTTGAGAAGAGGGTAGCGAAACTCCTCGATCTTTGATTTAATAGTGGCAAATCTCTGGGAGGTTGGGTATGCAGATTCTGCGAGAGCACTTTGTGCGGCAGCTCACCGAGCTCCAGGAAGACCTGGTGAGCATGACCCATGCGGCAGAGAAGATGCTCCAGATGGCGGTGGAATCCCTGAAGGAGCGGGATGTCGAGAAGGCAAGGGAGGTCATCGCCCTCGACGATGTGGTGGACGATTACAACTTCAAAATCGAGGAAAAGTGCCTCCGCATGATTGCCCTGCAGCAGCCGGTGGCAAAGGACCTGCGGGTAATTGCCGCTATTTTGAAGATCATCACCGATGTGGAACGCATTGGAGACTACTCCATCGACATCGCCAAGTTCAGCATCCGCCTTGCGGAGAATCCCGTCTTTCGTCCCTTTGCCGAGGTTCCCAAAATGGCGGAAATCGTCATCCATATGCTCGAGGAGACCATCACTGCCTTTCTCCGCCGGGACCTGGGCATCGTCCAGAAGGTGGTCGACGCCGATGCCCAGGTGGATGCCCTGTACCGGGCCATTCACGAGGACGTGGTGCAGAGTATTGAAGCTGATCCTAAGGTAGCCCGCCAGGCCATCTGGATCCTCATGATTGCCCGGTACCTTGAGCGGATTGGCGACCATATTACGAACATCACCGAACGTATCTACTACATGGAGACCGGAGAGATGCTCGAACTCCACCAGTGAGGAGGGAGGAGAATGGAGGAACGGACCGTCTGGTATTTTGAGGCTCCGGGTCCTCAGAATACGGAGAAAGCCCTAGAGTGCGCCGTAAAAAGGGCAAAGGAGGGCGGTATCGCCCACCTTGTGGTGGCCTCGAGTTCCGGAGAGACTGCCCTTCGTCTTGGGGAGAGGGCACGTCAGGAAGGGTACCAGGGGAAGATTGTGGTGTGCACGTACCATGCCGGGTTTTCCGGAGGGGATGAGGTTTCCCTCGCTCCTGAGCGCCGGGCCCTTCTTGAGTCCATGGGGATGACCGTGGTGCAGGGGTCCCATGCGTTGAGCGGTATTTCCCGGTCGTTCCGCCAACGTTTTGGGGGTTTGAGTATCCCCGAGGTCATTGCCGAGAGCTTCCGGCGGATTTCAGAGGGGTTTAAGGTGGCGGTTGAGGTGGCCATCATGGCTGCCGATGCGGGGGCAATTCCCACAACTCAGGATGTTATTGCCCTGGGAGGGAGTGGAAAGGGGGCGGATACAGCGCTGCTTCTGCGTCCGTGCCACCAGAACTCTTTCTTTGACCTGAAAGTCCGGGAAATTCTCTGCATGCCTCGATCATAGAGAGGAGGAATATGCTATGGGCGTTCTGACCTTCAAGGCATCGGGTGAGTGGGTCGAGGGTTTGCGTATTGACACAAGGGTCAGGAATTTCTCCCTGAGCTTTGACGAACCCCCTTCCCTGGGGGGAAAGGATTCGGCACCCAATCCTGTTGAGGGCATCCTTGCTGCGCTCATTGGGTGTCTGGGCATTGTGACGGTGGTGGTAGCCCGGGAAAAGAACCTTCCGGTGGAGAGAGTAGCCATCGAGG
>APKF01000021.1 GCA_000353875.1 Candidatus Caldatribacterium californiense OP9-cSCG | reverse complement strand
GCACTGGCTCCTTGACGAGGTGAAGAAACGCTGTCCGGTTTCTGATGTTCTGAGTAACGGCACGGAGGTTTCAGGGAGGATTGAAAGGGTATAGGGCAGACTGGCTCAAGAGGGATGAAGGAGTATGCGCGCCGCAGTCTTGGAAGGCTTAGATCGTCTCAGCATCATGGAACTTCCTGATCCTTCTCCCGGGGAAGGAGAGGTTCTCGTTCGTGTTCGGGCGTGTTCTGTCTGCGGCTCGGACATCCGCATTTTCCACTTCGGAAATCCCCGGGTGAAATTCCCCCAGATTATCGGGCATGAGATTGCCGGGGATGTCGTGGCCGTTGGTCCTGGGGTGACCAAATTCCGGGTAGGGGACCGGGTGGCCATCGGTGCCGATGTTCCCTGTGGAGCCTGCTACTGGTGTCAAAACGGGATGGGCACGAACTGTGCCATCAACTACGCCATCGGGTACCAGTTCCCCGGGGGGTTTGCCGAGTACATCCTCTTGAACGCCCTGACCGTCACTCAGGGGGCGGTGCACCGGATTCCCGAGAATCTCTCGTACGACGAGGCCTCCCTCGCCGAACCCCTGGCCTGTGCCATCAACGGCCTTGAGATGAGTCAGCTTGGCGTGGGGGACACACTCCTTATCATCGGTGCCGGTCCCATCGGGTGCATGATGGTTGAAATGGGCCGCTTTATGGGGGCAACAAATATCATCGTTATCCAGCGTTCTTTGAGGCGCCTGGAGATGGCAAAGAAATTCGGTGCCGACCACTATTTCCTTGCCGACGACCCGGACCTTGAGGCGAAGGTATTCGAGGTGACCGAAGGAGAAGGGGCGGATGTAGTGATGGTCACCTGCGCCTCTCCCGATGCCCAGGAGATGGCGTTGCGCCTTGCCCGTCACCGGGCGCGAATTAACTTTTTCGGCGGATTGCCAAAGGATGCCCGGAACATCTCCATCCCGAGTAACCTCATCCACTACCGGGAGTGCATGGTCCTCGGGACTCATGGAAGCCTTCCCCGCCATCACAGGAAAGCCCTGCAGGTGATGGCAAAAGGTATGGTGCATCCTTCCTGGTACATCACTCACCGCTTCCCCCTTGAGGCCATCCATGAGGCCTTCCGGGTGGCTGAATCCCACGAGGGGCTCAAGGTTGTGGTCAACCCATGACCCGGGTTATGAAAGCGCTGGTTCTTGAGGGTAGGGGTCGCCTGCGCCTTGCTGAAGTCCCGCTTCCCGAACCGAAACCCGGGGAAGCCCTTGTCCGGGTCCGAGCCTGTGGCATCTGCGGCTCGGATCTCCCCCGGATTTTCGGGGACATTGCCTACTTCTACCCCCTCATTCCAGGACACGAATTTTCAGGAGAGGTCGTGGCCGTGGGAGGGAGAGAGGATGAACGGTGGGTGGGAGAGCGGGTGGTGGTGTACCCCCTCCTTCCCTGCCGGAAGTGTCCCTACTGTGAAATGGGGTGGTATGAGCTCTGCGAGGACTACGGGTACCTTGGCTCTCGCCAAAACGGCGCATTTGCCGAGTACGTCGTGGCGCCCGTGGCCAATCTCCTCCCTCTTCCGGGGAACCTTTCCTTTGAGGAAGGTGCTCTCACCGAGCCTGCGGCGGTGGCGTTCCATGCCGTCCGGCGTGTGGGTGAAGTCATGGGAGAAAGCGCGGCCGTGTTCGGTCTTGGACCAGTGGGGCTGCTTCTTGGAATGTGGCTGAAGCTTGCGGGAGTTCGGCGGCTCATCGGGTACGATGTAGACGAGCACAAATTCGCTCTGGCAAGGAATCTGGGTTTTGACGTGACGCTTTTCCCCTCCTTCTTCCCCGCAGAGCCTGAAGGCATCGACCTTGTGGTTGAAGCTTCAGGTAGCGCCAGGGCCCTGGTGGATGCCCTGAAGCTTGTGCGCAAGAAGGGAAAGGTGCTGCTTTTGGGAAACCAGGAGCGGGAGCTCACCCTCCAGCCGGCGGATTTCGGGCACATCCTCCGGAAGGAACTCACGGTTTTTGGGAGCTGGAACTCGAGTTTCACTTTCCTTGATTCTGACTGGAAGAAGGTTCTTGACCTTGCTGCTGGGGGACGGGTGTCCTTTGCCCCGTTGATCTCTCACCGCATCCGCCTTGAGGAAGCGCCGGCTTTTCTTTCAGGAATGCGGGAACGACGACTATCGTACGTGAAGGTGGTGCTTGTCCCGTGAAGACGAGAATCTCGGCGTCTCTGGACTGTGCGAACTACCTCGCCCTCCTTGAGGATGTCCGGAAGCTCGAGCGAGCCGGAATCGAGATGCTCCACATCGACATCATGGATGGAGTGTTTGTGCCCAATTTTGCCATCGGAACCAACCTCCTGAAAAAGCTCCGTCCTCAGACCTCGCTCCTTTTTGATGTCCACCTCATGGTGGTGAACCCCGAGGCGCATTTCTCGCTCTTTGCCCAGCTTGGGGCCGACAGCATCACCTTTCATGCCGAGGGAAACCCACGACTGCACCACCTGGTCGATGCGGTGAAGAGGCTTGGTAAGAAGGTGGGTATTGCCCTGAACCCCTCCACAAGCCCAGAGTTTTTGCGTTATCTCCTCCCCTACCTTGATCTCGTCCTCTGCATGACCGTGGATCCGGGTTTTGTGGGACAGAGGTTTGTCCCTGAGGTCGTGGCCAAGGTGGAAGTTATCCGGAAGATGAGCCTTGAACTCGGCGTTGCCGTTGATATCGCCGTCGATGGGGGGATCAGTGAGGAGACCGTGCCCCGGCTCAAGAGAGCCGGGGCCAACGTGTTTGTGGCCGGGACTTCGAGCATCTTTTCAGGGAGAGAAGACCTCGAGGTGGCGGCGCGACGCTTCCGGGAATTCTGCGAACGTCTTTGAGCCCTACCGTTCACTGAAAGCGGCAAACGCCGGCACCCGAAAGAGGCTAAGGATGAGTACAGTAAAAGCAATGGTGTTGAGCGGTACGCTCACAAGGCGAGGAACAAGGAGAATCTTCCAGGGCATGTCGAAGAGGGTGTGGAGGAAGTAAGGGGTGAGGAAGAGCCCTACGCCTACCTGGGGAATAGCCACGGCGCAGAAGACCCGAAGGGTCTTTGAGCGAAAGGGAAGAAGCGACACAACCCCTGGAATCACTCCGTAGAGGCTTGAAGTCAGGGTGAAGTGGGGGAAGTACGGTCCCATGGGGCTGAGGACAAAGCCAATGATGTCCGCAAGGGCCCCCGTGAGGGCACCGGAAATCGGTCCAAGGAGAACGCCGCTGAGGATGATGGGAAGGGTTCCGAAACCAATCCGTATGCCTTCAATACCGCCGATGGCGATGCGGAGGCTGGCGAATCGGGTGAGCACCACACTCATGGCGATGAAGATACCCGTGAAGGCAAGGTGGCGAACTTTCTCGCGCATTGGACAACCTCCCCTGGTGCCAGTTTTTTGGTATTGTACCGTACCCTGAGGAGGCCCGCAAGCGATGTCGTCTCCTGTTGCCCTGGTGTTCTGTCCAGGTTACGATGAGGGAGAGGTGGAGAGAGCCGTTCGCCGGGGTTTTGCCTTTTTTGGGGGACCAGAGGCACTGTGTCCTGGGGCAAAGAGCGTGCTCCTCAAGCCCAATCTCCTTGTGGGTGAGGCTCCGGAACGGGCTGTGACCACCCATCCTGCGGTGTTCCGGGCGGTGGCGAAGGTATTCCTGGAAGCGGGGTACCGGGTGGGATTTGGGGATTCCCCCGCCTTCGGGTCGCCTGAGAGTGTGGCGAAAAAAGCCGGCATCCTCGAGGTGGCCCGGGCTCTGGGCGTGGATTTAGCGGATTTTACCCACGGGGTGGAGGTGGATTTTCCAGAGGGTGTGCAGCACAGGAAATTCACCATTGCCAGGGGAGTCGGGGAGTACGATGCCCTTGTGAGCCTCCCGAAGTGGAAAACCCATGGGCTCACCAGGGTCACAGGGGCGGTGAAGAACCAGCTTGGGTGCGTTCCGGGGGTGCGGAAAGGGGAGTACCACTTTCGTATTCCTGATGCCATATTGTTTTCCCGGATGCTCGTGGATCTCAATCGTCTCCTCCGTCCGGCCTTCTTCGTCATGGACGCAGTGGTGGCGATGGAGGGTAACGGCCCCCGAAACGGAAAACCCCGTTTCATGGGGCTTCTGGCCTTTTCCCGAGATCCCGTGGCGCTTGATGCTACCCTGGCACGGCTGATCCACCTTGATCCTGTCCTTGTTCCCACCTGTTCTGAGGGTGAACGCCTTGGCCTGGGGACGTGGCGAAAAGAGGCCATCGTGCTCTGGGGAGACGATCCCGGGCGCTTTGAGCAGAGAGATTTTGAGGTCCTGCGGATGCCCCGGGTATCTCCTTCAAGGAAACTATTTCTCCCCCTTGTGCGACGTTTCCTCCTTCCCTACCCGGCCATCCGGCGGGAGCTCTGCAAAGGTTGTGGGGTGTGCGCCGAGGTTTGCCCTGCGTATCCTAAGGCTTTGTGCTGGAACGAAGGAATTCGTCTTCCCTCCATAGAGTACACCCGGTGCATTCGCTGTTTTGTGTGTCAGGAGGTGTGCCCCCACGGGGCGATTCTGGTTGGTGTTCCCCTTGTGCGGAGGATGCTGGGAAAAATGGCATGATTCTTTATGTTCTTCTGCGGGAGGGTGAGATGTATGGAAGAGCGCATAGAGATGGATGTGGCATTGAGCCAGGGTCTGCGTCGTTTGCCGGTGTACCTGCTTCTTGACACTTCAGGGAGCATGGCGGGAGCGCCCATTCAGGCCCTCCAGGAGGGGGTGGCGCTGTTCAAGCGAGAGGTGGAGAACGACACTTTCGCCCGGGAGACGGTCTGGGTTTCGGTCATTACCTTCGGCAAAGAAGTCGAAAACCTCACCCGGGGGCTTGTGCCCATTGACCAGCTGACCCTCCCTCCCCTTGAGGCGGGAGGATACACCCCCCTTGGGCAGGCACTCCGGCTGCTCATCGAATCCCTCGATCGGGATGTGAAGAAGGCCGTTCCGGGAGGGGAAAAGGGTGACTGGAAGCCCCTTGTCTTCATCCTCACCGACGGGAAACCCACTGACGACTGGCGAACCCCGCGGGAAGAATTGCTAAAGCGGAGAGAACGCAAAGTGCTCAACGTGATTACCGTGGGCTGCGGTCCGGACATCGACGAGGCCACGCTTCGGGAAATCGCTATTGGACCAAGCTTCAAGATGGACTCCGACGCCGCATCGTTTTCCGCCTTTTTCCGCTGGGTCTCTCAAACTGTGCGCACTGTGAGCAAGACCCTTTCGCGGCCTCAGGGCCAGGGCGAGGGCTCACCCATGTCCATACCCATGCCTCCAGACGTTCTGCAGTACATCCCATAGGGAGGTGCGAACATCCCCCAGGGATTCATCGCTGGCGACCGGGTGCTTTCGTCTTTCAACACCCATCCGGACTGGATTGCCGTTTTCGGAGCCCTCGGGCGGTACAGCTTCGTTGGTGGCAGTGCCGTAGGAAGGCTACATTCCCGGGAGCACAGGGGTCGGGAGGACAGCCTTCTTGTTCGGTCAAAAGGTGACTGGCTCTGCGTTGCGGTGGCCGACGGAGTTGGAAATGCCCCGAAAGGAGTGTGGGGGTCGGCGCTGGCGGTGAGCGCCTTCACCGACCGGGCGCTCTTTCACCTTCCCTATAGCTGTACGAGAAAGGTCCGTCGTGTCTCTACGAAGGGAACCTTTGAGAAAAACTCCGTTTCCTTTTCTCCGATTCCGGGATGGTGCGAGGTGGGGGTACTCAGCTTTTTCCAGGAAGGGGAGGCGGAAGAAGGGGAAATCCCTCCCTGGGAAACCGTTCAGGAATACCTTTTTGAAGCCGGTGAGTACACGCACCGGGTGCTCCAGGACTTCGCCCAGCGGGAAGGAAGGGACCCACAGGATTTCGCCACGACGTTGCTTTGCTGCCTTTTCCATGTGGCCGAGGAAAAGGGGGTGTTCTTCCACATTGGAGATGGAGCGCTCCTTGGTGTTCGAAAAGACGGAAAGAGCGTGCTCATAAGCGTTCAGGAGGGACGTGATACGGGTGAAGTGGAGGTGCTGACCCAGCCTGACTGGCGGGACTTCTGCCGTGCTGGAACCTTTGATTTCCGGAAGGACCATCTTTCGGCCTTCATGCTCATGACCGATGGTCTTGCTGATGATTGTCTCTACGGGCCTCCGGAGGATATCACCGACCGTTTTGCCCTGGACATTCTTCGGGAGGTTCGCGCGACTTCGAGTCGCGAGGCGGCGGCGCGGCGCCTCGTTTTCTGGCTGGGGACGTATACGCTTCCCGGGAGTTTTGACGATCGGACGCTCGTGGTGGTGTACCGATGAGGGTCACAACCGTTTCTCCTTTTCCGTTTGTGCCGAAGCGTCTTGAGGTCGAGGGTCCGGTGTTCGTGGGTGGTGAAGGAGAGGTTTACTTCAGCCGCTGCGGGAACTTCGTGGTGAAGGTGTACCACGACAGAGCTCTTCCTCCCGAAAAGGAGGAACTCCTCCGGCGGGTCCTCGCCTTAGGCAAAAACCTGGGAGAAGAGGCCAGTTTTCTCTGCTGGCCTGTGGCGCTGGTGCGAGAAATTGACGGGTGGCGGAGGATTGGGGTGGTGACGAAGCGAATCCCCCGCCCTCCTTTTCGGGAGCTCGTCGATTACATCTTCAGTCCCCGGGAGTTCAAGAGGGCGGTGGAGGAGGGGGCGAACTGGCTCAACTACCTCCAGGTGGCCCACAGCATCGCCCGGACCGTAGCGGCGCTCCACGGGAAGGGGTGTGCCCATGCCGATCTCCATTTTGGTAACTTCCTGGTGGATATCCGCAAGGGCCTTGCGGTGCTCATTGACCTTGACGGTCTTGTGGTCCCGGGGTTTCTCCCCCCTCAGGTTGCAGGGATGATGCCCTTCATGGCTCCGGAAGTGGTCATGGGCAGAGAAACCCCGAATCAAAGGACCGACCGGCACAGTCTTGCAGTCCTTGTCTTCCACACGCTCCTTCTCCGAAATCCCCTGCAGCCTCTTGTCTGCTACGCCGAGGATCCGGAAGAGGACGAGCGGCTCGGGTGGGGGAAAATGGCGCTCTTCAGTGAACATCCCCTGGACTTCCGGAATCGTCCTGAGCGCCTGGGGATACCGCTTTTCCGCCGGGGTGTGCTCAGTTACCGCATGCTCCCTCCCCACCTTCAAGAGCTCATCGAGCGGAGTTTTCTCGAAGGCCTTCGTTCTCCTGAGCAGCGCCCCCTGGCACGGGAATGGGAGCGGGCGCTCTTTTTCACCTTTTTTGAGCTCTGGCGGTGCTTGAGGTGCACCCAGTACTTCCCGTATCCGTACTGGATGCCCCTTCCCCTTCGCCGCTGCCCCTTCTGCGGGGAGACTGTGCGCCATCCCCACCCGGTGGTGTGCAGTGTCCTCGAGAGGAAAGGCCAGGGAGTTCTGGTCGCGTCAAAGCGGAAAATTGTCCTCGGACACCGGTTTAACCTGGTGGCCAAAATGCTCCACGGCCAGAGGGAGGATGAAATTCTTGGAGAAGTCCAGTGGAAGGAGGGTGAAGGATACGTTTTTTCAGGGGTGGGGCACTGGCAGGTGGTTTCTCCCTGTGGGGAACGCCGGAAAGTCGAGCCGGGAGAGCGTGTTCTTCTGGGACAAAATCTCCTCCTGGTCTTTGGGGATTTCGCTCTGAGGGTTGAGGAAAATGGCCTCTGAAGAGACCCTTAAAAACGGTCTTGCCGGACTTCTT
>APKF01000020.1 GCA_000353875.1 Candidatus Caldatribacterium californiense OP9-cSCG | reverse complement strand
AGGGAAGGCCTTTCCCTGAGGAGGAAGGGGCGCTGTCCTTTCGGGATTTCCGGCCCGTTTTCCCCGAGGAACCGCTTGTTCCCCCGAGGGGTTCTGTGGTGTTCCATCCAGGGGACTACGTGCTGCAGAGCCGGGCAGTTCTTGCGCCTCCCTTTTTCCTTGTGGGAATGAAGGGGACAGTGCTTTTCCGGGACGGAGAGGTGATCCGGGTTGAGGGGAGGGGGGAGGGAAAGGTCCGGGGTGTGGCCTTTTCACTCCGGGGCCGGCACAAGGGCAACGTAGTGGTGGTCCTGCAGGGCCGGGTAGTGTTTGAGGATTGCCTCTTCCGGGGAGGCGTGCGGGAAAAGCTGAGCTGGATGGGGAACGGTGTCGTGGTGGCGAAGGGAGCTTCGTGTGTCTTCCGTCGCTGTGTTTTTCTGAGGAACGAGGCGGCAGGAATTCTCGTTGAGAGCGGGTCCCGGATAACGGTTGAGGATTCGCTCTTTCTTGAGAACGGAGGAGAGGGGATTCTTCTCCGGCGTAGTGCTGCTGCGGTGGTTCGGAACTCCCGCTTTATCAGGAATGCCTGGGGGGTTACCTGCGGGTCGCTCCTCCTTTTTGAAGGGAATGAGGTGCTGGAACACACGGTTGGTGGGGTGTGTTTCCTGAAGGAAGCAGAGGGCATTTTTGCGGGGAACCGGATTGCCGGTAACCCTCTGGGGGTGATGCAAAGCAGAAGTAGCCGCGTTATCTGGGGGACGAATCTCCTTGAGGGGAACCGGGTTGCCCTCCTTGAGGAATGACGGTCTGTGTGTCTTCAAGGAAGTACCGGAGGAAAACAGCAAGGAGAATCACACCACCTCCAAGCAGAGCGAAGCGTCCTGGAGACTCTCCAAAGGCAAGGAAGACCCAGAGGGGGTTGAGGACTGGCTCAATCATCGGAATCAGGCTGGCCTCAAGAGCCTTAACCTTCCGTATGGCCTGGGCATAGAGGAGGTAGGAAAGCCCAATCTGCACCGTTCCAAGGAGCACAAGTCCTGTGAGGCTCCACCCACCGGGGAAGGGGCCGAAGCAGAAGGGGAGGCCTACCAGGGCAGCGAAGAGGTTGCCCACAAACACCGACTGCAAGGGTTCAGCGTCTTTTTGCATTCGCAGGGTGACGATGAGGAAGGCAAAGGCAATGCCACTGCCGATGGCCACGAAGTTCCCGAGCATGTTCCCCGGGCTCAATTGATCAAGGAAGAAGAGCACCATTCCTCCAACCACAAGGACCACAGAGAGCCAGTCGAAACGGGAGGGAACCTCGCCAAGAAGCCACTGACTGAGGAGGGCAACGTATACGGGAGCGCCATACTGGAGGAGGATGGCGTTGGCAGCAGTGGTGAGTTTGTTGGCAAGCACAAAGAGCACCACCGTTGCGGCGTAGGCAAGGCCTCCGAGAACCTCAAGGCGGGTGAGGCGGAGGCGGGGGCGGAAAAAGCACAGGAGAAATCCGCAAGCAATGGCGCTCCGGGCTCCGGCAATCGCCACGGGATTCCAGCTGACGAGCTTGATGAGCAGGCCGCCGAAACTCCAGAATAAAGCAGCAGCAAGGAGAAAAACAATGGCCCGTTTCCGCGACATGGTCAGGTTACCGAGATTTTCCGGTTATTGATGGACTTCTCGCTGCTTCTTCTCTATGTACATGCTGGAGAGCACCGAGAAGAGTATCACGAGCCCAAAGACCACATAAGTCCAGAAGTACGGGATGCGCATCACCACGAGCCCGTTCTCGATTACCGAGATGGTGAGGGCACCGATGAAAATCCCCACCATGCTCCCCACACCACCCCGAAGCGACGTACCTCCAACGACGCTGGCTGCCACGGCCTTCAGCTCCCAGCCCTCCCCTGCCCGGGAGGTGAAACAGGCAGTGCGGGCAATCTGGGCGCAGGCCACAAACCCACAAAGGACTCCCACAATCATGAAACAGATGGTCTTCACGAGGTCCGTATTGATCCCCATGGCCCGGGCAGCATCCCGATTATCTCCGGTGGCGTAAATCCAGTTCCCGAAGCGGTGGTAGTGGAGGAGGATGCCGAGGAAAACGGCAAAGACGATGAACCAGAACGCCTGGGCAGGGAAGACGCCCCCAATTCTTCCCGTGAAGAAGGGGAGGAAGTACTGGGAAGGAACTGTGGAGACGTCGCAGCCCCTCTGTTCGCCACCTGAGAAAAGCAGGGCCAGTCCTCGCCACATCATCATGGTCCCAAGGGTGGTGACGAAGGAGGGTATCTGGGCGCGGACGGTGATGAGGCCGTTGATGATCCCCAAAGCAGCACCCACGAGGATGGTGGTGAGGGCGACGAAGAAGAGAGGAACCTGAGCCTCAAAGAGCCGCAAAAACACGAAAGAACAGAAGACGAGGATGGATCCGATGGAAAGGTCAAATTCCCCGCAGACCATGAGCAGCCCCACTCCCAGGGCGACGATGCTGAATTCCGACCCCAGGGAGAGCAGGACCCTGAGGTTGTCGGGGTCCACGAAGCGGTGCTCGGGGGAGAGGATGGCAAACCCAAGGGTCAGCACCACAAGCACAATGAGAACGCTTGAGGAACGAGAAAGCAACAATTTCCGTCCAAGGCCCATTCTTCTTTCGTTCATGCTTCTACGACCCCTTTCCGGTGGTTACTCGGCAAAGGCACTTTTGATGACAAGCTGAGAGAGCTCCTCAGGAGAGGTATCCTTCTTCTTCACATCGGCCATCTTCTTGCCCCGGGCCATGACCACAAAGCGCTCGGCAATGTCGTAGGCGTGGTAGAGGTTGTGGGTAATGAAGATGACCGAAATCCCCTCGCGCTGTAGCTGGCGGACAAACTCGAGGACTTCCTCAACCTCTTTCACGGAGAGCGCCACCGTAGGTTCATCCAGGATCACGAGTTTGGCCTTGAAGTGGAGGGCCCGGGCGATGGCCACGCCCTGCCTTTCGCCTCCGGAGAGCGTAACCACGGGAAGGTCCGGGGAACGCAACCGGAGACCAAGATTTGCCAGGGCCTTCATGCTCTCCTCATTCATGACCTTCCGGTCGATGATGCCCCAGCGTCTTACTGGCTCTCGACCCATGAAGATGTTCCGGGCAATGCTCAGGTTTGGTGCCAGAGCCTGTTCCTGGTAGACCGTTTCGATGCCGAGTTTCCGGGCATCCCGGGGGGAAGAAATCCGTACTCTCTGGCCTTCAAAGTAAATCTCCCCCTGGTCGGCCTGATGGTACCCGGAGAGGATCTTGATGAGCGTGGACTTCCCCGCACCGTTGTCCCCGATGAGCCCCACCGTTTCGCCCCGGTAGACCTCAAAGTCCACTCCTCGAAGGGCGTACACCCGGCCAAACCACTTGTGGATGTTCACCATCCGCACCAGGAGTTCACCGTTCTGTCTCTCCATATCCGTCTCTCCCCTGTTATCGTGTTTTCCGTTCCACGTAACTGTTGAGCACCACAAAGAGGATGGTGGCAATGCCGATGAAAGCACTGATGCCGAACACCGGGACGCGCAGGAGGATGAGGCCGTTGTCGAGGATGGGAATGGTAAGGGCTCCAAGGACAATTCCTGGCATGCTCCCCACACCGCCCCGGAGTGATGTGCCTCCGACCACACAGGCGGCGATGGCTCGGAGTTCAAAACCAATACCCTGGGTGGCGGCAAAAGAACCGATGCGCACGGCCTGCATGCAGGCAGAAAACCCACAGAGGACTCCCACAATCATAAAGCAGATGGTCTTCACGAGATCCGTATTGATTCCCATAGCCCGGGCAGCATCCCGGTTATCTCCAGTGGCGTAAATCCAGTTCCCGAAGCGGTGGTAGTGGAGGAGGATGCCAAGGATGAGGGCAAAGAGCGCAAACCACAGTGCCTGAACCGGGAAGAAAGACCCCACCGTTCCGGCAAAGGCACGTTCAAAGGGGGACCCGGAAGGGACGAGATTGCGGATGCCTGCAGGCATCATTTTGGACCAGATATAGAGCACCCCTCGCCAGAACATCATGGTCCCGAGGGTGGTGATGAAGGAAGGCATCTTTGTCTTCACCGTGATGAGGCCGTTGAGAAGCCCAAGGAGTGCTCCCACCCCCAGGGCAACCCAGAAAGCCCAGAAGGGCGCGATTCCGCGGTAGAGCAGGCGAACAAAGACGTAGGAGCAGAAAGGAAGGACTGAACTCACGGAGAGGTCAAATTCTCCGCAAATCATGAGTACTCCAACACCCAGGGCGACAACACCGAGATCAGGAAAGAGTTTTCCTAAGGCGGCGAGGTTCCTCCGGTCGACGAAGAGGTAATTGGGAGTCAGGAGGGAGAAGAAAATCACAAGGCCGATGAAGACGAGAAAGGTATTGGCTGCCCGGTACCGCAGGAAATTTCGAACCCACTCCATCTTCCTTCATCCTCCTGCAAAAAGCCCCCGGTTGCCCGGGGGCTCTGGGTTTTAGCGGATGTGCTCCGGAGAGAGCTTCTCGATGAGGGCAATCTTCTCCGGGGAGTCCACGAGATACCCGCCGGTGTCGATATTGGGGGTGAAGCCGTATTTGTTATAGAGGTAGAGGACGTAGACGGCGAAATACCCCTGGAGGTACTGCTGCTGGTCAATGGTGGCGGTGACGTACCCTTCCTTAATCCCTGCAAGGGTATCAGGAGTAGTGTCAAAGCCACCAGCGATGACCTCTCCGGGCTGTTTCCCTGCTGCCTTTAACGAAGCGGTGAGGCGGTCCGTACAGATACCACCAAGGCCAATGAGGAAAGTCGTCTCGGGGTGGGCAAGGAGGTAGGCTGTTTCCCGGGACTCAACGGTGGTCATCTCAAGGCCGCCGGCATCGATGATTTCGTAAGAGGTGATACCGTACTCTTTCATGGCTTCAAGGATACCACTTGACCGGATCTTCGCATAGTTTGCTCCGGGAACCTCAGCGGCCATAGCCACGTGGGCCTTGGAGAGGTCAATGCCCCTGGCCTTTGCCTCGTCGAAGAGCCGACGGGCCAGGCGGTAGGCTGCGGCTTTCTCGCTCTGGCCGATGTAGCAGAGGCGAGGATTGCCCACGGCACCCTCAGAATCATCGTTGTTCATACCGATGACCGGAATGCCCTGCTCAAGAGCTCTTTTCACCGGTTCATCCCAGGCGGTATCGTCGTTGATCACAAGAGCAATGCCGTTCGGTTTCATGGCCACCGCTTCTTCGAAGCGCTTGAGCTGCAGCGTCAGGTCACCACCGCAGAGGTCAACGTCCACCTTACAGCCAAGCTCTTTTGCGGCATCCATGGCGCCTTTCTGCACCACAGCCCAGAAGGGATCGTCACCACCGTGGGTGACAAGACGGAAGTACATACCTTCTGCCGGCTTTTTCTCCTGGGCAAAAGCCAGCGTACCCACAAGGACCACAGAGACAAAAAGCACCACAAAGAGATTCCGTCGCATTAATCATCCCTCCCATCGAAGGTTTTTTTGAATGTACCTCATGAGATTTTGCACACGAAAAAGCATCCCTGCTTTTCTCACCCCCTTTGGCTTCCGTAACGGATTGCCTCCTCATACATGGCTACGATGTTCTCTGGGGGAACATCGGGCTGGATATTGTGCACTGCGCAGAGCACATATCCTCCTCCGGGGGCAAGCTCGTCAATGCGCCTTCGTACCTCTTCGCGAACCGCATCGGGGGTTCCGTAGGGAAGGGTCCATTGTGTATCGATGCCGCCCCAGAGGGACAGAACGTCTCCAAAGTGCTTCTTGAGCCACGCCGGATCCGTTCCCGAAGCGCTCACCTGAACCGGGTTGAGGATATCGATACCAATCTCTACGAGGTCCTCGAGGAAAGGCGCAACGGCACCACAGGAATGGTAGAAGAGAAAAGCCCGGGTGTGTTTTTTGATAGCTTCGTAGAGTCTTTTTTGTCTTGGTTTTACGTACTTTCGGTACGCATCAGGAGATAGTAAAGGTCCACGCTGCGTGGCAAGGTCGTCCCCCACAAGAACAACATCCACGAGATCCCCCACTTCTCTGAGAAGGAGCTCGAACTGCTGCAGTTCAAAGTCGAGCACTATGTCCATAATGGCGCAGGCAAGGCCGGGTTGCAGAGCAAGGTCGGTCATGAACTGGGCAAAACCCCGGAGGTACCAGGAGAACTCAAAGCATGAGCCAATGCAGTTGACGATAACCGCTTTGCCTTCCTTTTTTCGGGTTGCAACTTGAGTTCGGAGGTCTTCCGGAAGAGAGGGTGAGGGAGGTTTATAGTGCTTCAGTTCTTCCGAAGAGGTGATATGGGCGAGGGGATGGGTGACCATGTCGAAGTAGTATCCGGTGAAGCGGCGCTGGATCCCCCAGCAATCTTCCCAGAGCGATCCTTCCTGGTCCGTGGACCATACCTCCCTGGGAACAGGGTCATACACGTACCGTGTATCTATGGCAAAGTGTTCCAGGATGTTCTCGGCAGGCTGGACGAGGTACTGGATGCGGTCAATAAGAATATCTTCACAGGGAGTCCCCAGGAAAGAGCAAAGCGCACGGTGCGCCTTTAGAGTAATTCCGGTAACCACACCCCCGAGGTCCAGGGGCACTCTATCCGGCTCCCTGTGGTGCAGTGCCGTATTCAGGCGCTCCGCAGA
>APKF01000019.1 GCA_000353875.1 Candidatus Caldatribacterium californiense OP9-cSCG | reverse complement strand
TCTGAAAGAAAGTCCTGCGTACAGTGTTTTTCTCGGCTATAATTGGGATAGGGGGTGGCAGCTGCGTGACTGACCAGACAGTGGCTTCGTTATACCGGGTATCATTCCGAGGCGAAGAGATTCGGGTGACCCCGAAGGAACGGGAAATCCTCCGGACTCTGGCCCGCAGGGTCAGGGAGCTCTCGGAACTCCCAGAGCAGGAGGAAAAACGCAGACTCTGGTACCGCCACAACGCCCTTGAGCGAACCCGCCCGGTAATCTTCTGCGATCCTGAAAACGGCTGGAACGAAATCATCCCACCCCAGAGCCTGCAATGTGAGGGGAGGCTTGCCCGCCACTGGGAGATGTGGCTCCGGAAGGAAATCTTCTGGGGAGAGTCCATGGGGGACGACAAGGTGATCGAGCCTTACTTTGACGTTCCCTATATGTACGAGGAAACCGGCTGGGGTCTTGAAGAAAGAATCGTGAAGGTGGAAGCCTGGGGGTCGTACCGGTGGGATCCACCGCTTAAGGACTACCGGGACATGGAGAAACTCCGCTTTCCCGAAATCCGCATCGATGAGGAGGCAAGCGAGGAACTCCTCAGCCTTGCCCAGGAGGTTTTCGGGGACATCCTCATCGTCCGGAGGAAAACCACCTGGTGGTGGACGCTGGGTATGACCTGGACCCTGGTGAACCTGCGGGGGTTGGAACAGGTCATGATGGACATGTACGACCATCCCCGGGAACTCCACGAGCTCATGGCCTTCCTCCGGGATGGGCACCTGAGAAAACTCGATTTCCTGGAGCAACACAACCTCCTCTCCCTGAATAACGACGGAACGTACGTGGGCTCAGGGGGCTTTGGGTATACCACGGAGCTCCCCCAGAGAGACTTCGATGGTACGCACGTGCGCACCATTGACATGTGGGGGTTTGCCGAGAGCCAGGAGACCTGCTATGTTTCTCCCGAGATGTTCGAAGAGTTCGTCTTTCCCTACCAGTACGCTATCCTTGAGCGCTTTGGCCTCAACTGCTACGGGTGCTGTGAACCGTTGCACTCCCGCTGGCACGTGGTGAAGCGGTTTCCCCGCCTTCGGCGGGTTTCCGTTTCCCCCTGGGCAGACCTCAGGAAGATGGCGGAGTACCTGGGGAGAGAGTACATCTACTCCATGAAACCGAGTCCCTCCGACCTTGCAGTTCCGCACATTGATGAAGAGTACATCCGGAAGAAACTCCGTGAAGCCCTGGAAATCACCAAAGATTGCTGTGTGGAGGTCATCATGAAGGACAACCACACAATCGGCGGCAATCCGGAGAACGTTATTGCCTGGTGCCGGATAGCGAAAGAAGAGGCGGAGAGGGTCGCTTCTTCCCAGTGATTTGTCCTCTATAATAGAGGGATATAACTGGAAAAGGGGTGAAGAAGAGATGGGAGCATCGCTGGAACAACTTGCAGTCAACACCATTCGCATGCTGGCTCTGGATGCCATCCAGAGAGCAAAGTCCGGGCATCCAGGTCTTCCGCTTGGGGCCGCACCCATTGGGTATGTCCTCTTCCGAAGGTTCCTCAAGCACAGCCCGAAAAACCCCCGGTGGTTCAACCGGGACCGTTTTATTCTCTCTGCTGGCCACGGGTCGGCCATGCTCTATGCCCTTCTGTACCTCTGCGGGTACGAAAAGATGAGCCTTGAAGAGCTCAGGAATTTCCGCCAGTGGGGAAGCCACACGCCTGGGCATCCAGAACGGTGCGTGGAGTGTGGCATAGAGACCACCACCGGGCCTCTGGGGCAGGGGTTTGCCACCGGAGTCGGTGTGGCCATTGCTGAGGCGCATCTTGCTGCACGCTTCAACCGTCCTGGCTTTCCCGTCATCGACCACTACACCTATGCGCTGGTGAGCGATGGCGATCTCATGGAGGGTGTGGCCTATGAAGCTGCGTCTTTAGCAGGGCATCTGAAGCTTGGGAAACTCATCTACCTCTACGATAACAACCACATCAGCCTCTCGGGGGAGACGCGTATCTGCTTCACTGAGGATGTGAAGGCTCGTTTTCTTGCTCTGGGGTGGCAGGTCCTTGAGGTTGAGGACGGGAACGACCTTGCCGCTTTAAGCCGGGCTATTGAAGAGGCCAGGAGAGACACCGAACACCCTTCCCTCATCATGGTGACGACGCACATCGGATATGGAAGCCCGAAACAGGACACCTTTGAGGTCCACGGTGCTCCCCTGAAGCCGGAAGAGGCTGTGGCAACCAAGAAGTTCTTTGGCTGGCCCCTTGAGCCTGAGTTCTACGTCCCCGAAGAGGTTCTCGCTCACATGCGGGAGGTCGTCCGCGAGGGAGAGGAGAAGGAGCGGGAATGGCAGAGGCTCTTTGAGGCCTATTCCCGGGAGTATCCGAAAGAAGCAGAGACCCTCAGGATGATGATGGAGGGGAAACTCCCACCAGACTGGGATAAGGATTTGCCGGTGTTTGAACCGAGTGCTGGGCCAGTGGCTACCCGCTCGGTGGGTGGGAAGATCCTGAACGTCCTGGCCGATCGGATTCCCGGTCTCATTGGGGGTTCTGCGGATCTTGACCCCTCCACCAGTACCGTTTTGAAAGGCAAGGGGAGCTTTCAGGCACCTGCATCCGTACCCTCCGGGACTCAGGGACTTGTCGATGGACCCATCGGGTACGAGGGTCGGAACATTGCCTTTGGTGTGCGGGAACACGCCATGGGGGCCATCCTGAATGGTATGGCCATCCACGGAGGGCTCATTCCCTTCGGGGCAACCTTTTTCGTGTTCTCCGACTATATGCGTCCTGCGGTGCGCATTGCGGCCCTCTCCCATTGCAAGGTCATTTACGTGTGGACTCACGACTCTGTGGGCGTGGGAGAGGATGGCCCCACACACCAGCCAGTGGAGCACCTCATGAGTTTCCGGGTTATGCCGAACATGGTTTGCATCCGCCCTGCTGACGCCAATGAAACCCGGGAGGCCTGGAAGGTGGCCATTGAACGGCAGGGAGGGCCGGTGGCGCTCATCCTCACGCGGCAGAACGTCCCGATCATCGACCAGAGCAAGTTCGGGAAAGCCGAGGGCCTGAGGAAAGGAGCGTATGTCCTTGCCGATAACTCCCAGGGCGACCCGGAGCTCATCCTCATCGCTTCGGGCTCTGAAGTCCACGTGGCCCTTGAGGCTTATGAGAAACTCGCTCAGGAGGGTGTACGGTTGAGGGTTGTAAGCATGCCTTCTTTTGAGCTTTTCGAGGAGCAGCCGAAGAGCTACCAGGAGGAGGTCCTCCCTCCCGGCGTGAAGAAACGGATTGCCATTGAGGCTGGAGCAACCCTGGGGTGGTACAAGTACGTCGGGACGGAAGGAGAAGTCATCGGCATTGACCGCTTTGGAGCCTCAGCACCGGGGAAAACCGTGCTTGAAAAGCTTGGTATTAGTGTAGAGAATCTCCTCGCAAAGGCTAAGGCTATGCTTTCCCGGTGAGGTTTTTCCGTTGACCTCACCGGGCTTTTCTGGTAATTTTCTTGCCGAAAGGGAGGATGTGGTGTATGAGCACGAAACGATTGGCGATTCTCGTTGGCGGAGGTCCTGCACCTGGTATCAACGGTGTCATTGGTTCAGTGACCATCGCTGCCCGGAAGAGGGGCCTTGAGGTGGTCGGGGTCTACGACGGCTTCAAGTGGATTTCGAGTTCTTCCTTTGACCCCGCGGTGCACACCGTTCCTCTTGACATTTCCCGCGTTTCTCGGATTCATCTTGAAGGTGGATCTATTCTCCGTACTGCCCGGGATAGCCTCATCAAGGGAGGAGCCGTTGACGAGGCCAAGGTGGCGAATGTCCGGAAGGTCATGGAGTCCCTCAACGTGGGGTATCTTGTCACCATCGGTGGGGACGATACGGCTTTCAGCGCAAGCATTGTTGCCAGGGCCATGGAAGGGAGGCTCTTTGTCGCCCATGTCCCCAAAACCATTGACAATGACCTGCCCCTTCCCGGCGACATGCCCACCTTCGGTTTCCAGACTGCCCGGGAGGTGGCCACCGGCATTGTGAAGAACCTCATGGAGGATGCCCGAACGACGAACCGCTGGTACTTCGTGGTCATCATGGGTCGTTCTGCGGGCCACCTTGCTCTGGGAACGGGGAAGGCTGCAGGAGCCACCCTCACGATTATCCCCGAAGAGTTTGGCGATCGAAAGGTCAGAGTGGAGGACGTCTGCGATATTATCGAAGCCGCAATGATCAAGCGGAAGGCCCTTGGCCGGGACGATGGTATCGCCATCGTGGCAGAGGGTGTGGCGCTGAAGTTTGGGGACGTGGAGGAGATTGAGAGAATCCTCGGAAAGTCTATCCCCCGCGACCCCCATGGCCATGTGCGTCTTGCCGAGGTCCCCCTCGGAGAGCTTTTGAAAAACGAAATCACCCGGAGGTTTGAAGAGCGGGGGAAGAAAATCACCATCGTCACCAAGGACGTGGGGTATGAACTCCGCTGCGCTCCGCCAATTCCCTTCGACATTGAGTACACCCGGGACCTGGGGTATGGCGCGGTGGAGTACCTCTTAAGCGGAAGCTACAGCGAGGAGATGAAGCGAAAAGGTGCCATGATCAGCATCCTGAACGGAAAACTCAATCCCATCCCCTTCGACGAGATTATGGATCCTGTCACGGGACGGACCCGTGTTCGCACGGTGGACATCACCTCCTACGCCTACCAGGTGGCCCGCTCGTACATGATTCGCCTCGAAAAAGCAGACTTAGAAAATCCCGAGTTCGTGGCTTCCATGGCGAAGGCTGCGAACATGGATGTGGAATCCTTTACGAAACGTTTCGGACACCTTGTCTCTTGAGGCTTTTGGAGAGAGGGGAGGACGGCGCATATCCCCTCTCTCCTTTGTCCAGTACCCCATCTTCTGGGTTGCCCTCAGTGTTACCCTGGGATTTGTCGTGGGAACGTTCCTTCGGCTTCCTTTTCTGCCCCTTTTTGTTCTCCTTGGAGGGCTTTTCGCCGTTCAGGTGCTCTCTCTGCCTTCCCGTGCCTTTGTGATCTTTACCCTCGCGGGCTTTGGGGTCTTCGGGATGCTTTTCTCCTCCGTGGTTCTGGACCTTCCTGGAGAGTACTTCTGGGATAGGGAAGGTCAGAACCTTGTCCTTGAGGGGTATGTCGTCGAGAGGGATGGGAGGTTTACCCTCGTCCGTCTTCAGGGGTTCCCGGTGTATTCGCCGGGGGTTCTTCTCCGGGGGAAGGAGGACATTCTCCGACCGCTTCTTTGCCGGAAGGTGGAGGTTACCGGACTCTTCCGCAGGTTTCCCTCCTGCGCGAATCCTGGAGGGCGAGACCTACGGGAACACTTCCGGAAAAGGCGAATTGTCGGGTACCTTGAGGTACGGGAGATTTCACCCTCTCCTTCCCGGAGCCTGTGGTTTGCCTTTCTCCGCTGGGTGCATGAAAAAAGAGGAATTTTTCTCGATCGCTGGCAGCATCTCCTCCTTGAAACCTCTCCCCTTTTCAACGCCCTCCTTTTCGGTGTTCGAGGCGAAGAGTTCCTGCAGACGTTCCCCCTCCTTCAAGAAATCGGCGTGTACCACCTCTTCTGTGTTTCGGGTTTCCACATGGCGCTTCTTGGGACGATGCTTTTCTCCGTGTTCCAGCGCCTCCTCCCCCGGCGAATGGTGCTCTTTGGAGTGCTTCCCTTCACCTTCCTGTACCTTGCTTTCTGCGGTTTCGTGGCCTCGGCATTCAGGGCCTGGATAATGGCGAGTCTTTTACTTTTGGGCAGAAGGCTTGGACGTACGGTGACCACGATGGGGGTGCTTTGCAGCGCTTTTCTGGTGATGTTTTTGCTGCAGCCGGAAATGCTCTTTCTTCCGGGCGCACAGCTCTCCTTTGCCTCCACAGTGGGCATTGCCGTGTTTGCCGCTTTTCTCCCTCGCCGGAAGGAACACAGGAAGTGGCGAGAGCTTCTCTCTCGGTACGTTCTTGGAGTTCTGCTTGCCACCGCTTCCGCCACCTTTGCCAGTTTCCCCTTCCTTGTGGGGAACCAGTTCTCCTTGAGTTCCCTTGTCTTTTTGGGCAACCTCGTTGCGCTCCCCCTCGTTGAGGGGGTGCTCTTCCTTGGGCTCTGGACGCCTGTTCTGGGGACCTTTGCGTACGGGCGTCTGGTGCTGGGGTTCTGCCTCCGTTGTCTTTTGCAGATGCTTCTTGAGGTATCGATGTTCCTCCGGAATTCTGTGCCCCACTGGGTTGCCGATTTTTCCAGAGGGCGCGATGCCCTCTGGGGAATGGTCGCCTGGGGGGTCATCGTTGTCCTTGGGGTTTCCGCTCTCACCAGGAAGCGAGTGTTGCGCTTCTTTTCCCTCTGTCCTGTTCTCGGAGGCCTGGTTCTCGGTTCCCTGTGGTTTCCGAAGATGAGTTTCCTGGTGTTCGACGTCGGTCAGGGTCTTGCCTGTGGATTGTTTGAAGGGAATACCGGGGTATTCATCGACACCGGGGGAGTCATCCGGGGGTATGGCAATGTGGGGGAGAGCATCCTGCTTCCTTTTCTGCGCTTTCGGGGAATTACCGAAATCCGGGGCGTTTTTCTCACTCATGGGCACAGGGACCACGCAGGAGGCGTGACGGCACTGCAAAAGGTGTTCCCAGAGGCTCCTTGTTTTTCGCCTGCGGATTTTTCTTCCCTGACCCGCCTGCGGCTTTCACCCCACATTCTCCTTGAGGTTTTTCCGGTCTCTGACAGAGGAGAGAAGGCGGTGGTGTACCGCCTGCACACTCCCTACGGTCGGGTGCTCGTGTGTGGGGATGCAGAAGGAGTTTTCGAGGAAATTGCTCCCCGTGATTCCTCTCTTCTCAGGGCAGAGGTTCTGGTGCTTCCCCATCACGGGAGTTACAATACCTCTCTGGAAGCACTCATTCGGGCTTCGGGTTGCTTGTGGGCAATCATTTCTGTGGGAGAGAATCCCTATGGGCACCCTGACCCCCGCACGGTGGCGCTTCTTGAGAAACTGAGGATACCGTACTTCATCACAGAGCGGGATGGGGCAGTGGAGTTCTACCCGCTTTTTCGCCGGGGGAGGATACGGAGATTTGGGAAAGCAGCGATTTGAAGACTGGCTTTCGGGAAATCTTGGGGGTCGTTTCTTCATCCTTGAGCGGCGGGTGAACCAGGCGCGTTTTGAAAACTGGTACGTTCCCGAAATCCTTCGGAAACTTGGGGCCTCCAGGGTATTGTGGGTGCGAAAGCTTAAGGAGTGGGAGGAAAGGGCAAAGGAGTTCTCTTCTCCCTTGCTTTTCCCTGAGAGGGAGGTTTGCTTTCTGGACCGCCTTGACGAGGGAGAGGCGCTCCACGTCTTCCGTGAGGCGTCCCGGTACCCTGAGGTGTACTTTTTCTTCCTTCCGGGTGGTGACCTCAAGGGGGCGGGGTGGTCAAGGATTCCCTGGATTGTGGTGGAAGAGAGCAGGGAGGTCCTGCAGCGTTTTCTCCAGGGTGAAGCGGCCCGGCTTGGTCTTTCGTTCGGGAAAGGGGTTGAGGAGATCCTTCTTCGCCTTTTTGAGGAGTACGAACTTCAGGAAACGGAGATCGCGAGTTTCCTCGAGGGATTTCAGGGCAGAAGAGTCCAGAGAGAAGACGTTGAGGCCTTCTTTGAGAAGAACGAGAAGGTCCTGCTTTTTCGTTTCCTTGACTTCCTGGGGGAGAGGAACACTTCCCTGGCCCTGCAGTACGCATACCGCCTGGTTGGCCAGGGATTTCCCTTACCCCTTCTTGTGACTCACCTGGCGCGGCGATTCCGGCTTCTCGCTCAGGTGTTCGAAAAGGGAGAGACCCAAAGGGACCTCTGGCAGGGGAAGGAAGTGAATCCTTTCGAAATGAAAAAAATCCAGAAGATGAAGGACGCCTTTAGTCCCACCGATATCCCGCAGATTTTTGCCACACTCAGGATGGCCGACAGGCTCCTGAAAACCCAAAGTATTGACCCGCGCCTTTTCTGCGTCCTCCTTGTGACCGGGGTCACGCAGCCTGAGAAGCCATTGCCCGGTTGAGTTTCTGGGTGAGCCGTGACTTGATGCGAGCCGCCTTGTTCCTGTGGAAGACCCCTTTGCTCACCGCCATATCAACCCGTTTGTACACCTCGCTGAGGAAAGCCCGTGCCTCGTCAATCTTCCCTGTTTCCAGGAGCTTCAGGAATTTCTTGATGTAGGTTTTCGTTGCCGATTTAATGGCTTTGTTCCGGAGTCTCCGTTTTTCACTTTTCCGCAGGTTTTTCCACGCAGACTTTGTATTTGGCATGATTCCACCCCTCGTTATCCAGGGAATAAGACGATGCCAATTGTAGCATGGAAGGCTGGGGTTTGCAACCTTTGGTGCTGGTGTACACCGTATTGGTGACCGGGGTTTTCGTTTTCAGCGTGGTCTCTCCGGAAAAAATTCCTCCTTGTGATGAGGTTATAATAACGGTGAGACCACAGGGGGGAAGTCTGATGGCCTTCACGAGGATTGTTCCCGAGATCGGTACACAGGGGAAGGACGTTACCCTGTGGGGAGTACTTTTGGTTCTCTCCCTGCTTCTTTTTGTGGGATGCACCCTCTCGGTGAGGGTTCGGGTAGGGGAGACAGTCAGTGTATGTTTGGGCAAAGGGGTCGAACTCGAAGGAGGGAATTTTTCCCTCTTCTTCCGAGACGTCCTTGAGGATTCGCGCTGCCCCCAGGGAGTGGAGTGCTTTTGGGAGGGTAGGGTTGTTGCTTTGTTCGACGTTCAGGAGAATGCAACAGAAATTGAGCTTGTTGAGTCCAAACTTCCCAAAATATTGCCTTTTGGGTCGTACTGTGTTGTGTTTCTGGGTGTTTTTCCTCCACGGACTTCTTTGACTCCTCCGGCAAAGGATGAGTATCGGGTTGTTCTGAGAATAGAAGAGTACGCATTGGGGAATCCATGATGGAGGTTCCGGGAACCTCTTCCAGTTTGCCTGATAACCTTTCACCGGGAGGCTCTCTTTCCTCTACACAAATTTTTCCCAAAATTTTTTTTCTACCCCCTTGACAGGAAAAAGAAGAGGGTGTATCCTATAATCGCCATGGGTTCCGAGGAATCGGAAGGTGGTCTGGGACCCTCCAGAGTCCCCCCGAAAGAGGGGATGAGGAGGAAGCCCGCAAAAGAGGCGCAATGCCTCCTGAAAACACCTGAAGGTTCGTTGGAGCCCATGGTTCTTTTTTACCCCCTGTTCTTCCACAAGTTTCGGGCGGGGACACCCTGGAGTTCCCTCCCCGAAAGCTGTCGGTAGAGTTCCCGGAGCGGAGGAATCTCGAGTTCACCGCAGTGCGGTGAAGCGTTCAAAGACTCTCTGGGGAATGCGGTACCGGGGAAGGTAGAAGAGATCGTGCTCGGCGTGGAACCACTGGATTTCCTTCGGGGCACGGATTGCCCTGTAGAGCGCAAGAGTACACTCCCCCGGAACGATGGTATCCCGGGTAGCATTGAAGAAAAAGGCCGGAGTGTCGGTGAGTGCTTCTGCTGCGTTCACGGGGTCGAGGTCCTTCCAGGCTGTGGCGACGTCGCGAACCGGTATGCCCCGTTTCCGGAGATCGTAACGAATGTCCACGATGGAGTCGAGCATGCTCTCCTGGAAGAGGATTTCGATGTTCCCTCCGCCAACGACAAGGGCAATGCCCCTGAATTTCCCGTAAAGCGCAGCGATAACAGCGCCCACAAGTGCCCCAAGGCTCACACCGAGAAAGAAGATTTCTCCCGGGCGGATACTTTCATGCGTTTCGAGGAAGTGAAGGGCAGAAAGGGCGTGCTCGAAGGTCCGGAGGAACGCCTGGTAGTCATCCTCAAGGTCTGTCGAGAGGATGTCTCTGCCGTTGACCCTCCGTTCCCCGTGGTACTCCATGTCAATGGCCAGAACCGCAAGGCCCCTTCGTGCTGCCTCGAGGGCAAAGAAGGTGAGATTTTCTTTCGACCCCCGGTAGTGGTGGAGGAAAAAGACGGCAGGGTACGGTGGAGGGACATTCCGGGGTGTGAGGAAGAGGGTGGGGAGGTCAGGTTGCAGAAAGAAACGGAAGATCGTGTACTCCCTGTGTTCTCTGAAAGGCACGAAGTCCGCTTCCATAATCTTTACTCCTTTTGGTCTTCTGGACTACGCCATTTCCTCTGCTCTTCGGATTACTGCCGTTGCGCCCCTCAGGTTCTCTATCTCTTTTTCGACTCCCTCATCCGCAGGGGCGCACTTCTTGATGAGAGTCCGGAGAGCCGTCCTTTTTCCTCTCCGTCCACAGAGGTAGCCTCACCGAATACTACCACACTTTCGCAGGCCGTTGGAAGCTCTTCGAAAAGGACTCCGGTTTTTCCCCATAACCGTGAAGCACACCTTTGGGTACCACAGAGGTTATCTATCCCGTGCCCTTCACTTGCGCTGTGAATGGAGATGGATTGGCGGTCTGGGGTTTCGTGTACCGGTCAGGTGGCGTTCTTCCCATTCCGGGCCGGTAAAAGGCCAAGGTGGCAAATCTTCTGAAGATATGGTAAGATAAAGAACAAGACCAGAGAGGGAGAGGGGATACCGAAAGCAGTGTCTGAAAGCGAGGACCCGGACGAGCGGTTTTCTTTCCCCCTGTATCCCTTTAGGTTTCACCGGAGCGCCGCTTTTTGCCCTCACCTGTCCCGGAGGATGATGTAAGTGGAGTATCTGGGAACAATCCTTCTCATACTGCTTCTTGTTGCCATGAATGCCTTTTTTGCGGCTTCTGAAATTGCCCTTATTTCCACCCGGAGGAGCCGTATCCACCTGGCGAAAGGGAAAGGTTCAGAAAAGCAGCTTGAAGCGCTGCACCATCTTCTCGAGAACCCGAGTGAATTCCTGGCCACCATCCAGATTGGGGTAACCATGGCAGGGTTTTTCGCAAGCGCCACCGGTGCCATTTCCCTTGCCCGGAATCTTGGAAGGCACCTTGAAGCCAGTGGCCTTCCGGTTCTTGCGACTCTTGGAGAAGAGATTGCCGTAATCTGCGTCACGGTCCTCATCTCTTTCGTTACCCTGGTCCTTGGGGAGCTTGTGCCCAAGCGGATAGCCATGGCGCATCCGGAGCGCCTTGCCCTTATTTCCTCCCGGTTCATCTTCTTCTTCTCCCGGGTCCTGCGCCCGGTGGTGGTTGCCCTCTCAGCATCCACGGATGTTATCTCCCGTCTCTTTGGGGTCACCCAGGAGGCCGCGAGTTCTCTAAGTGATGAGGAGCTCAAGCTCTTCATCGCCGAGCAGTGGACACTTCCTTTAGAAGAGCGGCGGCTCATCAGCGAAGTCTTTGAGTTTGGGGATACCCTGGCGTATGAGGTCATGACTCCAAGGACCGACATGGTGTGCATTGAGGAGAACGCCACCCTTGGGGAAGCTCTGGAACTTTCGCTGAAGAGCCATTTTTCCCGTCTCCCAGTGTACCGGGAGGATATCGATAACATCATCGGTTTCGTCCACATTAAAGACATGCTCCCGGCGTTAAAAGAGGGTGACCTCGAGAAACCGGTGCGGGAAATCCTCCGTCCCATCCATTTTGTCCCTGCGACGAAGAAAGTCGTGGAGCTTTTGCGCGAGCTGCAGCAGCGGCGCATCCACATGGCCATCGTCCTTGATGAGTACGGAGGAACAGCAGGGCTTGTCACCATTGAGGACCTCCTGGAGGAACTTGTGGGTGAGATCCGGGACGAGCACGACCGGGAGGCCCCTCCGTACCGGAAGATTAGCGACCGTGAGTACCTTGTGGACGCCTCACTCCCCATAGAGACGGTGAACGAAACCCTGGGAGTGCAGATTCCTGAAAGCGAGGAATCCGAAACCCTGGGGGGTCTCGTTATGGAACTCCTTGGGAAAATCCCTGAAGAAGGAGAAACGGTCAGCATCAATGGCTACAGGCTCAAGGTTGAGCGAATGAGGGGGAAGCGCATCGCTACAGTACGCCTCACCGTTGAGGAGAAGGGGGAAGAAAACCATGGGGAAGCTCATCATAGCCCATGACCTGGGGACCACGGGCAACAAAGCCACGCTCTTTGGCCCGGAGGGGGAGTGTCTGGCAAGCAGCTTCTTCGGGTACGAGACCTTTTACCCCGATGCGTTATCCGTCGAACAGGACCCGGAGGATTACTGGAAAGCGGTAATTTTTTCCACGCGGGCCCTTCTTGAGAAAGCCAGGGTGAAAAAAGAAGACATCGGTGTTGTTTCCTTCTCTGGCCAGATGATGGGGGCCCTGCCAGTGGATGAGCGGGGAGTACCCCTTGACCGGATTATCATCTGGGCGGACCGCCGGGGAGTGAAGGAGGTCGAGTGGGTCCGGGAGAGGATTGCCGATGAAGAAATTTATCGGATTACCGGACACCGATTGAGCCCCAACTATTCTCTAGCGAAAATCCTCTGGTTCCGGAATCACCGGCCTGAAGTCTACAGGAAGGCGCGGAAGTTTCTCCTGGCCAAGGACTTTGTGGTCTTCCGGCTCACAGGGCAGTGGGCAACGGATTTTTCCGACGCCTCCGGGACGAATCTCTTTGACATCACCGAAGAACGCTGGTCCGCAAAGATTCTTGAGGCTGTGGGCATCGAAGAGGAGAAACTTCCACCTGTTTTTCCCTCTTTTGCTGTGGTGGGGGAGGTGACGAAAAAGGCAGCCGAGGAAGTAGGGCTTTTACCGGGGACGCCGGTGGTGATTGGCGGCGGAGATGGAGCCTGTGCGGCCTGTGGTGCAGGAGTGGTCGAAGAAGGGCAGGCATACAACTACCTCGGTTCCTCCTCCTGGATTGCCCTGGCTTCCCGGAAACCTTTTTACGATCCTCAGATGCGGACCTTCACCTTCCACCACCTCGCCCCGGGACTTTTCATGCCCACTGGAACCATGCAGGCTGCGGGGGGCTCGTACCAGTGGTGCCGGGATACCCTCTGCGGGGAAGAAGTGAAGGCGGCGGAGAAACTCGGGGTGAGTCCTTATGCACTCATGGACCTTGAGGCGGGAAAGGTTCCAGCAGGAAGCGAAGGCCTCCTTTTCCTCCCGTATCTTCTGGGGGAGCGGGCTCCCTGGTGGAACCCCCATGCCCGGGGGGTATTCATCGGACTTACCCCAAGGCACACCAGAGCCCACCTGATTCGGGCCGTCCTTGAGGGTGTGAGCCTGAACCTCCGGATTATCCTTGATGCCTTCCGGGAGCAGGGGCTCAGAATAGCAAACATGCGCATCATCGGAGGCGGAGCAAAGGGGGATTTCTGGGCCCAGATGCTTGCCGATGTCTTTGGTCTTGAAGTCCTTCGCCCCGTGTACCGGGAAGAGGCGACCTCCCTTGGTGCGGCCATCTGTGGAGGGGTGGGGATAGGGCTCTACCGGGGGATTGAAGTGGCAAAGGAGCTTGTGAGAATCCGGGACCGGTTTGCGCCACAGGAAGAGGAGAAAAGGGTGTACGACCGGGTTTACCCCACCTTTGTGAGGAGTTACCTCGCCCTGTGTGAGGTATTTGAGGAGCTGGGTGGAGGCAGATCGTGAGGTATTCGTTTTTGGATCTCTAGTTTTGGCATAAAAATGTATCCTGTAAAAGTTGAACAGAGGATGGGGAATAGTTATGTTCCGGAAAGACAGAGTGAACAAAATCTGGAAAGAAAAAGGTGCTACCTTACTCGAAGTTGTTATGGCAGTCGTTATAGCAGGTTTTGGTGTTAGTGCTGTTTTGGGGCTATTTGTAATGAATTTGCGTGCAAGCGAAAGCAATCGCGAGTATGCTGCTTGTGTGCTGCTTGTTACCGACGTTATGGAGCGACTTCGAGCCATTCCCTTTGAACCAAGGTTAGGAAATAAAAGCGTTCCAGGGCTTCTTAATGCTTTGGCCAGCAAGTCCTTATCTTCTTTCTACGAATACCTTGAGATTGCTCCTCCAGCGTCTGTTCTTCAGGTTATACCTGAGGTCTTGTTGTACTCTACTTTGGATCTTATCCCAGAATCTTCAGAAAGCTATGTTGTGGAGCTGAAGGTAGCCTGGAGAGAGAACATGAACCCAGTACGTTTTGTAACTCTGGTGGTTAAGGGAGGTATCAATGATCTCCTGCAGGCGGATTAAAAGTTACCAAGGTTTCACACTTTTAGAGGTAACCATTACTGTAGGTATCCTTTCGTTCCTCCTTTTTATCGCGTATGCGACCATTTTCTCGCTTGGTTTTCGGATGCGTCTTGAACTTCTGGGGGGATACCTCGCCCCAGGTAGCAAGAGCCAGGTGAATCAGCAGATCCTCATCAGCCAGGTAAACCGCTTTTTCTTAGAAGCTGCTCGGAGTATTCGCAGTGCTAAACAAATAAATACAAGCTCTTCTCGAGCCATGATTGTTGAGAACTCAGGCTCAATTATAGAATACTCCCTCAAGGAGTATTCTATCAATGGAAAGGTCGTGAAGACCATAGTGCGCTCCAAGAACGGTCAAGGGGAACGAGTCATCGTTCAAGGTATAGAGGACTTCAAAATCGAAAAATCCTCAAACCTGGTGACCATCGAAATTAGAGCGCTTGTAGCGGGGAAAGAGCAGATTTTTCAGGCTTCCTTCTTCAAAAGGAGTCCTTCTAAGTAGGTGTAAAGCGTTTGGAGGGGATAGAAATGCTGAAGGGGGACAAAGGTTCGGTACTGCTTATCACCATCGTGGTGGTATTAGCTTTAGCAACAGTTCTTACAGCCGCATCATTTCTTTTCATTGGTGGTACTCAGGAAGCCCGTCTAAATGTAGCTTCTGTACAGGCCCATTATCTTGCTGAAGCCGGCATAGAGTATGCTATAGAGCAACTTATCCAAAATTGGAACTGGTCTCCTCCTGCTAGTCCTATTTCTTTTCCTCCTAATGCTGCTCCTCTTGGTACTTTTAAAATTTTCGTCTCTTCAAATTCTCAGACAAAGCGGATCATCCAAAGCACGGGTACTGTGACCATTGGACGCAAAAGAGTAGAAAGAACCGTTACAGTTGATGTACAAAGAGCCGGTTTTCCACCGATCTTTAATAACGCTTTGGCTTCAAGCACGGATATCGATTTAACCGGAAATTCAAGGATTTATAGTTCTAACGAAAGGAAAGCAAAAGGGAATGTTTACGGACACGAGAGAATTTCCCTCAAAGGCAATGTCGAAATCACTGGTTCGGTATCTTCGGCTCTCGAGAATGGTGTTACTATCAAGGGGAATGTCAAAGTAGGAGAGGGAATCTTCGCTGGCCCTCAGTACTTCCAGGAGATTCCAACTGTAGAGGAAAGTCTTAGGCAGTCCTGGGAGGACAAGGCCAAAACTGGAACGATTTACTCGAGTGGCCTTTCTTACTCTGGGAACGTTAGTGTGAATCTTGGTAATGCGTATATCAACGGCGACCTTACCATAACAGGCAATGCAAGTATATCGCTTGCAGATGATGCTATTGTTTATGTTAAGGGGAAGGTGAAGATAACCGGCAATGCTTCTATAAGAGGGCAAGGTATTATCGTGTCAGAGGGGGTCATCGATGTTACTGGCAACATGTCTCATCAATTGGATCAACCAGCCAGTATCGCTTTTGTTTCTCTTAGTAGTGATGAGTCTAAGATTACTGGTAATGGAGAGGTAACGGGGGTGTTTTTTGTACCCCAGGGAACACTGAAAATAGCGGGAAATTCTTGTATTTTTGGAGCAGCTGTAGCTTATAGGATAGACTTTACTGGAAACGCGGAAATTAAGTACAACGCCGACTTAATGGATAGCAACGTCGCGTGGGATCCCTTAAGGGTGTTGAGAGTTAACAAATGGGATGAAACTTAAAAGGGGAGGGATAGCTGTGCAGAGGTGCGTGAGGTTATGGGGAGTAATAGTGCTGCTTTTGGTAGGCCTAAATCACGCTGCGGCTTTCGCTTTGGCCTTTCCCTCAGGAGGACGTAGTCCTTGGGGAATGGCAGTAATTCCTGGTCAACAAGGTGTTGTTGTAGCGAATACGGCTTCGAATGAGATTGCTCTTATAGATTTAGCAAGTGGTGCAACAACAAGGATTGCTGTTGGGCAGGGGCCTAAAAGCCTTGTTCTCTCCGGGGATGGTTCGACCTGCTATGTAGTCAACTCTCAATCAAACGATGTTTCGGTTGTGGATTTATTAAATAGGGTAGAAAAGGAACGAATTGCTACCGGTGAATTACCCCAAGATGTAGCGATTACGCCTGATAACCGGCTTTTGTTGGTTACCAATTGGGTACCGAATAGCGTTTCGTTGATAGATCTGGACCGAAAAGCAGAAATTCGGAAAATCCCAACAGGTCTTTCTCCCTCTGGGATTGCCATTACTCCTGAGGGTACCAGGGCATTGGTAGTAAACTACGATTCCAACGATGTGTCAGTGATCGACCTTTCTACTGGGGAGGAAATTAAGAGGATCAGGGTGGGAGAGAAGCCTTGGGATATAGCCCTCACTCCCCAGGGGAACTGTGCTGTTATAGTGAACACAAGGTCCAACAGTGTTTCTCTTCTTAACGTGGATACCCTTCAAATCATTGGAGAAATTATTGTTGGAGAATGGCCTTGGTATGTAGCGATTTCTCCAGATGGAGCTTGGGCTTACGTTACCAACAATGCTGGCCGGAGTGTCTCTGTCGTCGATCTTATTTCAAAGAAGGTTGTTAAAACTATCGACTTGGGTTTTAAGCCCTGGACAGTTACTCTTTCTCAAGATGCTACTCAGATCCTTGTAGTCAACAATGACGAGGAAAGCATTGTTGTGGTAAATTTGGACTGAGCTGGAAAATTGGGGGAGAAGTGCTTATGGTACTTCTCCCCATCTGTGGCAGAGAACCACTATTCTTTCCCCACCCTGTAGTTCCAATTTCTCCCTCGCATTCCCCTGGTTCACGGCGATTTCCAAGAATCCAGAGCTATCGGTGTGGATGAGGAGTTCTCCTTCGGCAGCATCTCCATAGGTGCGGCAATAGGTGGCAACGAATTCCCCTCCATCTCTCTTTATCGTCACCCTGCTGAAAAACTTTAGTCCCTCCAGGAATGTTCCCGGAATATTGGTCTCCACGTTCCCGAAGCGGTCGAAGAACGCAACCTCTCCGATAATCTCCCCGTTTTCCTTCCGGGCTTTTTCGTAAGGAAGAAAGACCAGACCCTCGAGCCGTCTTCCAAAAACACTCAGGTCCACGCCTTTTGCAAGGTACGCGCTCACCGGGGCGAAGATGTCTCTTCCGTGGAACGAGGAAGAAGGCGTGGGTTTGTAGAAATACTCAGGATTTTCGAGTTCCACAATGCGGAGGATTTTGTCTTCTTCCGCCACCAGGGTAAAAAGCCCGTTGTCCGGTCCCACGAAGAAATACCCGCTTTCTGTCTCAAAGGCGATGGCCTTTCTTTCGGTTCCTACCCCGTAGTCCACAACGGCCATGAAAATCGCCCCCTGAGGGAAATCCCGGTAAGCCCGGACAAGCACGTGCATGGCTTCCCGAACGTTAAAGGGTTCAACCTCGTGGGTGAGGTCGATGACCTCCACCTCGGGAGCAATCTTTTTGATGACCCCCTTCACCACTCCCTGGTAGTAGCTTTTTGTCCCCCAGTCGGTAAGAAGGACCACGAGCTTCATGTGCTCACCTCAGCGCAAAAGCAAGAAGGAGCGCAGCCAAGAGGCTCATGCTTCCACCAAAGAGAAAGGGCGCCTGGGGCCCGAAGGCGCTCCACAGCGTCCCGGCAACAAAAGAGGCGGGGAAGAGCCCGATACCAAGGAGTGTGGCGTGGAGCCCAAGAACGGTTGCCCGGGTGTCTTCCGGGGCAAGATCAGCGACAAGGGCTTTCGCCACACCCTCGGTCATACCGCTATAGCACCCGTAAGGGAGCATGGCCCAGACGATGGTGTGCGGGAGAAACCCGATGAGGTAGTAGGAGAGGGCGTACAGGAAGAACCCTCCCGCAAGCACCCACTTTCTCCCCAGGCGGTCTGAGAGTACCCCTGAAGGGTACGAGGTGAGGGTGTAGACGATGTTGTAGAGGAGGTAGAGCAGAGTCACAGAAGCAGGGGAAAAGCCGATGTCTTTTTCCGCAGCCCTGAGGAGAATGAACTGGTTTGAGGAGTTTCCCAGGGTGAAGATGAGGGTGGCCAGGAGGAAAATCTTCAACCGCAGGTCCAGGTCTCTCCAGAGGGCAAAACGCAGCGGACGAGAAGACCGGATTCCCTTCCCCGTTTCTGTGCTCAGGAAAAGCACAAGGACCCCAAGAACAGCCGGAACAAGGCTTATGAGGATGATGAAGCGGAAGGTGGGAATGTACCGGGAAAGGTCCAGGGCCGGAGTTCCCCTCTGGAATCGGGAAAGCAGAAGATAAGTGAAGATGATACCCAGTGTGGCTCCCAGGGTGTCAAGAGTCCGGTGGAGACCAAAGGACCTCCCCTGGGTATCCTGGGTTGCAGATTCTGCAATCATGGCATCCCGTGGGGCGGTACGAATGCCCTTGCCGAAGCGGTCCACAACGCGCCCGGCAAAAATCATCGGCCACCCTGAAGCGAGGAAGAAGAGGGCCTTCCCGAAAGTTGAGAGGGCATAGCCGAATATTGTTAGGGGTTTTCTTCTCCCCGCCCGGTCGGCCAAAGCCCCCGAGAAGACCCGAAGGAGAGAGGCCAGCGACTCGGCCACTCCCTCAATGGCGCCGAGGGCAAACACTCCTCCTCCCAGGGCCCGGAGGTACAGGGCAATGACGGGATAGACCATTTCACTGCTCACATCGGTGAAGAGTGAGGTCAGCCCCGTGATGAGGATGTTGCGGTGGAGTTTCCCGGCCATGTTGCCTCCTCCTCTTTGGAAAAGAATCTCTGCAGGAAGTGTACCACAAAATTTCTCTCTCACCCCTTGCAAAAGGAAAGGAAACCGAGTAAAATACCACTTGCCCTGTTGGGCAAGCACCTTGACAAGTGAATACTGTCTGGGGAAAGCATCCTGCCAGAGTGCAAGGTTTGCGGTCAAGTTAGCAAGGGCACACGGTGGATGCCTTGGCGCCAGGAGGCGATGAAGGGCGTGGCAAACTGCGATAAGCCCCGGGTAGCTGTAAGCAAGCGATGATCCGGGGATTCCCGAATGGGGCAACCCACTGGGGCAAACCCCCAGTATCCTCCGCAAGGAGGAGGCGAACCGGGGGAACTGAAACATCTCAGTACCCCGAGGAAAAGAAAGCAACAGCGATTCCCCAAGTAGCGGCGAGCGAACGGGGAAAAGCCCAAACCCAGAGAGTGCCAAAGCCCCTGGGCGTTGCTCTCTGGGGGTAGCGGGACGGAGAAGGGCCAAGCCAGGGTGCGGCCAGAGAGTTACCAAGAAGCGTCCGAGCCGAAGAGGACTGGAAAGCCTCGCCAGAGAGGGTGAGAGCCCCGTAGGCGAAGGACGGCTTCCTCTCGGTTCTCCGCTCCCAAGTACCACGGTCCACGCGGAATTCCGTGGGAATCCGGGAGGACCACCTCCTAAGGCTAAATACTCCCTGGCGACCGATAGTGCACCAGTACCGTGAGGGAAAGGTGAAAAGAACCCCGGAAGGGGAGTGAAAGAGAACCTGAAACCGTGTGTCCACAATACGTGGAAGGACCATGGAGGAGACGTAGTCTCCTCCGGTTCGACTGCGTGCCTTTTGGAGAATGAGCCGGCGAGTTACGGAGGCTGGCAAGGCTAAGCACTTAAGGTGCGGAGCCGGAGGGAAACCGAGTCCGAACAGGGCGCAGAGTCAGTCTCCGTAGACCCGAAGCCAGGTGATCTACCCATGGCCAGGGTGAAGTGGGGATAACACCTCATGGAGGCCCGAACCGGTGTGGGTTGCAAACCGCTCGGATGAGCTGTGGGTAGGGGTGAAAGGCCAATCAAACCTGGAGATAGCTGGTTCTCCCCGAAATAGCTTTAGGGCTAGCCTCCGGTGGTGAGGAGAGGGGGTAGAGCACTGGATGGGCTAGGGGGCTTACCCGCCTACCAAACCCAACCAAACTCCGAATACCTCTCCTTGGAGCCGGGGAGTCAGACCGCGGGGGATAAGCTCCGTGGTCAAAAGGGGAACAGCCCAGACCGCCAGCTAAGGCCCCCAAATGCAGGCTAAGTGGGAAAGGTGGTGGCGTTGCTGAGACAGCCAGGAGGTTGGCTTAGAAGCAGCCATCCTTTAAAAAGTGCGTAATAGCTTACTGGTCTAGCGACGCTGCGCCGAAAAATTCTCGGGGCTCAAGCCTGCTGCCGAAGCTGCGGAACAGGAGGAACTCTGTTCCTCCTGTTGGTAGGGGAGCGTTGGGTAGGCCGTTGAAGCGGGACCGTGAGGACCCGTGGAGGTATCCCAAGTGAGAATGCCGGCATGAGTAGCGATAAAGAGGGTGAGAATCCCTCTCGCCGTAAGCCTAAGGTTTCCTGAGGAAGGTTCGTCCTCTCAGGGTAAGTCGGATCCTAAGCCGAGGCCGAAAGGCGTAGGTGATGGGCAGCCGGTTGATATTCCGGCACTACCTGCCACCGTTTGAGGATGGGGGGACGCAGGAGGGTAGGCGAGCAGCCTGGAGGAATAGGCTGTCTAAGCCCGTAGGCGGAGGGAGGAGGCAAATCCCTTCCCTCGGTAACGCCGAGAGGTGATGGGGAGCCCCTACGGGGGCGAACTCGCCAATCCCCCACTGCCGAGAAAAGCCTCTAACGATGGGCGGCAGGTATCCGTACCGCAAACCGACACTGGTAGGTGGGATGAGTATTCTCAGGCGCGCGAGTGATCCCCCGTTAAGGAACTCGGCAATCTGACCCCGTAACTTCGGGAGAAGGGGTGCCCCGCTAAGGTGAGAAGCCCTGCGCTTCGAGCCTGAGGGGGTCGCAGGAAATCGGCCCTGGCGACTGTTTACTAAAAACACAGGGCTCTGCTAAGCCGTAAGGCGACGTATAGGGCCTGACGCCTGCCCAGTGCTGGAAGGTTAAGGGGAGGGGTTAGCCTGATGCCCTCAGGCGAAGCTCCAAACCGAAGCCCCAGTAAACGGCGGCCGTAACTATAACGGTCCTAAGGTAGCGAAATTCCTTGTCGGGTAAGTTCCGACCCGCATGAATGGCGTAACGACTGGGGCGCTGTCTCGACGGGGGGCTCGGCGAAGTTTCAATGCAAGTGCAGATGCTTGCTACCCGCGACTAGACGGAAAGACCCCGTGAACCTTTACTGCAACCTGATATTGAATCCGGGTGTGTCTTGTGCAGGATAGGTGGGAGGCGGAGAAGTGGGGGCGCCAGCTCCCATGGAGCCACCCTTGAGATACCACCCTTGACATATCCAGATTCTCACCTGCGGGAGTCATCCTCCCGAGGGACAGTGTCAGGCGGGCAGTTTGACTGGGGCGGTCGCCTCCTAAAAGGTAACGGAGGCGCCCTAAGGTTCCCTCAGCACGATTGGAAACCGTGTGGTGAGTGTAAGGGCAGAAGGGAGCCTGACTGCGAGAGGGACGCCTCGAGCAGGGACGAAAGTCGGGCCTAGTGATCCGGTGGTGCCGTGTGGAAGGGCCATCGCTCAACGGATAAAAGGTACTCCGGGGATAACAGGCTGGTCTCCCCCAAGAGTCCACATCGACGGGGAGGATCGGCACCTCGATGTCGGCTCGTCGCATCCTGGGGCTGGAGCAGGTCCCAAGGGTTGGGCTGTTCGCCCATTAAAGCGGTACGCGAGCTGGGTTTAGAACGTCGTGAGACAGTTCGGTCCCTATCTGTCGCGGGCGCAGGATACCTGAGGGGAGCTGTCCCTAGTACGAGAGGACCGGGATGGACGGACCTCCAGTGTTCCAGTTGTCCTGCCAGGGGCATCGCTGGGTAGCTGTGTCCGGAGGGGATAAGCGCTGAAAGCATCTAAGCGCGAAGCCCACCCCAAGATGAGGTATCCCACTGGGTCGACCAGGTAAGACCCCGGGAAGATGACCCGGTTGATAGGCCCCAGGTGGAAGGGTGGTAACACCTTGAGCCGAGGGGTACTAATCGGTCGAGGACTTGACCGCAAAGGCTTCATCGCAGGATGCTTCCCCAGAGAGAAAGGTCTCCCGGTGGCCATAGCGGAGGGGAAACACCCGGAACCATTCCGAACCCGGAAGTTAAGCCCTCCAGCGCCGATGATACTGCCTGGGGAACTGGGCGGGAAAGTAGGACGCTGCCGGGAGTAAAAGGCCGGAGGTTACTCTCCGGCCTTTTTTGTATTCATCGCCATTTTTCAGGAGAGAGGTATGAAGGAGACAACGCTTTTCAAAAACACGGTGGTCATCAGCCTTGGCACTCTGCTGTCAAGAATTTCGGGGCTTTTGCGGGAAATCCTCATTTCCTCCTTTTTCGGAGCCACCTGGGTGACCGATGCGTTCCTTATCGCCTACACCATACCGAATCTCCTGCGAAGGCTTTTCGCCGAAGGAGCGTTAAGCACTTCTGTGGTGCCGGTTTTTTCCCGGTACTTCGTTGCCTCTTCCTCTTCAGAGGAAGACCCTCAAGACTTCATCTCTTCAGTATTCAGCGGCTTCACCTTCGTTGTCGCTCTGGTGTGTGTTCTGGGCATGGTTTTCTCCTCTTCGATTGTCCACCTTGTGGCCTTCGGTTTCCGGGGTGAACCGGCCAAAATCCTTTTCACCACCCGTTCGACACAAATAATGTTCCCCTTTTTGCTGCTCATTTCCTGGTCCGCGCTGCTTATGGGGTTTTTGAACACCCTGCACATCTTCAGCTGGTCAGCGGTGGCCCCCTTTTTCTTCAACCTGGGAACCATTGTGAGCATTCTGGCTTTCCGGCGCGTTTTTGGTCCTTACGTACTTGCCCTTGGGGTCGTTCTTGGAGGGCTCTGGCAGTTCCTCTTCCAGGTTCCACCACTCCGGCAAAAGGGCTTTACCCTCAGGATACGGTGGTGCTTCTTTCGCGATCCGGGGTTCCAGGAAGTGCTCAAGCTTATGCTTCCTGTCACCTTTGCCCTTGCTGTTTCTCAAGTGAACACCCTTGTGGACCGGATTGTGGCCTCTCTCTGCAGGGAAGGGGCGGTTTCTGCCCTGTACTTTTCGGACCGTCTCATGGAGTTTCCCCTGGGAGTGTTTGGGGTGGCCCTCTCGGTTGCCGTTCTGCCTGCCCTTTCGCAGAATGTGTGGATGGAGAAGATGGAGGAATGGCAGAGAACGCTCTGGCAGGGGATACGGTGGGTACTCTTTTTCATGCTCCCCGCGGTGGTTTTCCTCATGGTTTTCCCTCTAGCTCTGGTGAACCTGGTGTACCGGCGAGGGGTGTTCGACCATCTGGCAGCAGAGATGACGGCGGCGGCACTTTTTTTCTACGCTCCTGGTCTGCTCTTTTTCGCCCTCAACCATCTTCTAACCCGTGCCTTTTACTCCCTCCGTGATACCAGAACCCCTGTAAAGATCGGTCTTTTGAGCGTGCTGCTTAATGTTGTCCTGGATCTGTGGCTCGTGCGATTCCTCGATTTTCGGGGAGTTGCCCTGGCTACGTCCTTTTCGGCTTTCTTTCAGTTCACACTCCTTGTATACTTTTTACGGCAGAAGACAGGGGTTGAAGTGTTCTTGCATTTTCCCCGGGGCTGGCTCTGGAAGGTTGGGGTACAGCTTGGGGTGTTCGTCCTGGGCTGCGTGTATGTCGCCAGAACCACGATGCGCAGTTCTCTGTGGGAGTTTGCTCTGGGGGCGTTCTTTCTCTGGGTTCTGTACCTTGTTCTGCCCTTCCTTTTGAGGATGGATGAGCGGAAGGTGCTTCTGGCCATGTTCGGAGATGTTCGCAGAGTCTTCCGACAGCTCGGAGGGTAAAGGCGATGGACAGGAAGTACATCCGGAACTTCTGCATCATCGCTCATATTGACCATGGGAAGTCCACGCTGGCTGACCGGATTCTCGAGTTCTGCAACGCTGTGCCAAGGGAACGCATGCGGGAGCAGTTTCTTGACCGCATGGACCTCGAGCGGGAACGGGGTATCACCATCAAGGCCAAGGCGGTGCGGCTCCGGTATGTTTCCCGGAGCAAGGGACAGGAATACCTCTTCCACCTCATCGATACCCCGGGGCACGCCGATTTCAGCTACGAGGTTTCAAGGAGCCTTGCGGCCTGTGAAGGGGCGATTCTCCTTGTCGATGCCTCCCAGGGGGTTGAGGCGCAGACCCTGGCTCACGCCCGCCTTGCCCTGGAACAGGGACTCACCATCCTCCCGGTCATTAACAAAATTGACCTCCCCTCTGCTGATCCTGAGCGGGCCATGCGAGAGGTTGAGGCTCTCCTTGGGCCGGAACATCTCCCCTTTACCCTCGTGAGTGCCAAGCACGGTGTGGGGGTGGAAGAACTGCTGGAGCGGATTATCGAGTTCATCCCCCCTCCGCGGGGAAGCGAAGAAGAGCCGCTTCGGGCCCTCATTTTCGATTCCACCTATGACCCGTACCGGGGTGTCCTGCCCTTCGTGCGGGTTGTTGATGGTGAGATACGGAAGGGCACAAGGATTCGCATGTTCTCCACGGGGAAGGAGTTTGAGGTGACGGGTGTTGGTGTGTTCACTCCCGACATGCAGGAAGTCGAATCTCTTGGTCCGGGAGAGGTTGGGTACATCGCCTGCAACATGAAGAACATCCAGGATAGCAGGGTCGGTGACACCATCACCTCGGCAACCCGACCGGCTCCCCAGCCGATTCCGGGGTACAGGAAAGTGAAACCCATGGTGTTTTGCAGCTTCTACCCCGTGGAGTACGAGAGCTACGAGAACCTCAAGGAAGCCTTAGAGAAGCTCCAGCTCAACGACGCATCGCTGGTCTTTGAACCGGACTTCTCGGAGGCTCTGGGTTTCGGATTCCGCTGTGGGTTTCTGGGGCTCCTCCACATGGAGATTGTGCAGGAGCGGATTGAACGGGAGTTCGGTATAGAGGTTGTGGCCACGGCACCCCATGTGGTGTACCAGGTGTTGACGAAAAAGGGAGAGGTGCTTGAGGTTCGTTCCCCGAAGGATTTCCCCTCCCCCGGGGAAATCGAGATGGCCGAAGAACCCTATATCACGGCAAAGATTGTCGTGCCCTCACAGCACATCGGCGGCGTTATGGAGCTCTGTCAGTCCCGGAGAGGGGTGTTCAGGGACATGCTGTTTCTTGATGAGAGAACCGTGCTCCTCACCTATGAACTCCCCATGGCCGAGATCCTCCTTGATTTCTACGACCGCTTGAAAGCGGTGAGCCGGGGCTATGCGAGTTTTGACTACGAGTTTGCTGGGTATCGCCCGGCTGATCTTGTGCGGGTGGACATCCTGGTCAACCGGGAACGGGTTGACGGGCTCTCTTTCATCTCCTGTCAGGAGAACGCGTATTACCGCGCCCGGGAACTCGTGGGAAAACTCAAGGAGATTATCCCGCGCCAGCTCTTTGTGGTTTCGATTCAGGCTGCCATTGGTGGGAGGGTCATCGCAAGGGAAGATATTCCGGCTCTCCGAAAGGATGTGCTCCAGAAGTGTTACGGTGGGGACGTCACACGGAAACGGAAGCTCCTTGAAAAACAGAAGGAAGGGAAAAAGCGAATGAAGGCCATCGGGAAGGTCCGTATTCCTCAGGAAGCCTTTCTTGCGGTTCTCAAGACGGGTTCATGAAGGAACTCGGTCTCTATGTCCATATCCCCTTCTGCCTCCGAAAATGTTCATACTGTGACTTCGTTTCCTATCCCTTCAGGGGAGAGGGAGAAGAGTTCTTCTCCCTTCTCTGTAAGGAACTCCGGCTTAAGGTCCACGCCCTTCGGCTCGAAGGGAGAAAAGTTTGCAGCGTCTATTTCGGCGGGGGAACTCCGTCGATTCTCGCCCCATCGCTTTTTGGAGATTTCCTCGGAAAACTCCAGTCGTACTTTACTCTCTCCTTCCCGCTTGAGGTCACCCTTGAGGTGAATCCCGAAACCGTTACCGAAACGCGGCTTCTTGAGTGGAGGGAAGCCGGAATCCTGCGCCTGAGCATCGGTGTGCAGTCCTTTACCCCCCGGTATCTCTTCCTTCTCGGTCGGTCCGCGTCCCCGGAAACTCTGCACAGGGCACTCCAGAAGGTTGTGGCAAGCGGGTGGGAGAACTGGAATATCGACCTCATCTATGGCCTTCCTCTCCAGGACTTTGATAGCTGGGGAGAGGACCTCTCGGAGGCCCTCCGGTATGCCCCACCCCATATCTCTGTGTACAACCTGACCCTGAGTCCTGTGGTCCCCCTTTTCTCCTTTTTCCGTCGCCATTTCCGCCTTTTCCCTTCTTTTGACAAGCAGGCTTACCTTTTCCGATTTGCCGAAGAACAGCTTGCTGCAGCAGGGTACGTTCACTATGAAGTTTCGAATTTCGCCCGCCCGGGATATGAGTGCCGGCATAACCTCCTGTACTGGAGGAACGGAGAGTACCTGGGACTTGGGCCTTCGAGCTGGTCGCACGTTGGAGGGAAGAGGCAGAAGAATGCCGAAACCCTCCGGGGATACCGGAAGGCTCTTGAGAATGGGAAATGCCCCATCGTCTTTGAAGAGGAACTCTCTCAGGAGGAAAAGATTTTTGAGGATTTTCTCCTCCTTCTTCGAACACGCCAGGGTATTCCTCTTTCTCTTGTGCATTCCTTCAGGAATCAGGATTTGTTGAACCTTCTTTCGGCTTTTGTGGCTGAAGGGCTTCTCCTTGAGGAAGATGGGCGACTGTACCCTTCGTCCTCGGGATTTCTGCTTTTGCACCAGGTGCTTGCAGAGGTTTTCGCTCGCAGAGCGGCCTCCCCTCTACGGGATTTGCTGCACGGGGGAAAGCGCTGGCATTCCTCAGCAGAGTAACCTGGGCTTCAAGGAAGTCTGAAGCTGCTTGACTTTGTGTGGAGAGTGCACTATTTTTAAGCCATGATTCCAATTCGCGATGAGCTGCCGACCCGCCGCTTCCCGGTGGTGACGGTGGCACTTATTCTGGTGAATACGGCGGTGTTCCTCTACGAGGTGAGCCTTGGGCCTGCCCGGGAACTATTCTTCTTCCAGGCAGGCCTGGTCCCCGCGTTCCTCTGGGGAAAGACCCAGCTCCTCCATGGGTTTTCCGTTCCTCCCCTCCTCACCCTTCTGACCTCCATCTTCCTCCACGGGAGTTTCTTCCACCTTCTCTCCAACATGTGGTATCTCTGGATTTTTGGCAATAACGTGGAGGACTTCCTCGGCCGGTGGCAATTCCTCCTCTTCTACCTTGGATGTGGTTTTACAGCTGGTCTTTCGCACGCTCTTGCCTTCCCCTCTTCTCTTCTGCCCACGGTCGGGGCAAGTGGGGCCATCGCCGGTGTGATGGGTGGGTACTTTCTGCTTTTCCCACGAGCCCGGATCCTTACCGTGGTATTCTGGGGTTTCTTCGTTCAGCTCCTCTATGTTCCTGCGGTGGTTTTCCTGGGATTCTGGATTCTCCTTCAGATGTTCTATGCTATAGTTTCTCTGGGGTTTCCTGGCTATGGGGGCATTGCCTGGTTTGCTCACGTCAGCGGGTTTGTAACTGGAGCATTGTGGTGTAAAATTATAGCCTCAAGGACGTATCGGAGGATATACTGGTAGCCAAGGGGGAATGGCAGTGCTGGTAGAAGAAATCATGCTCTCTGAAGTTCCCACGGTTAGCGATTTCGACACTGTGGGTGATGCCATACAATTCATGATTCGACGAAAGGTCAGCGGTGTCCCTGTGGTGGATCTTGAACAGAGGCTCATCGGGTACTTTTCGGCTCAGGCGTTCTTTCAGCAGCTTCTTGAGGAAGCCCAGAAGGAAGCCCCTCTTTTTGGGAACCTTATGAGCGCCATCCGGGAAAAGCTCCGGGAGTTTGCCAAACGGGAAGTATCTGAATTCATGACCGAAGACGTGGATTACCTTGCTGCAGAGGATGACGTTGAGGACGCTCTGGAACTTCTGCAGACAACAGGCTTTGACCTTATCCCCGTGGTGAAGGAGGGACGGGTGGTAGGTGTAGTGAATCGAGTCCGAGTGCTTCAGGCGTTCCTTGAAACCAAGTGAATGGAGGTGGCGAAGGGTGAATAAAAAGACCATACGGGATATTCCGGAAGGAGAGCTGCGAGGAAAGAGGGTTCTAGTACGGGTGGATTTCAACGTACCCCTTGATGAAAACCGCAACATCACCGATGACACGAGAATTGTGGAGAGCCTGCCCACCATTAAGTACCTCGTCGAGCGTGGAGCAAGGGTCATCCTCGTTTCCCATCTTGGCCGGCCAAAAGGGAAACCCAAGGACGAGCTCCGGATGGATCCCATTGCCCGGCGTCTTGAAGAGCTTCTGGGTCGGAAGGTTGCCAAGGTTGACGACTGCATTGGGGAAGAGGTAAAGCGGGCAGTGGCTCAGCTCAAAGACGGGGATGTGCTGCTTCTTGAGAACATTCGGTTCTATCCCGAGGAGGAGGCCAACGACGAGAACTTTGCCCGGGCCCTGGCAGAGCTCGCCGATATTTACGTGAATGACGCTTTTGGGGCAGCCCACCGAGCTCATGCCTCAACAGCTGGAGTGGCGCGTTTCCTCCCGGCTTACGCCGGATTCCTTATGGAGAAAGAGCTCGAGGCTTTGGGGGAGAAACTCAATAATCCCGTTCGTCCCTTTCTTGCCATCCTCGGAGGAGCAAAGGTCTCAAGCAAAATCGGAGTCCTGCGGAAGCTCCTTGAAAAGGTGGATGTCCTCCTTGTGGGAGGGGGTATGTCCTACACCTTCATCAAGGCCATGGGGTATGAGGTTGGGAAATCCCTTCTTGAAGAGGCGATGATTGAAGAAGCCCGGGGGATTCTTGAGGCTGCAAAAGCCCGGGGTGTGCGGTTTGAGCTCCCCGAGGATTTTGTGGTTGCTCCGGAGGGTAAAGAGGGAGTGGAAACGAAAATCGTCGATTGGGACAAAATCCCCCCGGACATGGGTGGATACGACATTGGTCCGAAAACCGTGGAGAAATTTGGACAGTACATTCGAGAGGCCAGGACCATCTTCTGGAATGGTCCCCTGGGTCTTTTTGAGGTTGACCTCTTTGCCCGGGGAACTATAGAAATTGCTAGGAAAGTCGCAGAAAGCGGGGCCGTTGTGGTTGTGGGCGGTGGTGACACTGTAGCGGCCATAAAGAAGGCCGGTGTGGAGGACAAAATCACCCACATTTCCACCGGTGGAGGGGCCTCTCTGGAGTTTGTTGAGGGCCGTCCTCTACCTGGGGTTGAGGTCCTCCTGGATAAATGAGGTAGACTCTCCCAGGAACTCCTGGCAGAGCCTGTGTATTCTCTGCCAGTGAGTTCCTGGCCAGAAGGTTCTCTGGCAGGAGGGGCAGCGCCTGAAAGTTGTGAAGCTCAGGGCGACAAAAAGGGGGAGGCTCTTTCTGGCTTCCTCGGGAGGGATTTCCTCAAGGATTTTGTTGCAGAAGGGACAGCGAGGGGGGAGGGAAAAGGATAATCCAAAGGCTTGCTTGAGCTCGAGGAGCTGTTCAGGGAGGCTGTTCGCTTTCACGTAGTATGCCGACTCTTTCCCAGAAGCGGCAAGAGCTCTGTCTTTAGTGAGGAGGATCCTTCCTTCCAGGCGGGCAATGGCGAGGAGCTTTCTGTCCTCCATGTTGCGGAAGTAGGTGACGTCGTAGCCCAGGATTCGTAACCACCGTGTGAGTTTCCCCAGCATGCAGTCTGCAAGAAAGCGCACCGTTTCCACAAGCCCATTGTACCATAGGGAGCGGGAAGAATAAGGAGGTTTTGTCAGGTGGCCAACGCAAAACCCCCGTACTTTCTTGGTATTGACGTGGGGACTCAGGGACTCCGGAGTGGGATTTTCGACGCACGGGGAAATGTGGTGGCACTCTCGTTCTACTCCTACCCCAGCTACCATCCCCGTCCAGGGTGGGCCGAGCAGGATCCCATGGACTGGTGGAAGGGGATTCAGGATACAGTGCGACGCTGTCTCTTTGAGGGTGAGGTACGCCCTGAGGACGTCGCTGCGCTGAGTGTCAGCGCAAGTTCCTGCACGGTGCTGCCGGTGGACCGGTTCGGAAACCCCAGGTACCGGGCTATCATGTGGATGGATGTGCGAGCCTTTGACCAGGCCGAACGCATCAACGCCACGAAGAACCCGCTTCTCCGGTATGCTGGCGGTCATGAGTCGCCGGAATGGATGATCCCCAAGGCTCTGTGGCTTAAAGAGAACCTCCCGGATATCTTCGTTAACGCCGACTACATCGTGGAGGCCCAGAACTGGATTATGTTCAAGCTCACTGACCGCTGGGTCACCTCCCTCAACAACGCCATCTGCAAGTGGAACTACTGTCCTACGGAGGGAGGATGGCCGGTGGCTCTTTTGCGGGATCTTCATTTTGAAGAGCTCCTGCAGAAGTGGCCGAGGGAACTCGTCCCGGTCGGTGAAAAGGTGGGTGAGCTGACTAAGCGGGCCGCCTATGAGCTTGGTCTTGTTCCGGGAACTCCGGTCATCCAGGGCGGCATCGATGCCTATGCGGCGATGGTGGGGCTTGACGTGGTGCATCCCCAGCGTCTGGCTATGGTTTTGGGTCCCTCGACGTGTCACCTGGCCGTCTCGGAACGGCCCATTTTCAGTCCGGGTATCTGGGGTCCCTACTATGGGGCGGTGCTCCCGAACCTCTGGATTCTTGAGGGAGGGCAGAGCTCCACGGGTTCGGTGATCAAGTGGTTTATGGACAACTTTGCTCAAGAGGAGTGTGCCCGGGCCTGCGAGCTGGGTGAAGACCTCTTTGCTTTTCTTGACAGGATGGTTGCTCAGATTCCTCCTGGTTCCGATGGCCTGGTGCTCCTTGATTACTTCCAGGGGAACCGCAGTCCTTATCAGGATCCCCTCGCCCGGGGAGCCCTCTGGGGGTTGTCTCTGAGTCACACCAAGGCCCACGTGCTCCGGGCAATCTATGAAGGAACTGCCTACGGGACGTATCACATCCTTAAGACCCTTGCTGAGTCGGGATTCGAGGTTGAGGAAATGTACGCAAGCGGGGCAGGAGCGCGAAGCAGGCTCTGGTTACAGATTCACGCCGATGTCACCAATATCCCCATCTACCTCACAACGGTGGAGGAGGCGAGTACGCTTGGAACTGCCATTTACGCCGCTGTGGGCGTTGGGTTCTACGATAGCATCCCCGAGGCTACCCTGAAAATGGTGCAGATTTCCGGACAGATTTACCCCAACCGGGAAAACCACGAAATTTACCTCTTCTACTACGACCGCTATGTTCGGAGCTATTTCCAGCTTAGGGATCTGATGCATGAGGTTGCCACCCGAACAGGGGGATTCCCGGGGTGAAAGGAAAATTTCGCCCTTTTCTTGACAACTCCTTTGCACTTCTCTAAAATTCAGTTTGTCTTGACTACGCTGGGGGAGAAGAACGATGCAGGAGAGAACGTACGTTCCATCACTCAAGAGCATTGAGAAGAAGTGGTACGTTGTGGATGCAGAAGGCCAGACCCTGGGTCGTCTGGCTTCTCGTATTGCCACTGTCTTGATGGGCAAACACAAGAACATCTACGTCCCCTTCTTTGACGTCGGGGACTATGTGATCGTTGTCAACGCCGAGAAAGTCCGGGTAACGGGAAAAAAGCTCGACCAGAAGCTGTACCGGCGGCACAGTGGGTACCCGGGAGGGCTGAAAGAGGAGACGCTGAGGTCGCTGCTTTCACGGAGACCTGAAGAGGTCATCCGGAGAGCGGTGTGGGGAATGATTCCCCATCATCGCCTGGGTCGCAGAATCATCCGTAAGCTCAAAGTCTATCGTGGTCCTTCTCATCCCCACAGTGCGCAGAATCCGATTCCGCTGCCTATAGGGAGTGAATGATGGTGAGTGTGGCCGTAAAGTACTACGCAACGGGGAGAAGGAAGACTTCAGTGGCCAAGGTCTGGCTGACCCTGGGGGAGGGGAGAATCACTGTAAACGGGCGAAGCCTTGAAGAATACTTCCCCCGGTTAGCCTGGCAGGTTCTTGTACGAAAGCCGCTCGTGCTGACGGGAACGGAGGCCCGCTTCAACGTTGAAGCCCGGGTTTCGGGGGGAGGTTTGAGTGGCCAGGCTGGAGCCCTGGCGCACGGCATTGCCCGAGCTCTGCTCCTTGTGGACGAGAACCTGCGGAGTACCCTCAAGAAGGCGGGGCTTCTGACCAGAGACCCCAGAATGAAAGAGCGCAAGAAGTACGGTCAGCGGGCAGCTCGTGCTCGCTTCCAGTTCTCCAAACGGTGATGCGACGGGGGTGCCTGAAAGGTACCCCCAGTTCGTTTTTTGAGGTGGCCTCGTTTTGTATCCTCGTCTGGAAATTGACCTTGATGTTCTGAGAGAGAATGCCTGTATTCTTCGAGAAAGGTGTTCCCTCTGGAACGTCCATCCTGTCATCGTAACCAAGGGGTTTCTGGCCGATCCCGTTCTTGCTCGGATGCTGTGGGATCTCGGCTTTTCGAGTTTTGCTGACTCTAACCTCCCAAACCTCCTGCGTCTTCGCCGTCTCTTTGGATCCCAAGCGGAACTCTTCCTCATTCGTCTTCCCATGTCCTGGGAGCTTGAAATCCTCAGCGAACACGGCATTTCTCCCTTTGTCTCTCACGTTGAGGTCCTGGAAAACCTCGAGGCCGTAGCCCGAAGAACAAAGAGGCCTTCCTCGGTGGTCTTCGCGGTGGAAGGAGGGGATGGGCGGGAAGGATTTCTTTTTGAGGAACTCCCCCAGACCCTCGAGGTGCTGCGGCGTCTTTTCTGGGTTTCCCTGCGGGGAATTGCCACGACCCTTGCCTGTTTGAGCGGCGTCCTCCCCGACCGGGAGGTGGTCGAAAGGCTCCTGGGGGTGAAAAGGTTTTTCGCAGAGGAACTCCAGAAGGAGGTCGTTCTCTCCGTGGGAGGGACAACCTTTCTCTCCCTCTGGGAGGAGGGAAGACCTCTTGAAGGAGTGGATGAGGTGCGTTTTGGAGAAGCCCTGCTCTTTGGCAGCGACATCAGCAGGAAAAGGGACATTCCCTGGCTGAAACAGGGTGCTTTTGCGATCCTGGCCGAGGTTGTGGAGGTACGTGCCAAGGAACCCCTTCAGGGGAAGGCCCTGGGGTATGATGCTTTCGGCAGGCAGTGTGTTTTGCAGTCTTCTGGCCCTCGCAGGAGGATTCTCGTTGCGCTGGGGAAGCAGGATGTTGATGAGGATCAGTTATATTTCGACGACGAACATGTTACAATAGTGGGGGCTACAAGCAATTACCTCGTACTTGATGTCGAAGAGAGTCAGCGGCCGTACAGGGTTGGCGATGTGGTATCGTTTCGTGCCGGGTATGGAGCTGTTTTGCGGGCTTTTCTCTCTCCGTACGTGGAAAAGGTTTACCGGGAGAAAATGGGAGAGGGGAGAACATGACGCAGGCATTCCGGGGACGTCACTTTCTGGACCTGGCGGATTTCTCGCGGGAGGAGATTCTCTATCTCCTTGAGGTTGCTTTGGACCTGAAGAAGCGGTGGATGCTGGGTGAGAGATTCAGTGTCCTTGGAGGGAAAATCGTTGCCCTGCTTTTTGAAAAGCCTTCCCTCCGTACCCGGGTATCCTTTGAGGTGGCAGTGCGGCAGCTCGGCGGAGAGTGCTTTTACCTCGGTCCCCAGGAAGTGGGTCTTGGCAAGAGGGAGGCCGTGAAGGATGTTGCACTGGTTCTCGGGAGGATGGTGGACGGCATTGTGATCCGCACCTTTGCTCACGAGACGGTCCTTGAGATGGCCCGATACGCCGGGGTTCCGGTTATCAACGGTCTCTCTGACCTCCACCATCCCTGCCAGGTGCTGGGGGACCTGCTCACGGTGCAGGAGAAGAAGGGAACGCTCAACGTCAAGATTGTTTTTGTGGGTGATGGGAATAACGTCTGCCACTCGTGGATTGTTGCTGCTGCGCGTCTTGGTCTCTCCCTGACCGTGTGCACTCCTGAGCGGTACCGGCCTTCCTGGGAAATCTGGAACTGGGCTCAGAGAGAGGCGCAGAAGAGCAGAGCAGAGATTGTCTACGAGGTTGACCCGAAAAAGGCTGTTCTGGGGGCAGATGTGGTATACACCGACGTGTGGGCCAGCATGGGGAAAGAGCAAGAGCTTGAGGAACGATTGTCCTTCTTCTGGCCTTACCAGGTGAACAGTGAGTTGCTCGCCCTTGCTTCCCCTGAGGCCATCGTCATGCACTGCATGCCTGCGCACCGGGGACAGGAGATCACCGATGAAGTCATTGATGGAGCACATTCTGTAGTGATTGACGAGGCGGAGAACAGGCTCCATGCCCAGAAGGCCATTTTGAGCCTCCTGCTTTGAGGCCCGGAGGGAAACAGTCTCTTGCTCCCAGGCTTTCTGAAGTACGTGGTGGAGATAGGCGTGCTCTACTATTTTTCGTATCAGTTCCTCAGGTGGGTGAAAGGAACCCCGCTTTTTCTGCCTGTCCGTTCTCTCATGGTTCTTTTCATCGCCGCGGGGGTCTCGAATCTTCTCACCCTGGGGGAGCTCCGCCTTTTCTGGCGCCTGTGTCTTTTCGTCTACGTGGGAACGATGTTGCTCATTCTCCAGCCGGAGTTGCGCAGGAATTACATGAACCGCCTGTACCACCATGTCCTGCTTGAACGGCACACCAACGAGGAGGGTCGTGCGAAGTTCATCGAGGACCTTGCCCTGGCGTGTCAGACGCTCTCGCGAAAGAGAATCGGTGCGCTGGTTGTCCTTGAGAGGACGAACAGCCTCCGGGACTTCATCCAGACTGGTGTCCTGGTGGACGCTTTTTTTTCGCCGGAGTTGCTCTTCTCCATTTTCCTTCCCGACTCTCCCCTGCATGACGGAGCAGTGGTCGTTCGGGAGAACAAGATTGTCGCTGCCGGGTGCATCCTTCCCCTGGCTGAACAGGTGGAAGCGCGACGAAAAATCGGCACCCGTCATCGGGCTGGCCTCGGGGTGACCGAGCAAACGGACGCCTTGGCCATTGTGATTTCCGAGGAGACGGGGAAAATCTCCCTTGCGGTGCACGGGAGGATGGCGTGGGATATCGAGGCAGGAACGCTCAAGAGAATGCTCAAAATCCTATATCGAAGACTGTAAGGCTTCTCCGGGGACTGCTTGAGAGGCTTTTCTGGCACGACTGGAAGACCAAGCTTTTCGCCCTGCTTTTTGCTCTGAGCCTTTTTTTCTTTTTGCTGAGTGAAGGCATCGTATGATATATTCTCAAAGAAGAGCGCAGGCCATGATGCAAGAAGGGAGGAGTTGCGTTTGAAGGATTTCAAAAGTGGGGACATCCGGAACATTGGATTCTTCTCCCACGCGGGAGCAGGAAAAACCACGTTTTCCGAGGCCTTGCTTTTCAACGCAGGGGTGACGACGCGACGGGGCAGAGTTGAGGAAGGCAACACGGTCTCTGACTGGCAACCCGAGGAGATTCGACGCGGACTGTCCATCGACCTTTCGGTCCTGCCCTTTGAGTGGAAGGGTTGCAAGGTCAATCTCATAGATACCCCGGGGTACATGGATTTTCTGGGGAACGTCATCGGGGCGCTTCGAGCAGTGGACAGCGGGGTGATTTTCCTCTGCGCGGTGTCCGGCGTTGAGGTTGGTACCGAGAAGGCATGGGACTACCTGAAGCGGGAGAACCTCCCGGTGTTCTTCCTGGTGAACCGTATGGACCGGGAGGGTGCCAATTTCTACGGTGTTCTGGAGAACATTCGCAAGAAGTTCACTCCCAAGGCGACCCCGGTTTTCCTCCCCATCGGCAAGGAGAGCGCTTTCCGGGGCCTTGTAGACCTTCTGACCATGAAGGCCCTGTATTTCGAGGGTGACGGGAAGACGGTTCGGGAGGGGGAAATACCCGGGGAGCTTGAAGACGAGGCCAGAACGTGGCGGGAGGAGCTTCTGGAAAACGTTGCGGAGACCGATGACGAACTCCTCAATCTCTACCTTGACGGTCAGGGGATTCCACCGGAAAAGCTCCGGGAAGCCCTCAAAAAGGCCACACTTGAGCGAAAGATTTTCCCAGTTCTCTGCGGTTCCGGCCTGGAGAACAAGGGAGTCACTGCTTTAGCGGACTTTCTCGTGGAATTTGCCCCAAGTCCCCTTGACCGCCTGCCGGTGAGGGGAAAGAACCCCAGAACCCAAGAAGAGGAAGAACGACCCTGTCGTGAGGACGCTCCTTTCTCGGCCTTTGTCTTTAAGGTTCTGAGTGACCCGTACGTGGGGAAGATTGCCTTTTTCCGGGTCTATTCGGGGAAGCTCTCGGCAGATGCCCGGCTGTACAATGCCTCCCGGGATGTGGAAGAAAAGGTGGGGCAGCTCCTCCTCATTCGGGGGAAGGCGCAGGAACCTCTGAAGGAGGTCAAAGCAGGAGACATCGCGGCTGTGGCCAAGGTGACCGAGGTTTTCACTGGCGACACCCTCTCGGATCGGGAACACCCCATTGTTTTTCCACCCCTTGAGTACCCTGAGCCGAACTACATGGCGGCTATACGGCCTGTGGGGAAGGCAGACGAGGAGAAAATCAGCCAGGCTTTGAGCCGCATGCTCGAAGAAGACCCCACGCTCAGGGTGCAGCGAGAACCAGATACCAAAGAGGACATCGTCTACGGATTCGGAGACATTCACCTTGATGTTCTGGCAGAAAAGATGAAGCGCAAGTTTGGTGTAGAGGTCGCCCTCTCGGTTCCCCGGGTTCCCTACAAGGAGACCATCAAGAAAACGGCCCGTGCCGAGGGAAAGTACAAGCGCCAGTCGGGAGGCCGGGGACAGTATGGTCATGCCTGGCTTGAACTTGAGCCGCTTCCTCGGGGACAGGGGTTTGAATTCGTCGACAAAATCGTGGGTGGTGTGATCCCGAAGAACTACATTCCTGCAGTGGAAAAGGGTGTGCAGGAGGCCATGCAGGAAGGGGTCCTTGCTGGGTACCCTGTGGTGGACGTGCGGGTGACCGTCTACGATGGGTCGTATCATCCGGTGGACTCCTCAGACATGGCCTTCAAGATTGCCGGTTCCATGGCATTCCGGAAGGGAGCCCAGGAGGCCAATCCGGTGCTCCTTGAACCCATCATGAGTGTTGAGGTGACAGTGCCCGAGGAGAACATGGGGGATGTCATCGGGGACCTCAACGCTCGTCGGGGGAAGATTCTGGGCATGGAACCCGAGGATGGCTACCAGAAAATTAAGGCCCTGGTCCCGCTTGCTGAGCTTTTCCGGTATTCCGTTGACCTCCGTTCCATCACCCAGGGGCGAGGTTCGTTCATCATGAGGTTCTCCCACTACGAGGAGGTTCCACCTCAGATAGCGGAGGCCATTATTGAGAAGGCACGGAAAGAGAGAGAAGCCGCTTCGTGAGCGATGGTGGAGCTTTTGTAGGCGTTGACGTGGTGGAGATTGCACGGATTGCCCGGGTTCTCTCCCTCTTTGGTGAACGATTCCTCCAGCGCCTCTTTTCCCCGGAGGAGCTTGCCTACTACCGGGGGAAGGGGATGAGGAGGTGGCAGGAAGGGGTCGCGGCGCTCTTTGCCAGCAAGGAGGCGGTGAAGAAGCTCTTCCTGCAGCAGGGATATTCTCTGGGCTTTCGGGATATCACGATTCTCCACGCGTCCACGGGAGAGCCACGGGTTTTTGTGGCGCAAGGTGGCGAGGTGTTCCGGAGAATCAGTCTTTCTTTCTCGCACTCGCGAGATGTGGTCGTTGCGGTGGCGGTGGGAATCGTCGGGGGAGGGAAAAGCAGTGATTGAGCTTGCCACAGCGAAGACCATGCAGGAGCGGGAGAAAAGCGCCTGTGAACGCTTCGGCCTGGGGACCCTTTTACTTATGGAAAATGCCGGAAGGGCGGTGGCGTCTGAGGTGCTCTCTGTTCTGCGGGAAAGACCATCGCTGCAGCGGGTAGCCATCGTGTGCGGGACAGGGAACAACGGAGGCGATGGGATGGTGGTGGCCCGCCACCTTTTCGTGGCGCATCCCGAGAATCCCCCCAGGGTGTACCTTGTGGGTTCTCCGGAGAACCTCAGGGGAGACGCCCAGTACAATTACGCCGTCCTTACAGCACTTGGCCTTCCTGTGCAGGTGGTTTCCTCTTCCGGCGATGTCCGGTTTGAGGAGGACACGCTGATTGTCGATGCCCTCTTTGGGACGGGCCTTACCCGGGAAGTCGAGGGAGTGCACCGGGAGGTGATTCGGTGTATCAATGGGGCGACGAGAAAGTTCGTCGTAGCTGTTGACGTCCCTTCCGGGGTGGACGCCAGCGACGGTCGAGTTCTCGGCGAGGCGGTGCGGGCGGATCTCACAGTGACCTTTGGTTTCCTCAAGAGGGGCCTTGTCCTATATCCGGGAAGAGCGTATGCGGGAAGCATCAGGGTGTACCCCATCGGCGTGCCCCTGTCCTTTGGGGGAAACGAAAGGGCCGATGGGTACCTGGTGCTTCCTTCGGATGTCCGTGCCCTTCTTCCCCGGCGGTCGTGGTCAACCCACAAGATTTCTGCCGGTGTGGTGGGGGTTGTTGCTGGGTCTTCGGCCATGCTCGGTGCGGGGATGCTGGTTGCTCAAGGAGCCTATCGGAGTGGTGCAGGCATGGTGGTGTGGCCTTTGCCTGCAGAGCTTTCTCTGGCGGTGCGAACCAGCCTCCCTGAGGTTGTGGGGGTGACTCTTGCGTCTTCGGCACGTCCTGACTGGAGCTATGGGGAACACGACGTTGAGGCGATTCTCCGGGGATTTGAGGCCCGGAAGGTTTCGGGTGTTGTGGTCGGGCCGGGTCTTGGGATGAGTGAAGGGGTGCGGCGTTTCTTAGAGCAGTTCCTTGAGCACACTTCGGCAAAGGGTGTGCTCGATGCCGACGCGCTGAATGTTATCGCTGAACATCGCAAGCGGTGGGAGGGGAAACTCGTCGGGTGGGTTGTGACGCCTCACGTGGGCGAGGCGGCTCGCCTTCTGGCCAGGCCTGTGCAGGAGGTCAGCGAGTGGAAGGTGCAGGCTGCCCGGATATCGCTTCTTTTTTCGGATGCGTCGTGGTCCTTAAGGGGCCGGGGACTCTCGTGGTGAGTCCCGAGGGGGACATCTTCGTGAACCCTACAGGGAACGAGCTTCTGGCTACAGCAGGAAGTGGAGACGTTCTGGCAGGACTCATCGGTGGATTCATGGCACAAGGCCTTGATGCGATAAGCGGTGCGCTCTGCGGGGTGTTTCTCCACGGGCTTTCAGGAGACATCCTGCGCAGGGAAGGGAGAACCTCCATTGTTGCCCATGAGATTGCCGAACGACTCGATGCGGCACGAAAGGTGGTAGAAGATGGAACATGGGAGCTTTCATTTCTGGATGGAGATTTCTCGGGAGCATCTTGCCCATAACCTCCTGGTGCTCAGACAGCTAGCCTCTCCCCGGGGAGACATCATGGGGGTGGTGAAATCCCAGGTCTATGGCCATGGGGTGGCTACTGCTACCTTGCTTTCCTCACTGGGCCTTCGGAAATTCGGCGTGGCTTCTTTGGAGGAAGCCCTTGAGCTTAAAAGATCTGGTATTGAGGGTGATATCTATATCCTCGGGGGGTTTTTCCCCTGGGAGGCTGAGGCCATCGTTGCTGAGGGGTTTGTTCCCGTTGTCTCGCAGAAAGAGGAGTTCGAGAGCCTGGTCAAGGCCGCAGAGCGGCAGGGAAAGACTGCCCGCTTTCACTTTAAAGTAGACACCGGGATGGGGAGGCTGGGGTGCCTTCCCTGCAACTTTACCCGTGATTTTCTTGAGAGAATGTTCCTTTCGCCTGCTGTTACTCTGTGCGGTGTGATGACGCATTTCTCAAGCGCCGAAAAAGATCCGGAGTACACAGAGTGGCAATTTCAGAAATTTCTGGCTTTCCTGAAGCGCTGGGGGTTCTGGGGAAAATCCCTGGAGTACCACTGTGCGAATAGCGCAGCCTTTCTTGCGTTTCCCCATATGCGCCTTGTGCTGAACCGGATCGGTATTGCTCTTTTTGGGGTGTCCCCAAACGGAGAACCGGAGCTTGTGAAATCGCTTGGTCTGAAGCCCGTCACCAGCGTCCGGGCTCGGGTGAAGCTCGTTAAGGTTCTCCCTCCTGGTTTCCGGGTGGGCTACGGGGGGACATTCGTGACCTCGCGGGTGTCGAGAGTGGCGGTTGTCGCCCTGGGGTACGCCCAGGGGCTATTCCGGGCTCTTTCCAACAATCTCGAGGTGCTGGTTCACGGGAAGAGGGCTCCAGTCATTGGGATGATCTCCATGGACCAGGTGATGGTTGATGTAACTCATATCGAGGGAGTGGAGAAGGGGGACGTGGTCACCTTTATCGGGAGGGATGGTGAGGAGGAGATACGGGTTGAAGAGGTTGCGCGCCGGGGAAAGACAATCCCCCATGAGGTTCTCTGTAGTTTCGGAAGGATACGTCATCGCGTGTTCGTCTGATGAGGGAAGTGGCGTTTTGGTGGACCGAAAGCCCTGAAGAGACGAAAAGGCGGGGAAGAGAGTTCGTCCTTGAGTTCTGCAGACCCCCTGTCCTTGTTCTCCTTTCCGGAGAACTTGGAGCGGGGAAGACGGTTTTCGTCAAGGGTATGGCCCAGGCTCTGGAGATACCGGAAGACGAGGTGCGCAGTCCAACGTTCTCCCTGGTTCACGAGTATTCCGGGAAGCCCTGTCCTCTGTACCACATGGATTGCTACCGCCTGAGCAGGTGGGAAGAGGTCGTGGATCTCGGCTTTTCCGAATACCTGGAGAGAGGGGGCATCGTGGTAGTAGAGTGGGGAGAGAAGTTCCTCTCCTTTTTCCCTCCTCCGTTTTTCTGGGTGCAGATTGGCATTGTCGACGATTGCGTACGGCATATCCGGGTTACCCATTCGGGTGGTGGGAATGATTCTCGCCCTTGACAGCAGCACTCCCTGGCTTGGTGTGGCCGCCGTGGAGGGGGAAAAGGTCCTTTTCCAGGTGGTCCACTATACGAGGATGGAACATTCCCTCCTGCTTTTAGAGTACCTTAGGGTGATACAGGACCGCTTCCCCCTGAGGGAGCGCCTGGAATACATTCTCGTCGGTCTTGGTCCCGGGTCGTTCACTGGGGTCAAGGTTGGCAACATGGTTGCGAAGGGCCTGGCCTATGCTTTCCGGGTACCTCTTCTGGGGTTCTCGGTTCTTGAGCTTCTGGCGAGTCAGGTCCGGAGACTCCACGTGGCTTCGTCCTTTGGGATTATTGTTCCGGTGATTTTCCACCGGAGAGGAGAGATTTTCTGGTCTGAATTCCCCTTTCCCTCGACCCGCCTTGCCGCTCCACCCCAGGTAGGCTCTCCGGAGGAATTCGTTGCTCGGTACGCAGGGAAGACGGGCGTTCTGGTTGTGACTCCCTGGGAAGACCTCTCCGAAGAATTTGGGAAAGCTGGTCTTTCGTGTCTCCATCCCGATCTTGCAGTTCCCAACCCCCTTGAGCTTGTGGCGCTGTCCCGGGAGCGGGGGGAAAGGGGGAGTTTTGAGAACGTCTTTACCATGTTGCCCCTCTATGGATCCAGGGTTTTCGAACGATAAGGTTCTCGTTGACGACGGTGATTTTCGGATTGTGGAAATGCGGACGCACCACCTGCCCTATGTGGTGGCAATTGAGCGGCGGTCCTTCTCTCAACCCTGGTCGTATTCGCTCTTCCTCACCGAGCTTTCGAACAAGGTCGCCTCGTATTTCGTAGCGCTTTTTGAGGGCAGGGTCATCGGGTACATCGGCCTCTGGATTCTGTGGGAAGAGGGGCACGTTACAACCTTTGCCATCCACCCCCGGTACCGGGGGAGAGGTTTCGGGAAAAGGCTCTTTCGATACGCCCTTGAGTACGCCCAGGCTTGTGGGTGTCGTTACGTGCTTCTGGAAGTCCGGGTGAGCAATACCAGGGCTCAGAATCTCTACCGGAAGTTTGGCTTCCGGGTGGTGGGGGTACGGTCGAGGTACTATGCCGATGGAGAGGACGCGCTCATCATGCGGAAGGATTTCAAGGAGGAAAGGGATGAGCGAAGAGTTTCTGATTCTGGGGATTGAAACGAGCTGCGACGATAGCTGTGTGGCGGTGGTCGATGGGCATTTCAGAATCCGTTCCAATGTGGTTTCGAGTCAGGTCGAGGTTCACCGGGCGTTTGGGGGTATCGTTCCCGAGGTCGCCTCAAGGCGCCATCTTGAGGTGCTTCCCTCAATCCTCCACACTGCTCTAAAGGAAGCTGGGGTCACCCTCCGTGACATTGGTCTTGTGGCTGTGACCCAGGGACCGGGGCTTCTGGGATCGCTCCTTATGGGAATGTGCCTGGCGAAAGCCCTGGCTTTTGCTCTTGAAAAGCCCCTTGTGGCGGTCAATCACCTGGAAGGGCATCTTTTTGCCGTACGCCTCGATAACCCCTCTGCAAATCCTCCCTTTGTGGCACTCATCGTTTCCGGAGGGCATACCGAGCTTTTTGCCGTTCGGGACTGGGGGAACTATGTTTTGCTTGGGAGGACAAGGGACGATGCCGCCGGTGAGGCGTACGACAAGGTAGCCCGGCTTCTTGGCCTTGGGTACCCGGGGGGTCCGGTGATCGACCGCCTGAGCAGAGAAGGGGATGGGAAACGCTTTTTCTTCCGAAGCGGGCTTGAGGATGAGGATACCCTGGATTTCAGCTTCAGCGGTCTAAAGACTGCTGTGGCGAGGTTTTTCTCGCAGCTCTCTCCCGAGGAAAAACGCGACGAGCGTCTCCTTCGGGACCTCGCAGCCTCTTTTCAGGAGAGCGTGGTTCGCAGTCTGGTCAAAAAGGCTTTCCAGGCGGTGGAACGTACGGCGTATCCAACGCTCGTTGTGGGGGGAGGGGTGGCGGCGAACCGTCGCCTTCGGGAGGTCATGGAAGAGGAGGGAAAGCAACGGGGGGTTCAGGTGCTTTTCCCGTCCCAGGCGCTGTGCACGGATAACGCGGCTATGATTGCCGCCTGTGGTCTTTTCCATTTCCTCAGGGGAAGGCGAGATTCTCTGGCGATTGATCCCCTTCCCCAGCTCTCCCTGGGGTCCGGTTGAATTCTCGAGATACTCTGCGGTATTATTCTGGCATGCGTTTTGACGAGGACGAAGAGGTGAACATTGTGGCGAAGACTTTGCTTTTTGGTAGCGAAGCCCGTCAGGCCCTCCGGGAGGGGATTGAAGCGCTTTCCGGGGTGGTGCGACTCACCTTAGGACCACGGGGGAGAAACGTGCTCCTTGAGAAGGACTGGGGTTTTCCTCTCGTCACAAACGACGGGGTCACTGTGGCTCGGGATATCGAGGTCCATGACGCTTTTCAGAACGTGGGCGTCAGGATCCTCAGGGAGGTTGCGGTAAGGACGAACGATGTCGTGGGGGATGGAACCACAACGGCTGTTGTTCTGGCTCAAAGACTGGTGGAAGAGGGGATGAAGGCCCTCCTTTCCCTTCACAGCCCGGTGTTTCTCAGAAGCGGAATGGAAAAAGCCGTGAACGCGGTGGTGCGGAAACTTCGGGAACGGAGCGTTCCGGTTGTGGAGAAAAAGCACGTGGCCCAGGTGGCTTCTGTGGCTTCAAAAGACGAGTTCCTGGGAGGGCTTGTGGCCGAGGCGTTGGAGCGGGTGGGGAGAGACGGTGTGGTAACCATCGAGGATTCTCAAGGTGTTGAGACCACCCTTGAAGTGGTTGAGGGTCTGCAGTTTGACCGGGGTTTTGTTTCCCCATACTTTGTGACAGATCCCGAGAAAGGAGAAGTCCTCCTTGAACATCCCTTCATCCTCATCTCCGATTACAAGATTCGCAACGCCGCAACGCTTCTCCCACTCCTTGAGCGGGTTTTCCAGACAGGTCGTCCTCTGCTTTGCATTGTGGGGGAGATTGACGGCGAGGCCCTCGCCCTCCTTGTGGTCAACAAGCTCCGGGGGGTGCTGCAGGTTGCGGCAGTCAAGGCACCTGCTTTTGGAGAACGACAGAAAGAAATTCTGGGAGATATTGCGGTGCTCACTGGGGGACAGGTCATTCTCCAGGACCTGGGGATGAAACTCGAGAAAGTTCCGCTCGAGCTCCTTGGTCAGGCAGAGAAGGTTCGGGTTACCCGGGATACCACGGTGATTGTCGGGGGGAAGGGGAAAAGGCGGGATATTGAGGAACGAGTCCGGCAGATTCGTGTCCAGATTGAGAAATCCACCTCGGATTACGACCGGGAGAAGCTCGAGGAACGTCTGGGGCGGCTCACCCGCGGGGTTGCTGTCATCCGGGTTGGCGCA
>APKF01000018.1 GCA_000353875.1 Candidatus Caldatribacterium californiense OP9-cSCG | reverse complement strand
GGTCGAACTCAAGGAAAAACGCCTTCGCGTTGAGGATGCTCTGGCCGCTGCCCGGGCTGCCCTTGAGGAGGGTATTGTCCCTGGGGGTGGTGCGGCCCTGGTCCATCTTGCCCAGGAGCTCGATGTAGAGGCCATTCCTGAGAGGGAACGCACGGGAGCGGAGATTGTGCGGAAAGCCTTGGAGGAACCCGCAAGGCAGATTGCCGAAAACGCTGGATATCAGGGGTCCCTCATAGTGGGGAAGATGAGGGCAGAACCCTGGGATGTGGGGTTTGACGTGATCCAGGGCGATTTCGCCGACATGTTCGCGGCAGGCATCGTGGACCCTGCCAAAGTGGTCCGGGTAGCCCTGCAGAACGCATTGAGCGTGGCCTCTCTTGTGTTGACCACTGAGGTTATTATTGCTGAAGAGACGGAGATAGAGAAAAGGTGAGGCCTATGGAGTACTTTTTGGGGAGGAACCGAAAGGCGCGGATGACCTTTGGATTCGACGATGTGTCCCTTGTGCCGGGCAATGTCACGGTGGACCCAAAGGATGTGGACGTTTCAACGAGTATCGGATCAATACGACTTGAGGTTCCTATTCTTGGGGCGGCCATGGATGGGGTGGTGGACCCCCGTATGGCTGTGGAGCTGGGAAAGCTTGGAGCCCTGGGGGTCCTGAACCTCGAGGGGCTGTTCACTCGCTACGAAGACCCCTACGCGGTGATTGAGGAAATCATCTCCCGGCCCAAAGACGAGGTTGCTGCGCTGCTCCAGCGGGTGTACCAGGAACCCATTAAGGAGAAGCTCATCAACCGGCGGATTGAGGAGATTAAGTCTCATAATGTTCCTGCGGCGGTATCCGTTACCCCTCTTCGGGCCGAAACGCTTGGCAGAAGGGCCATCCAGGCCGGAGTTGATGTCCTGGTCATTCAGGCCACGGTGACCACCCTCCGCTATGTTTCCTCTTCGCTCCAGGCTCTAGACCTTGAGAAGTTCTGTCGGGAGGCTCCTGTCCCCGTGGTTGTGGGGAATTGTGCCACCTATGAGGTGGCCCTGGAGCTCATGCGCGCGGGAGTGAGCGGCGTTCTCGTCGGTATTGGCCCCGGAGCTGCCTGCACCACGAGAGCCGTTCTTGGCATTGGTGTTCCCCAGGTGACGGCAACGGTGGATGTGGCGGCGGCCCGGGAGGATTACCTGAAGAGCACCGGCCGGTACGTGGCGGTGATTACCGATGGAGGCATGCGGGTGGGCGGAGATATCGCCAAAGCGATAGCCAGTGGAGCAGATGCCGTGATGCTTGGTTCGCCTCTGGCCAGTGCCCAGGAAGCTCCCGGTCGGGGGCACCACTGGGGTATGGCCACTCCGGACCCGGCACTGCCCCGGGGGACGCTCATCAAGGTTGGCGTTAAGGGGAGCCTTCGGGAGATCCTCTTTGGCCCGAGTGCGGTCACCGATGGCACGATGAATCTCGTCGGAGCGCTCAGGGTGGCCATGGGGTCTCTGGGGGCGCGGAATATTCGGGAAATGCAGAAGGTCGAAATTGTCGTGGCACCGAGTATCTGGACCGAGGGGAAACACCTGCAGAGGGAACAGGGTGTGGGAATGGGACGGTGAACGCCTGGTATGGATAAGATTGTCATTCTGGACTTTGGTTCTCAATACACTCAGCTCATTGCTCGCCGCATTCGGGAGCTCCAGGTGTACTGTGAAATCTGGCCATACCACATGCGGGGTTGTCCCTCGCTGGCCGAGGCTGAAATCCGGGGCATCATTCTTTCGGGAAGCCCTTACAGCGTCACCGACGAGAATGCCCCCAGGCTGCCGCAGGGAGTCCTCGAGAGCGGAAAACCGATCCTTGGTATCTGCTACGGGATGCAGCTTCTCGTCAGTACTTTAGGAGGGAAGGTCATCCGGTCTCAGAGCCGGGAGTACGGGAGGGCCCTCCTTTTCGTTCTCGAACGGGGAGGGCTCTTCGAAGGTTTAGGAAGTGAGATGGTCTGCTGGATGAGCCATGGGGACAGTGTGAAGGAGATCCCTGAGGACTTTGTCTGCGTAGCTAGAACAGAAGGGTGCGAGTACGCTGCAGTCAGGGACAAAAGCGGGAGAATCTGGGGTATTCAGTTCCATCCCGAAGTTTCCCATACCCCTCTGGGGAAGGAGATCCTTGCGAACTTCGTTTTTGGTATCTGTGGATGTCGTCCTGAATGGACTCCTGAGTCCATTGTGAAGCAGCAGATCCAGTATGTCCGCAACGAGGTTCAGAAGGAACGAGTCGTGTGTGCGCTCAGCGGTGGGGTAGACTCGGTTACCGCGGCGGTCCTGACCTATCGGGCTATTGGGGATCAACTGAGCTGCATCTTCGTCAACAACGGTCTTCTGCGGAAGGGAGAGGCGGAGCAGGTGCTCTCCAACATGCGGGCACTTCTGGGGAAGGACCGGGTGATTTATGTTGACGCCAGAGAACGTTTCCTCCTGGCTCTTCGGGGAGTCGTGGACCCTGAGGAGAAGCGGAAGATTATCGGTCGGGTGTTTGTGGAAATCTTCGAGGAAGAGGCGAGAAAACTCGGAGACGTCACCTATCTCCTCCAGGGGACGACCTATCCGGATGTCATCGAGAGCGTCTCGGTGTGGGGTCCATCGGCCCGAATCAAAACCCACCACAACGTTGGAGGGCTTCCCGAACACATGCACCTTAAGGTCCTCGAGCCCCTACGATTCCTCTTTAAGGACGAGGTCCGGAAGCTGGCGGCAGAACTCGGTATCCCCGAGGACATCATCTGGCGACAGCCCTTCCCCGGTCCTGGCCTTGCCGTACGTATCATCGGCGAGGTGACCGAAGAACGGCTGGCGATTCTCCGGGACATGGACGCCATCATTGACCAGGAGTTGCGAAAATCGCCGATTTACCGGAAGCTCTGGCAGTCCTTTGGAGTTCTGGTTCCGGTCCGGAGTGTCGGTGTTATGGGGGACGAGCGGACGTACAAATATGTGGGGGTCATCCGGGCGGTCATGAGCGAGGACGGTATGACCGCCGACTGGGCAAGGATTTCCTATGACACCCTTGATGTCATCGCCCGGCGCATCGTGAACGAAGTGGCAGGGATAGGGAGGGTGGTCTATGACATTACCTCCAAACCTCCCGCGACGATTGAATGGGAATGAAGGTGGTGGGAGTGAGCATCTGCATTGTGGTGGGAACGCACTGGGGGGACGAGGGTAAGGGGAGGATTGTTGACTACCTGAGCCAGTCAGGAGATGTGGTGGTACGGGCTCAGGGAGGGAACAACGCCGGGCACACGGTCATCGTGGGAGAGAAGAAATACGTTTTCCACCTCATTCCCTCTGGTGTCCTTCTGCCCGGAAAGGTCTGTATTCTCGGTGACGGGATGGTCATCGATCCCCTGGCTTTCTTCGAAGAGGTTCGCCTCCTCGAGCAGGAGGGAGTTGTCTTCCAGGAAAGGCTTTTTGTCAGCGAAAAAGCCCATGTGGTCATGCCGTATCACCGCCTGCTTGACGGACTCTATGAACGCCTTCGGGGGAAGGGGAGAATCGGAACCACGGGCAAGGGTATTGGACCAGCGTATGAGGATAAGGTTGCCCGCTGGGGCATACGGGTCGTGGACCTTCTACATCCTGAAATCTTCGCCGCAAAGCTCCGGTCGGTTCTTGAGTACAAGAACTGGATTCTGGAGCGCATTTTCTCCCATCCCCCGCTCTCCTATGAGGCGATTCTTGAAGAATACCTCGCCTACGGGCAGCATTTGCGGCCCTATGTTCGGGACACCTCGCGGTTTCTGTATGAGGCGTGGCGGGCTGGAAAGCGTATCGTCATCGAAGGTGCTCAGGGGACCATGCTCGATCTCGACCACGGGACGTATCCCTTCGTCACCTCCTCCTATCCGGTGGCCAGTGGCGCGCTCCTTGGTGCCGGTATGGGCCCGGTCACCGATGTCGAGGTCCTCGGGGTGTGCAAAGCCTATACCTCACGGGTGGGTGAAGGGCCCTTTCCGACAGAACTCACGGATACCACCGGGATGCACCTTCGGGAAAAAGGGGGAGAATACGGTGCCACCACCGGGCGTCCCCGCCGCTGTGGATGGCTTGACGGGGTGGTCTTGAAGTACGCCCTCCGTGTCAACCACATCACCTCGCTGGCTCTGACCAAGCTTGATGTTCTTGGGGGACTCCCCAGGGTCAGATGGTGCTATGCCTACGAGGTTCGGGGAGAGATCCTTGAGGATTTCCCTATGGATCCTTCTCTCTGGCCTCTGTGTCGACCGCTGTACCGGGAGTTCGAGGGGTGGGACGAGGATATCTCAAAAGTGCGGTCGTACGGTGACCTTCCCAAGGCGGTGCGGGCTTTTGTGGAGTCCCTTGAGGATTTTCTGGAGGTTCCGGTGGTGCTCATCTCTGTTGGCCCCCGCCGGGATGATACAATAGTAAGGGAGGAACTCTGGTAGGAGGGGGACGCATGGACAGGGAGCGGGCGAAAAGGGAAATTGAGCGGCTTCGAGAAATCATCCGGTACCACGATTACCGGTACTACGTCCTCAATAGTCCCGAGATCAGCGATGAAGAATACGATGCCCTCATGCGGAAGCTCGAAGAGCTCGAAGCGCTTTTCCCTGACCTTGTCACACCGGATTCTCCGACCCAGCGGGTGGGTGGGAAACCTCAGGAAGGCTTTGCCCCCTTTACTCATGCCCGACCGATGCTGAGTCTCAACAATGCCTTCACCGAAGAGGAAATACGGGACTTCGATCGACGGGTGAAGAGAATGCTGGGGACGGAAACGGTGGAGTATGTGGTTGAGCTCAAAATCGATGGCCTTGCGGTGAACCTGCGGTACGAGGGCGGGGTGTTTGTTCGCGGTGCAACCCGGGGTGATGGAACCACTGGTGAGGATGTGACCCTAAATCTGCGGACCATAAGGAGTATTCCCCTGCGTCTTTTTGGGGAAAGGGTTCCCAGTCTTATTGAGGTCCAGGGCGAGGTGTTCATGCACAAGGGGGATTTCGAAAAGCTCAACGAGGAACGGGCAAAAAGAGGTGAGCCCCTTTTTGCCAACACCAGGAACGCAGCTGCTGGATCTTTGCGGCAGCTTGACCCAAACATCACCGCTCAGAGGAAGCTTGACATTTTCGTCTACGGAGCATATCTCATTGAAAGCCCCTGGTACCCGACCACCCACTGGGAACTCCTACACTTTCTGAAAGACCTTGGATTTAAAGTCAACCCCAACGCGCAGCTTGCCCGGGACATTGAGGAGGTTATCGCCGTTCACAGGGAATGGGAAGAGAAGCGGAAGACCCTGGATTACGACATCGACGGGCTCGTGGTCAAGGTGAACAACCTCACCTTCCAGGAGCTCCTTGGAGCGACGAGCAAAAGCCCCCGCTGGGCCATCGCCTACAAGTTTGAACCCACGCGGGCGGTGACCAGGGTTTTAGACATTGAGGTCAACGTGGGGCGAACCGGGACGCTGACTCCTGTGGCGGTGCTTGAGCCAGTGGAGGTTGGCGGTGTGGTGGTGAGACGAGCAACGCTCCACAATGAGGATGAGGTGCGGCGAAAGGATGTCCGCATTGGGGACTGGGTCATTGTGGGGCGGGCAGGAGAGGTCATTCCTGAGGTTGTCCTTGTCCTAAAGGAGCGGAGAGACGGAAACGAAAGGGTTTTCACCATGCCTACCAGCTGTCCGGTTTGCCATTCACCTGTGGTGCGGGAAGAGGGCGAGGTTGCCGTCCGTTGCATCAATGCAAATTGCCCTGCCCAGATTAAGGAGCGTCTTCGCCACTTTGCCTCTCGAGATGCCATGGACATCGAGGGGCTTGGGGAGAAACTCATCGACCAGCTGGTGGAGAAAGGGTATGTTCGAACAATTCCCGACCTCTACCGTCTGACCAAGGAGAAACTCCTGCAGCTTGAACGGATGGGTGACAAATCCTCAGAGAACCTCCTGCAGGCCATTGAGCGATCCAAGAAACGACCTCTGGCGAGGTTCCTGTACGCTCTGGGCATCCGGTACGTGGGAGAGTTTGTGGCCCAGCTTCTGGCTGAGCACTTTGGGTCCCTCAGAAGGATCATGGAGGCTTCGTTTGAGGACCTTCTGGCTGTGGAGGGTATAGGTCCCAAAGTTGCCGAGGCAGTGTGGCAGTTCTTCAGAAATCCCGAAAACCGAGCCATGCTTGAGGAGCTCGAGGCCCTTGGGGTGGTTCCAGAGGAGGAAACCGCGGAAATCACGGCTTCCCTGGAGGGCCCTCTGCAGGGGAAGACCTTTGTCTTTACTGGAACGCTTTCTCGCTTTTCCCGGAAGGAGGCGGAGGAGCTCGTCCGCCAGAGAGGCGGCAGGGTCGCCAATGCCGTCTCCCGAAAAGTGGATTACCTCGTTGTGGGAGAGAACCCCGGGGGAAAGCTTGAAGAGGCCCGTCAGAAGAATGTCCGGATCCTCACGGAGGAAGAGTTTTACGAAATGATGGGAGTGTGATCCTCAATGCATGCCAGGGTGTCGTTTGAGGAAATCCGAAAGATTGCCCATCTTGCCAAGCTGTCTTTCTCGGAAGAGGAGTTCTCCCGCTTTTTCCAGGACATTAGTGACATTATTGCCCATTTTGAAAAGCTGAACGAACTCCAGCTTGAGGGGGTTTCTCCGACTTCTCATATCTCCTGGAGCGATCCTCCCATGAATACCGATGAGCCTGTGGAGTGGCAGGGGAGTGACCTCGTTCTACAGTATGCCCCCCGAGTGGAAGGGAGATATTTCATCGTCCCCAAGGTTGTGGAGAAAGAGGAGAAGCCGTCATGAATCTTGAGGAATTCCGGAATTTCACCATTCGGGATTACCACGCGCTCTTTGCCCGGGGAGAACTCTCTCCTTCTGTGTTGCTTGAGGCGTTCTTTCGGCGCATTGAAGAAGTGGATCCCCTCCTCCATGCCTTTCTTTTTGTGAACAGGGAGAACGCCCTCGAGCGGGCCCGAAGGCTTGAGAAAGAATGGAAAGGCAGGGATCTTTACCCCCCACTCTGGGGGATTCCTGTGGCCGTCAAGGACAACATCTGTACCCTTGGCATACCCACAACCTGTGGGTCGAAGATTCTTGAGGGGTTCATTCCTCCGTACAACGCCACCGTCATCGAGCGCCTTGAGAGGGCCGGAGCCATCATCATCGGAAAGACCAATATGGACGAGTTCGCCATGGGATCGTCTACGGAGAATAGCGCTTTTGGTCCGACGAGGAATCCCTTCGACCTCAACCGGGTTCCCGGAGGGTCCAGTGGTGGGTCTGCCGCAGCTGTGGCTGCTTTTGAAGCCCCCGTGGCTTTGGGGTCCGACACCGGAGGTTCGGTGCGCCAGCCGGCAGCCTTCTGCGGTATCGTGGGGCTTCGCCCAACGTATGGACGGGTTTCCCGATACGGACTTGTGAGTTTTGCCTCGTCTCTAGACCAGATTGGCCCGATGACGAGGACTGTGGAAGACGCCATCACCCTTTTTGAGGTGATAAGCGGCAAAGATGAGCGGGACTCCACCTGTGCTCCCTATCCCCCCTTTTCCCGGGAGGAGATTCCCCCGCAGGAGGACATACGGACGATGAAGATCGGCCTTCCCCGGGAGTATTTCTCCGAGGGAGTGGACCCCCGGATGGTAAAGGTTATTACCGCGGTACTTCGGGAACTCGAGAAAGAAGGCTTGGAACTCATTGAAGTCTCTCTGCCCCATACGAATTACGCTCTGGAAGCGTACTATATCGTGGCTCCCTCTGAAGCGAGCTCAAACCTTGCCCGGTATGATGGTGTACTCTACGGGATGAGGAAGGGAGGGGACCGGGGACTGCAGGACATGTATTTCCAGACAAGGAGCTCTGGTTTTGGTCCGGAGGTGAAGCGAAGGATCCTCCTTGGGACGTACTCTCTGAGCTCAGGATATTACGACGCCTATTACCTGAAGGGCATGAAAGTGCGGACGCTGGTGCGGCGGGATTTCGAGGAGGCCTTTGCAACCTGTCACCTTCTTGTGACTCCCGTTTCTCCGGTGTTCCCCTTCTTCCTTGGGGAGCGGACCAAAAGTCCCTATGAGATGTACCTTGCCGATGTGTTCACCATCCCCTCAGCCATGGCTGGCGTACCCTCCATTGCCATGAACTGTGGGTACGAGGATGGTCTTCCGGTGGGCATGCAAATCATTGCCGGTCCTTTTCAGGAGAGAGTCCTCTTTGCCCTGGCGCGCTTTGTCGAACAAATGCTCTCGCTTCCCCTTCCTTTCCCCGAGATTGGACCGGAGAGGAGGACCTGAGGATGGAGAACATCTACGTGACCATCGGGCTTGAGGTTCACTGCCAGCTCCTGACCCGGGCGAAGATGTTCTGTCGCTGCAGCACCGACTACATCGGGAAAACTCCCAATACCCTGGTGTGCCCGGTTTGCATGGGTCTTCCCGGAGCGCTTCCAGTGCTCAACAGAAAGGCCTTAGAACTTGCGATAAAAACTGCCTTGGCGCTACAGTGCGAGATTCTGCCGGAGGTGGTTTTCCACCGGAAGAACTACTTCTATCCCGACCTCCCCAAGGGGTACCAGATTTCCCAGTACGATTTCCCCATCGGGGTGCGGGGGGTACTGGAGTTCACCCTTCAGGGGGTGAAGAAGCGGGTTCGTATACGGAGGGTTCACGTGGAGGAGGACGCAGGGAAGCTCGTCCACGAGGGGCCGGATCTCCGGGGAGCAGTCTCGGGGGTCGATTTTAATCGGGCTGGCATTCCGCTTGTTGAAATCGTCACCGAGCCGGATCTCCACTCTCCTGAAGAGGCAAAGGAGTGCCTGGTGATGCTCAGGAGCATCGTGCGGTACCTTGGGGTGAGCGACGGGAACATGGAAGAGGGGTCACTGCGCTGTGATGCCAATGTCTCCGTTTCCCTTTCTCCGGAGATGCCAGGTACCAAGGTGGAGATCAAGAACATGAACTCTTTTCGATCAGTCTTTCGGGCCCTGAGTTACGAAGTTGAACGCCAGACGGAGCTTCTTCGAGCGGGGAAAACTCCAGTTCAAGAAACTCGCCACTGGGATGAGGTGCGTCAGGTGACCGTTCCCTCCCGGGGAAAGGAGGAAGCAGAAGATTACCGGTATTTTCCTGACCCAGACCTTCTCCCCTTTTGCATTCCTCCTGAGATGCTCCAGGAAATACAGGCGACCATTCCTGAGTTACCTCTACAGAAGAAGGAACGATTCATGCGTGAGTACGAACTCCCTGAGCCTGAGGCGTACATCCTTGCTCAGGACCGTGACCTTGCGGAATTCTTTGAAGCGTGTGTCCGGGAGTTTCCCTCCCCCCGGGCAGTCTGCAACTTCATACTCACCGAGGTCCTGAAAAACCTCAACAGTCTTAATATCGGTATTCGGGAGAGCAAGGTCACCCCGTCGATGCTGGCAGAGCTTTTGAAGATGGTGGAGCGCAGGGAAATCGGCATTTCCCTGGCCAAGGGCATCTTTGAGGAGATGTTCAGAACGGGGATGGGTGCAAGGGACGTCATGCTCAAAAAGGGGATTTCGTTCCTCACCAGTGAGCGGGATCTCGAGAAGGTCGTTCGTGAGGTTATCGAAAAGAATCCCCAAAGTGTGGCCGATTATCTCCGGGGGAAGGAGAAGGCACTGCATTTCCTCATCGGGCAGGTTATGAGGGCCACGAAGGGGCAGGCCAGTCCTGAAGTGGTGAAGAATTTGCTCCTCCGGGAACTTTCAGGTGGTGAGTGACATGAAGTTCGTACACCTCCACCTCCATACCGAGTACAGTCTCCTCGATGGCGTGATCCGTATCGATGAGCTTCTGGAACGCGTGGCTGCCTACGGCATGGAGGCTGTGGCCATCACCGACCACGGGGTCATGTATGGAGTTGTGGATTTCTATAAAAAGGCGAAGGAGAAAGGTATTCGGCCTATCATCGGTTGCGAGGTCTACGTTGCCCCTGGAAGTCGTTTTGAGAAAGTTGTGGTGAAAGGGAGCGAGCCAGCGTACCACCTTGTGCTCCTTGCAGAGAATGAGGAGGGGTACCGGAACCTGATGGAACTCGTCACCCGGGCTTTCCTTGAGGGTTTTTACTACAAGCCCCGGGTGGATAAGGAGCTTTTGCGGGAGTACTCCCGCGGGCTCATTGCGCTTTCAGCTTGCCTTGCGGGAGAAATTCCCCGGCTGGTTCTTGCGGGGAATGTCGAGGAAGCTGAACGCTGTGCCTTGGAGTACCGGGACATTTTTGGCCCGGAGAATTTCTTCCTCGAGCTCCAGGAGAACAAGATTCCCGAACAGAGAACGGTCAACGAGGCTCTGATTGCCATCGCTCGGAAAACCGGCATTCCCCTTGTGGCCACCAACGACTGCCATTACCTCGACGCCCGGGATGCCTACATGCATGACGTTGTCCTGGCGATTCAGACGGCGACTTCTCTCGATGACCCCAAAAGGCTCCGCTTCCCGACCCAGGACTTCTACCTGAAGTCGCCCCAGGAAATGATTGAGAGTTTTGCTTCTCTTCCCGAGGCCATTGAGAATACCTGGAATATTGCTGAGCGCTGTCGTGTGGACATCGAACTCGGGAAGGTCATTCTCCCTCGCTTTGACGTTCCCGAGGGTTTCGATGCCTTCTCGTACCTTGTGCATCTTTGTGAAGAAGGGCTCAGGCGGCGGTACGGAGACCCTCCTCCCGAGCGGGTCCGAAAACAGCTTGAGTACGAACTCAAAGTGATCGAGAGCATGGGGTATGCGACCTACTTCCTCATTGTGTGGGATTTCGTGCACTTTGCTCGGGAACGGGGCATCATGGTCGGACCGGGGAGGGGTTCAGCGGCAGGAAGTCTCGTCTCCTATGTTCTTGGCATCACCGATATCGACCCCCTGCAGTATGGCCTTCTCTTTGAGCGCTTTTTGAATCCTGAACGGGTGAGCATGCCCGATATCGACATCGATTTCTGCTTTGAGCGAAGGGATGAAGTCATCAAGTACGTGACCGAGAGGTACGGTGCCACCAATGTTGCCCAGATCATCACCTTTGGGCGGATGATGGCCCGCCAGGCTGTGCGCGATGTGGGAAGGGCTCTGGGATGGAGTTACGGTGACGTGGACAAAATCGCGAAGCTCATTCCTGGAGGACCGGGAGTCACCCTCGAGCGGGCGATGGAGTCCAATCCTCAACTGCGGAAACTCGCCGAGGAGAACAAGGAGGTCAAGACGCTTCTTGATCTTGCTCAGCGTATTGAGGGGATGTGCCGTCATGCTTCGGTCCACGCCGCCGGAGTGGTTATTGCTGACCGGCCGCTCACCTATTACGTTCCTCTGCAGAGGATGAACGAAGGAGAAATCGTCACGCAGTTTGATATGGACGCTCTTCAGGAACTCGGCCTGCTCAAGATGGATTTCCTGGGTTTGAGGACGCTCACGGTCATTGAGCGAGCTCTGCGGATTATTAAAAATACCCGGGGTGAGGAGATCCGCCTTGATCGGATTCCTCTGGACGACCGCACCACCTATGAGCTCCTTGCCCGGGGAGAGACCGTCGGGGTGTTCCAGCTTGAGAGTGCAGGGATGCGGGAACTCCTGAAACGCCTGAAACCCGAACACATCGAGGACCTCATCGCCATTCTGGCCCTGTACCGCCCGGGTCCTCTGGGAAGCGGCATGATCGACGATTTCATCGACCGCAAGCAGGGAAGAGTCCCGGTGACGTACCCTCATCCCTCTCTGGAGCCCATTCTTCGGGAAACGTACGGTGTGATTGTATACCAGGAACAGGTGATGAAGATTGCCAGTGAGTTCGCCGGGTTTACCCTCGGGGAAGCTGACATTCTCCGCCGGGCCATGGGGAAGAAGAAACCCGAGGTGATGAAGGAACAGCGGGAGAAGTTCGTTAGCGGTGCAGTGCAGCGAGGTCACAGCCGGGAAAAGGCTGAAGAGCTCTTTGACATCATCGAGTACTTCGCAGGGTATGGTTTCAATAAGTCCCACAGCGCAGCGTATGCGCTTGTGTCGTATCAGACGGCATACCTCAAGGCCCATTACCCCACCGAGTACCTTGCGGCCTGCCTCACGAGTGTGGCCAACGACAGCGACAAGGTGGCAAAATTCATTGCCGAGTGCCGGCGCCTGGGCATTGATGTACTTCCTCCCGATATCAACGAGAGCCTGGCTAACTTCACGGTGGTGGGGGATCGGCGCATTCGCTTTGGTCTTGCAGCCATCAAGAATGTGGGTGAGAGTGCGGTGGAGGAGATTCTCCTGCGCCGGAGAGAGGGCCGGTACCGGAATATTTTCGACTTCATCGAGCGAGTCGACAGTCGCGTTGTCAACCGGCGGGTTCTTGAAAGCCTTATTAAGGCCGGGGCCTTTGGAGGGCTTCATCCGAATCGGGCGCAGCTTCTGGCCTCTTTAGAGGACATCCTGTCCTATGGGGCAAGACGGCGGAAGAAAGAGGTACGGCAACACTCCCTCTTTGGAGAAGAGGTGGCTTCCGAGGGGGTACCTCTCCTTCGGGAAGTCGCAGAGTTCTCCCGCCAGGAGCTCCTTCAGATGGAGAAGGAGATGCTCGGGTTTTACGTGAGTGACCATCCTTTCCGGGAAGCGGTGGCGGGGTTACGGAATTTGCCTTTCTTCCCCCTGGGGCATTTGCGGATGCTCAAGGAGGAAATGCGGGTAAAAGTTGTGGGCATGGTGGGCAACGTGCGAAAAATCATCACCAAAACAGGAGGGGACATGTACTTCGTGACTCTTGAGGACGAGACGGGAAGCATCGAGGTCATCTTTTTCCCCAACCTCTCTGAAGAGCTGAAGGAGCGGCTTGAGGGTGGGAAGGTGCTCGGAGTAGTGGGGAAACTCGACATCCTGGACAGCGGCGAGAACAAAATCGTTGCTGATGCCCTCTTTGACCCCGAGGAGTGGAATCGGAAACTGGCCAGGGCAGTCGTGATCGACCTTGAGGTGGAAAAGGATATCCTTCGAACCCTTTATGCCCTCCGGGACTGTCTCCGGAGGTTTCCCGGGAACTGTCCGGTTATGCTTCGCCTCCAGGGCGGTGAGGGTGAGTGGTGGATTGAGCTTGATAGCGCCTTCTGGGTCTCCTGGAGTGACGAAGTTCGAGAGGCCATTCAGAGTATTGTGGGTGAGGGTACCGGGAGTTTAAAAACGCTTTAGGAGGGAAACCGTGAAGCGGGTTGCCATCGCCCTTGTGTTTGTTGTGGTTATCCTGGTTTCCTGTGGGATTTTTGCTTTTGCACAGACGAAAGAGGAGTACTACCGTGCCGGATATGTTTACTTCTCTCAGGGAGACTATGCAAGGGCTCTGGAAGCCTATAAGAAGGCTTTAGAGATGGACCCTCAGTTTGTGGATGCCCGGTACTGGCTGGGGAAGACCCTCGAGCAGATGGGGCAGCTGCAGGAGGCGGTGAAGGAGTGGCGTCTGGTGCTCCTTTCCTCCCCTCGCCACCGGGATGCCTTCCAGAAGTGGCGAGCTTACGCACCGTCCTTCGTCCAGGACGGGGAGGTGGTGGAGAGGTACAGAACGCTTTTTCTGCGGGAGGAGAGTCTGACTCTTTCCCGGGAGGAAGGCTGGTCCACCCTTGCCCCCTTAGCCCTGGTGCTTCTTGGGCGGAAGGACTTTTCCTCCCTCTACCTTGCTGCCTGGTGTTTCCGCTGGGCAAAAGAGCGCCTGAGCCCCCTTTTTGCTCCTTATGAGGAGCGGGCGCTTCAGGGAGCGTTGGAGAACCTCACCCAGGAAGACTGGATGCAGGACCCACGTCTTGTCTATCGTTTCCTCCAGGAGGTCACCCTCCGTTTTGGAGGAGATGAAAAGTGGCAGGAGATGCTGAAGAAAACCCTGGATCGGGCATTCGCGTACACCCTTGGCCTGCCTGAGGAGCAAGGAGCCGAGGGGGTGGAGTTGACGCTCCGTGGTGGAGAGGTGGAGAAGCGAATCATTCGCGGTGGAGAGGTACAGGAGCCAACGGGGTTTTTCCTTAAGGAGTGACATGGTGCCGAAGGCGGGAGTCGAACCCGCACGGGGTGTGAACCCCGCTAGATTTTGAGTCTAGTGCGTCTGCCAGTTCCGCCACTTCGGCACTCTGTTGAAGATTATAGTGGAGCTTCAGGCTTTGTCAAGCAAGATGAAAGATCAGGAGTTGGTTATTGCAGTTGACGGGACTTCGCTGGCGTACCGGGCGTTTTATGCACTGCCAAGGCTTACCACGTCTTCGGGGCGACCAACGGGAGCGACCCTCGGGTTCTGCAATATGCTGATGAGGTTGCTTGAAGATTACTCGCCCCTCACCATTGTGGTGGCCTTTGACCATCCAAAGAAGACATTCCGCCACGTCCTTGAGGAGAAGTACAAGGTGTCCCGGAAACCCATGCCCGACCTCCTTCGACCCCAGCTTGAGGATATCAAGGAAATCCTTTCGTATTTTGGTTTTCCCATCCTTGAAGTCCCGGGATTCGAGGGGGATGACCTTATCGGAAGCCTCAAGGAGCGTCTTGGAGGACGATACCTTCTCTATGTGGTGACCTCCGACCTTGACCTTCTGCAGCTCCTTGACGAGCATACGGTGCTCCTCCAGCCAGTTCAGGGGGTTACCCGCCTGCGCCCCATAAGTCCCCGGGACGTGGAACGGGAGTTCGGTATCACCCCTGCTCAGATTGTTGACTTTCTGGCTTTAAGCGGTGATGTGTCTGATGACATTCAAGGTGTGCGGGGCATTGGGGAGAAGAAGGCGGCGCAGCTTTTGCAGAGGTTCACAAGCTGGGAAGGGATTCTCGCCCATATTGAGGAACTCCCTCCATCTCTACGCGAGAGTCTCCTCAGGGCCCGGGAGCAGGTGGAAGTGAACCGGGTACTTGTGACCATTCGCAGGGATGTTCCCCTCGACTGCCGTGTGGAGCCCTGGAGTCCTGAGCGGGTGAACTGGCTGCGACTTCTTCAGAAACTCGAAGAGCTTGAGCTTCGAAGGCTCCGAGAACGGATTGAGAAGAGGTGGCAGCAGCATCCGTACCTTGTACTCCGCGGGAGGGACCTCTTTGTGACCAATGGGAAGGACCTGGAGAACATCGCCGGCATCCCCCCAGGACAGCCCCGAGGGTACCTTATTTCCTGTGTTCAGCCAGATGCAGAGCATCTGGGGAAAGTCCTTGAGACACCGGAGGTTTTCTGGGGTCAGGTTCTCCTGTGGGTTGTCTATCCCTGCCTCTTTCCACCGCCTGAGAATTTGCGGCACCTTGAGGGGCTCGGGAAGACCGTCCCCTTTGAAGAGCTCAGTGTGCTTCTTGAGGAAGCCCGGAAGTGGACGACCTGTGAGACAGCGCTTTCTGAGGTCTACCGGAATGTCGAGGTCCCGCTTGTGCTCAAATTTGCCCTTGGGGAACTCTCCTTTGAGGCAGGTTTTCTTGACCTTCCTCTCTTTGCCCCTCCCTGTGCCTTTGTGGTGGAGGAAGTCGTCCCCCCGGGGGATCTGATGCAGAGGATCCAGAAAGTTGGCGGGTACGTTGCGTTGCCGACACTCTATGGATGGCGGTTTGTGGGTAGATACGGGGAATCCTGGGAAGAACTTCTCGTTTCCTATGAAAATACCTGCCGGGAGGAGGTTTTCCGCCTTCTGGCCTGGGTCCTGAGTGCAGGGGGTGTCCGGCGACTGTACAGGGCGGGGAAGCAGTTCTCTGCCGATGTCCCTCTTGTCTCTGGGGATTTCAGGCAGTTTCTCGGTGTGTTGTCAGAGCGGTTCCTTAAAGGGAGATGGCGGCTTGAGGTTGTGGAGAGAAGGAAAGGGGAGTGTGGACTTCTGGTCATAGGGGAGGGAGGATGAACGTGGAGGTCGTGCTCGTTGCTTCAGAGGCGTATCCCTTTGCCAAGAGTGGTGGTTTGGGAGACGTGGTGGGAGCCCTTTTCAAATACCTCCCCCGCTTTGGGTTTCGGGTCAAGCTCTTCCTCCCCGGATACGCCCGAATGCTGCAGGATTTCCCTTTTGCCAGACAGAGGGCCCTGGAGTTCCCCTTTGGGGAGACCATGGCTCGGGCGGAATTCCTCGAGTACAAAGTAAGCGACAGCCAATCCCTTTTCGCTGTGGCCTGTGAACGCTTTTTTGAGCGTGAACGGATGTACGGGTATCCTGATGACCTCGAGCGGTTCATCTTCTTCTCCCGAGCAGTGTTTGAGTACCTGGTGCGCTGGCAAGAAGAGGTTTTCCTCCTGCACTGTCATGACTGGCAGAGCGCTCTCCTCTGTGCCTATCTTGAGCGGTACTGGCCTCAGTATCGGCCCAGAGCCACGAAAGTCCTCTTTACCATTCACAATCTTGCCTACCAGGGCATTGGACGGGGAGAGCTCTTCCGGCTGGTCAACCTCCCCAACCACTTCTTCACCCACGAGTACCTCGAGTTTTACGGTAACCTCAATCTCATGAAGGCGGGTCTCCTTTTCTCCCACGTCATCACCACCGTGAGTCCTACCTACGCCCGTGAAATCTGCTCTCCCGAATTCGGGGAAGGTCTTGATGGTCTTCTTCGGGCTCTGTCCCACCGCAAGAAAATCGTGGGAATCGTCAACGGCATCGACACGGAAATCTTCCACCCCGGTCTTGACCCTTTCCTTGAAGAACACTACGGGAGGGAGAACCTTGAGGGGAAAAGAAAGAACAAACTCCGTTTCCTGGAAAGGCACTTTGGTCCAGGGGTGGAGACAACCCTTC
>APKF01000017.1 GCA_000353875.1 Candidatus Caldatribacterium californiense OP9-cSCG | reverse complement strand
GTCATCGCCTTCATTTCCCGATTTGTGGAGCAAAAGGGGATACGGCTTTTCCTGGAACGTCCTGAGGAGTTTTTCTCCCTTCCAGCATACTGGTTCTTCCTGGGTATGGGTGAGGCCTTCTACGAGCGAGCGCTGAAAGACCTTGAGCAGTACTATCCCAGGTTGCGGGTGATGGTGATGTTCGACGAGGGCCTTGCCCACCTTGCCTACGCCGCCTCGGACTTCCTGGTGCTGCCATCGCTTTTTGAGCCCTGCGGCATCAGCCAGATGATTGCCATGTGTTACGGTGCGCTTCCCATCGTCCGAGGGGTGGGTGGACTCAGGGATACGGTTGTTGACTATCCTTTCAATCCCCGCCTCAGCACCGGATTCCAGTTTGGAGAATTCTCTGCCAGTGAATTTCTCCGGACGGTCAGGAGGGCACTCCATGTGTACTTCGAGGATCAGGACCTCTTCCGTACCATGGTGGCCAATGCTATGGCGAGCGATTTCTCCTGGGAGCAGGCCATCAAGAGGTACGTTGAGGTCTACAGGGAGTAAGGAACCGAGGATTCTCGGTATCGGGGGCGGGGTAGCCTCGGGAAAGAGCACGGTTGCCGCCCTTTTTGGGAAAAGGGGAATTCCTGTCATTCTCCTTGACGACCTTGCCCGGGAGCTTTCCCAAAAGGGGAAACCCCTCTGGAAGCTCATTGTTCTCGCCTTCGGACGCTTTTTTCTGGACAGGCAGGGGAATCTTGAAAGGCGGAAGCTTGCCTGGCTGGTTTTTCGAAGCTGGCCAATGCTCTTTCGCCTCAACGGCCTTGCCCATCCCTTGCTTTTCTGGGAAGTGCGGAGGCGCTGTCAAAGACTCCAGGCGAATTTCGTTGTGGTCGAGGGGGCGGTGCTTTTTGAAGCAGGTTTGTGCTCTCTCCTTTCGGATCTCCTTTTTGTAGATGCCCCCTGGAACGCTCGCCGTGAACGGTTGCAGAAAAAGGGGCTTGAGGAGAAGGAGATTGTGCTTCGCTTGAGTGCCCAGAGGTTTCTCCCCGCTCTCCGCCGGAGGGCCTCGAAGGTCCTCATCAACGACTCTTCCACAGAGCTTTTGGAACACAGGGTTTTCTCCCTCTTTCCAGACTGGTTCTCCGGGAAATAGGAGAGGGGGATTCGGGTTTTCTATGAAAGTGAAGGGGTTATGAAGAGGGGAACCTTCCGTCTTGTGGCACCGTACAGTCCCTGTGGCGATCAGCCCCAGGCCATTGAGCGGCTGGTTGAGGGGTTATTCCGGGGGTACCGGTACCAGACCCTTATTGGGGTGACCGGGTCGGGGAAAACTTTCACCATGGCCAACGTCATTGCCCGATACAACCGGCCAACCCTGGTCATCTCCCACAACAAGACCCTGGCTGCTCAGCTATATAGCGAGATGCGGGCGTTTTTCCCCGAGAATGCTGTGGAGTATTTTGTGAGCTACTACGATTACTACCAGCCTGAGGCCTACGTCCCTGAGTACGATCTCTACATCGAAAAGGACGCCTCGATTAACGAGTACATCGACCGGTTGCGTCTTCGGGCAACAAGCGCCCTGATGGAGCGCAACGATGTCATCATTGTGGCCTCTGTTTCGTGCATCTATGGCATTGGTTCCCCAAAGGAGTACGCCCGCCGGGTTTTCCGTGTCCGGGTGGGAGACGTCTGCAAAAGGAAGGACTTTGCCCGCCGTCTCGTAGACCTTCTCTACGAGCGGAATGAAGTGGAATTCATGCCGGGGGTATTTCGCATTAAGGGCGACACCGTTGAGGTCTACCCGGCTTATAGCGAGGAGGTCTTTCGTTTCGAGTTCTTTGGGGATACGGTGGAGAGCATTAAGGTTCTCCACCCTGTGAGTGGGAAGGTTCTCGGGAAGCTTGACGAGGTCTTCATCTACCCTGCCCGGCATTACCTTGCGGACCAGGAGATCTTTGAGCGGGCGCTTCTTGGTATTGAGGAAGAACTTCGAGAGCGGGTGGCCTATTTCCTCTCCCAGGGAAGGCTTGTTGAGGCGGAACGCCTGGAACGGCGGACACGGTACGACCTTGAACTGCTCCGGGAGACGGGATACTGTCCGGGAATCGAAAATTACTCCCGGTATCTTGATGGCCGTCAGCCTGGAGAACCGCCCTATACTTTGCTCGATTACTTTCCGGAGGATTTCCTCCTCTTCATTGACGAATCCCATGTGACGGTTCCCCAGCTTCGGGGAATGCACGAGGGAGATCGCTCGAGAAAAGAGAGTCTTGTGGAATTTGGCTTTCGCCTCCCTTCCTGTTTCGATAACCGGCCCCTGAGGTTTGAAGAGTTCGAGAAGAAGATTTCCCGGTGTATTTTCGTTTCAGCGACACCGGGGGAGTTCGAACTGAACGTAAGTGCCCAGGTGGTGGAGCAGCTCATCCGACCCACCGGCCTTCTGGACCCGGAGGTTGAGGTGCGTCCTGCCAGGGGTCAGGTCGAGGACCTCGTGGGGGAGATTCGAAAGGTAGTGCAGAAGAACCAGAGAGTTCTTGTCACTACGCTTACCAAAAAGAGCGCCGAGGACCTCTGTGAGTTCCTGTACAGTCTTGGTATTCGGGTGAGATACCTGCACTCAGAGATTGATACCCTGGAACGGGCCCGGATTATCCGGGATCTTCGAGCAGGGGAATTTGACGTCCTTGTGGGGGTTAACCTCCTCAGGGAGGGCCTTGACCTCCCGGAAGTAGCCCTTGTGGCGATTCTTGATGCTGACAAAGAGGGGTTTTTACGGTCTGAAGTGGCGCTCATCCAGACGATTGGAAGGGCGGCGCGCAACGCCGAAGGACGGGCTATCCTCTATGCCGACACCATGACCCGTTCTCTGGAACGGGCTCTGGCGGAGACGAAACGGCGGAGGGCTATTCAGGAGGCGTATAATAGAGAACACGGGATTGTACCGCAGACCATCACGAAGGAGGTTCGAACCCTCATTCCTGAAGAGGCTGGTCTTTCCAGGGAGGCAGAGGAAGCCTGTCTTCTTGTGGAAGAACTCGAGGAGAGCGAGGAGAACCTGGAGCGACTCATTGAGCGGCTGACCCGGGAGATGAAGGAAGCGGCCAGACGCCTGGAATTTGAGAAGGCTGCCCTTCTGCGGGATGAGATCTTCCGTCTGCGATCCCTAAAGGAGAAGCAAGCACTGCACCGGGGCGAGAACGATGCAGGACGGTAAGATTGTCATTCGTGGAGCACGGGAACACAACCTGAAAAATGTGGACCTTGAGATTCCCCGGAACCGGTTCGTGGTCATTACTGGTCTCAGTGGTTCAGGGAAGTCCTCTCTTGCTTTTGACACCATTTACGCCGAAGGGCAGAGGAGGTACCTTGAGTCCCTTTCTTCTTACGCCAGGCAGTTCCTGGAGCGGATGGAGAAACCCGACGTGGATTCCATCGAAGGGCTCTCCCGGCGATTGCCATCAACCAGAAGGTTTCATCCCATAACCCCCGTTCTACCGTGGGAACAGTTACGGAAATTTACGACTACATGAGGGTGCTTTTTGCCCGGTGTGGCAGGGTTTTCTGTCCCCAGTGCGGGAAACCCATTGCTCGCCAGACGGTGCAGCAGATTACCGATGAAATCCTCTCCCTTCCCCAGGGGTCCAGGGTCCTCATTATGGCTCCTCTGGTGCGGGGAAGAAAAGGAGAGTACCGGAAGCTTCTTGCTGACCTCTTCAAAAACGGATTCGCCCGAGTTCGCATCAACGGGGAAATCTTTGACCTGGAGGAGTGGGAGAACATAGAGCTTGATCGGAACAAAAAACACGACATCGACCTCATTGTTGACCGGATTATCATTGAGGAGGATATTGAACGCCGGGTGAGTGATTCCGTGGAAATCGCCCTTCGCTACGGGAAGGGTGTGCTCAAGGTTGGTATATGGGAGGAAGGGTCGATAAAGGAGCTCCTTTTCAGCGAACGTTTCGCCTGTGTGGACTGTGGAGTGAATTTCCCGGAGATTACCCCCCGGATGTTCTCCTTCAACAACCCCTACGGTGCCTGTCCTCGCTGCAGCGGTCTGGGTTTTCTCGCCTTTGTGGATCCGGATCTCGTGGTGCCCGATTACTCGAAGAGCATTGACGAGGGAGCTATTGTTCCCTGGGACCATCTGGATCCAGAGAACTACTGGGGAGCACGGATTCGTCGGGCTTTTGCTGCACGGGGCATCCCGACCAACCGACCATTCCGGGATCTCACCGAAGAGGAGCGGAATTTCATCCTCTACGGTGATGGAGTCTTTGAAGGCATCATCCCCATTCTTGAGCGAAAGCTTGCCAGTGCCCAGGACTGGTGGGAACAGGAAGAGATTGCCCCGTTCCTCTCAACCAGGGTGTGTCCTGAGTGTCAGGGGGACCGCCTCCGAAAAGAAAGCCTTTCGGTGAAGATTCAAGGGTTCTCCATTGGGGACCTTTCCCGCCTGACCATTGGAGAACTTCTTGAGTTTTTCGAGAACCTCAGCTTTTCCGGGAACGAGGCGGTCATCGCAGAACCGGTGCTGCGGGAAATCCGTTCCCGCCTGGGCTTTCTGAAGGAGGTCGGTCTTGAGTACCTGACCCTCAATCGCTCTGCTGCCACCCTCTCTGGTGGAGAGGCGCAGAGAATACGCCTGGCAACACAGATTGGTTCCGGTCTTGTAGGGGTTCTCTACGTCCTCGATGAGCCCACCATCGGCCTCCATCCCCGGGACAACCAGAAGCTCATCGCCATTTTGAAGAAACTCCGGGACCTTGGGAACACGGTGATTGTGGTGGAACACGATGCCGAAACCATCAGGAATGCAGACTTTGTGGTGGATATTGGTCCTGGAGCGGGGGAAAAGGGCGGGAGAGTTGTGGCCTTGGGTTCACCCCAGGAAATCATGGAGAATCCCGAGAGTCTTACTGGACTCTATCTCAGTGGTCGAAGGTGCATCCCTGTGCCTGCCAGGAGAAAGCCCCCGGGAGATGAGTGGCTTGTAGTGCGAGGAGCCCGGGCAAACAACCTCAAAAACATCACGGTGAGAATTCCCCTTGGGCTTCTTGTGGGCATCACAGGGGTTTCCGGTTCAGGGAAGAGCACGCTCCTTTACGATATCCTGTACCGGGGACTTTCTCGAATACTCCATGGATCCCGGGAGGTTGCTGGAGACCACGACGCCATTGAGGGTGTGGAGTACATTGATAAAGTCATCGTGATCGACCAGTCCTCGATTGGGCGAACCCCCCGCTCAAACCCTGCCACCTATACTGGAGTTTTCACCGATATCCGGGCGCTTTTTGCCCAGCTTCCAGAATCCAGAGCTCGGGGGTACAAACCGGGACGGTTCAGCTTTAACCTTAAGGGTGGGCGATGTGAGGCCTGTCAGGGGAATGGCGTCATCAAAATCGAGATGCATTTTCTCCCGGACGTCTTTGTGACCTGTGAGCAGTGCCAGGGGAAACGCTATGGCAGGGAAACACTCGACATCAAGTACAAGGGGAAGAACATCGCCGACGTTCTGGAGATGAGCGTTGACGAGGCCATGGAGTTTTTCGAACATATCCCCACCATCCGGCGCAAACTCGAGGTGCTCCAGCGGGTTGGTCTGGGATACATCAAACTCGGACAATCGGCCACAACCCTCTCCGGTGGGGAGGCGCAGCGGGTAAAGCTCGCACGGGAGCTTGGGAAAGTGGCAACGGGAAGAACCCTGTATCTTCTTGACGAACCGACCACCGGGCTGCACTTTGCCGATGTCGAAAAACTCCTTTCGGTGCTGCTTGAGCTTCGGGACCGGGGGAATACTGTGCTCATCATCGAGCATAACCTTGATGTCATCAAATCGTGTGACTATCTCATCGACCTGGGTCCTGAGGGGGGAGAGAAGGGTGGCTACATCGTTGCTCAGGGAACCCCGGAGGAAGTCGCCCAGGTTCCTTCCTCCTACACAGGTCAGTTCCTGAGGGAGGTGCTGCAGGCTGACCGAAAGAAAGAACTATGTCCCCTTTGAGGTGAAACGAGAGGACCTTGACTGCCTCCCTGCAGAATGCGGGGTGTACATCCTGAAGGACGGTGAAGGTCGGGTCCTTTATGTCGGGAAGGCCGTGAACATCCTCAAGAGGGTGAAGTCCCATTTCTACCGGGCTTCTTCCCCTCTCAAAGAGGGAATGCTTGAGGCCGTTGCGTCGGTGCAGTACTTTGTGACGGGAAACGAACACGAAGCACTCCTTCTTGAGGAAGACCTGATCAAACGTTTCCGTCCTCCCTATAACCTCCGTCTTCGGGATGACAAGAGTTATCCCTATATCCTTTTCGAGGCAAAAGGGGATTTCCCTGCGGTTCGGTTTGCCCGGAGGAAAACCGGGGGTGAGGGGGTGTATTTTGGACCCTTCACGGATTCCCGGAAGACCCGGGAGGGCCTGAAGCTCCTCCGGTCGATTTTTCGTCTACGGGGGTGTACCATTCCCGAATCCTCTTTCCCTCTTCGCCGGCCCTGCATCGATTTTGAACTTGGCCTCTGTGGGGCTCCCTGTGTGGGTCACATGAGCCGGGCAGAGTACCAGGAGAACTTCAGGAAGGCCGTGGATTTCCTCAACGGAAAGTATGAGGAGATCGCCCGGTGGATTGAGGACGAGATGTGGAAAGCCGCAGATGCCCTGGATTTTGAGCGGGCCATCTACTACCGGGAAAAGCTCGAAGCTCTTCAGAAGGTCGCAACGCGATACCGCCTGGTCCTCTCGCAGCCTGAAGACGTTGACTTTGTGGAGGTTGTCTGTGACGAAGAAGTCGCGCTTTTTGTAGTGCTCCGTGTTCGCCGGGGAAGGCTCATCGGGAGCGAGAGTTTTGTTGCCTCGTCTTTGGGATGGCAAAGTAAGGAGGCACTCCTTCGGGAGTTCCTGGAGCAGATATACCTCCACGCTTTCCACTTTCCCAGGCGGGTATGTGTGGCGGTGGAGCATCTGGAGGTTCTCCGGGAACTTAGCGAATTCTTCCCCTTTACGGTTACCCCTCCCTATAGTGGTGAGGAAGAGGAAATGATGTTTCTGGCTTTAGAGAATGCCCAGAGGAGCCTCGAGGCAGAGGTGCTCAGGCGCAAAAAACGTGAGCGAGCGTCAACAGAGCTCCTTCGGGGTCTCCAGGATCTCCTTGGACTCCCCTCTTTCCCCCGCCTTGTGGAGGGTGTGGATATCTCCACCTTTCAGGGTGAAGAGGCCGTGGGAGTGGTGGTGGCCTTCCTTGACGGAGTTCCGTACCCCAAAAGGTACCGAAAGTTCATTGTGAAGAGTGAGGGCCATCCCGATGACTTCGGCATGATGCGGGAGGTCCTTGTCCGGCATTTCCGGAGATTGCAGTCAGGGGAAGGGAGCCTTCCCGACCTTCTGCTCCTTGATGGGGGGCGGGGGCAGCTCAACGTGGCGCTTGGGGTATTCCGGGAACTCGGCGTTTCCTGTCCGGTGCTTGCCCTGGCCAAGGAGTTTGAGGAGGTTTACCTTCCCGGGAGAACTGCACCCCTTGTACTTCCTCCTCACTCCGAGGTTTTGCAGTTCCTGCAGCGGGTGAGAAACGAAGCGCACCGTTTCGCCGTGACCTTCCACCGGGTGCGGAGGAACAAGAAGTCCTTTGGTTCACTCCTTGAGGAGATAGAAGGTATCGGGCCAAAGCGGCGGGAGAAGATTCTTGCCGCCTTTGAGGATTTGCGATCACTCTGTGAAGCGGATCCTGAAGAGGTAAGTAGACGCCTGAGGATTCCTCGGGAGGTCGTCACCCGTCTCAAAGAGCGGCTTCAAGAGGTTTACCAGCATGGACTTTCGGGCGCTTCTTCAGGATGAGCTCTGTGCACTTTTCCCTTCCGAGAAAAAGCGGCGAAGGGCTGAGTTTGCTGGTCTTTTGCGGAGTGGCGTGATCCGAAAAGGAGAAGAAGGGCTTTTCCTTCGCCTCTCACATTCTTCTCTTGCTCCTCTAAAGAAGTGTCTCGTTCTCAAAAGGGAATTCTCTCCTCTTGCACCTTACGAGCTTGGACGTTCCAGGGAACGGGGTATCCACTCAGGGCTTTTCTATCACCTGGAGATTGGTGTTTCCGAAGCGGTTCTTGAGGATTTTGGGTTCTACGATGTCTCCGCCCTTACTGATTTCCTCAAAGAAGAGGTTGCTGCGGACTTCATCCGGGGGGTTTTTGAACTCCGGGGGTACGTGGGAGACCCTCTGCGGAGCTACCAACTCGAGATTCGGTTTCCCTCAAGGGCATGGGCACTCCTTGTCCAGGAAACCCTCGAAGCCCAGGGGATATCCTTTCGCTGTCGCCAGGTCAAGAGCGAATGGCACCTCTACACCAAAAACGCGGAGACCATCGGCCTTTTCCTGGGGTACCTTGGAGCCTTCCGGAGCCACCTGGAACTCGAACGCCTGCGTGTGGAGAAGGAAACGGTCAATGACCTCACCCGCTGGGTGAATTACACCACCTCAAACCTCGAGCGGACTGTCCGGTCCTCACTGCGTCAGCGGGAGAAAATCAGAAACCTTCCTCTGGAATCGCTTCCGCCAAAGCTCAGAGAGATTGCCCTTTTGAGAATCCGTTACCCCTATGCTTCACTCCGGGAACTTGGGAGTTACTGTTCGCCTCCCGTTTCCAAGGGCGAGGTGTACCGTCGGCTGAAAGCTCTGGAGAAAGAAGCGGAAAGGTTCCAGGGGAAATCCATGTGACCTGAAGGGTTTACAGAATGTGAACAATCTTCTAAAATGTCTTTTAGGGAGTTTCCCTGTGCGCAGTTTCATTCTGGTGAAGAAGGGGGAACATAAATGGCGAGTGTGACTCTGAAGAACGTGGTGAAGCGGTTCGGAGACGTCATCGCGGTGAACAACGTGAGCCTTGAAATCAAAGACCAGGAGTTTGTCGTTCTCGTTGGTCCTTCAGGGTGTGGGAAAACCACAACGCTTCGGATGATTGCGGGATTAGAGGAAGTGGATGAGGGCGAGATCTACATCGACGACGTTCTGGTGAATGACGTCCCTCCCAAAGACCGGGACATCGCCATGGTCTTCCAGAACTACGCGCTCTACCCTCACATGAACGTCTACGACAACATGGCCTTTGGTCTTCGGCTTCGCAAGTTCCCCAAAGATGAGATCGATCGCCGGGTGAAGGAGGCCGCGGAGATTCTCGGGATTCAGGAGCTCCTCTACCGGAAGCCAAAGCAGCTCTCTGGTGGTCAGAGGCAGCGTGTAGCTGTTGGTCGAGCCATTGTTCGTCACCCCAAGGTTTTCCTCTTTGATGAGCCCCTCTCCAACCTCGACGCTAAGCTCCGGGTGCAGATGAGAGCAGAGCTCGCCAAGCTCCACGACCGTCTCAAGACCACCATGATTTACGTCACCCACGACCAGGTGGAGGCCATGACCCTGGGGGACCGGATTGTGGTCATGCGGGACGGAGTGGTCCAGCAGGTAGGAACTCCTCTTGAGCTCTACAACAAACCCATCAACAAGTTTGTCGCCGGTTTCATCGGTACTCCCTCCATGAACTTCCTCGACGTAGTGCTCAAAAAGGAGAACGATACCCTTATCCTTGACGGAGGGTCCTTTAGGATCAAAGTACCGGCGGAGTACAGAGCGCCTCTTGAACCCTACGTGAACAAGGAAGTCACCTTCGGTATCCGTCCCCAGGATGTGTACGACCTTGCAGTCTCGAAGGAAATGCTGCGGGACGATGGTAATGTCATTGACGCTGTGGTGGACGTTATTGAGCCTCTGGGTTCCGAGCAAATCATCTATCTCACCTCTGGTCCGCACACCATTGTTGCCGTTCTTGACATGCAGACCCATACGGAAGTTGGGGCCAGCATGAAGATTGTGGTGGACACGAGCAAAATGCACGTTTTCGATATCAACACCGAACGGGCCATCATATGAAGTGCAAGGCAAGAAAAAAGGGCACCGTACGGTGCCCTTTTTTCTTGCCTTATCTCAGGAATTCGGGTATGATAAAGTGCTTTAGTTTATTCCGGGAACAAAGGGGGTAGAAGCAATGAAAGTTGCGATCAACGGATTCGGAAGAATCGGGAGACTGGTGTTCCGCAGAATTCTTGAGGTCGGTGGCGACATAGACGTTTTAGCCGTGAACGACCTGACAAGCGCCAAAGTCCTCGCGCACCTCTTGAAGTACGATTCTGTCCATGGAACCCTTCCCAACAAAATCGAGGCTACTGACGATGCGCTGATTGTTGATGGGAAGACCATCAGGGTCTTTGCCCAGAAGGACCCTGCTCAGCTGCCTTGGAAGGATCTCGGTGTGGAGCTTGTGATTGAGTCCACGGGGAAGTTTACCGACCGTCAGGGCGCTTCGCTGCACCTGCAGGCGGGAGCAAAGAAGGTGCTCATCACTGCACCGGCCAAGAATCCCGATGTGACCATTGTGATGGGCGTGAACCACACGATGTACGACAAGGCGAATCACCACATTGTCTCCAACGCCTCGTGCACCACGAACTGTCTCGCTCCGGTAGTGAAGGTGCTGCACGAGAACTTCAAGATCCAGCGAGGGTTCATGACCACTGTCCACGCGTACACCAACGACCAGGTTATCCTTGATTTCCCTCACAAGGACCTCCGGAGAGCCCGGGCTGCAGCTATGTCCATGATCCCCACCACAACCGGTGCAGCGGTGGCCATGGGAGAGGTCATTCCTGACCTCAAAGGAAAACTCGACGGCATGGCCATTCGTGTTCCGGTACCCGATGTCTCCATTGTGGACTTTGTGGCGGTGGTGGA
>APKF01000016.1 GCA_000353875.1 Candidatus Caldatribacterium californiense OP9-cSCG | reverse complement strand
CCCTCGAAGATTTCGTTGCAGACAAGATTGGCGTTCCCTGGAACGAGATGGTTGATGAAGAGGGGAATCTCAAGAATGAAGAGTACCGCCAGAAGCTCATCGATTTCTATACCACGTACATTGACCCGGCTGTTGAAGTCGAGGGGGACAACGTGGTTTTCCATCTTTCAAGGCCTTTTGCACCTTTCCTGAGTATCCTCGCCCAGAACTCAAGCTGGAGTGCCATCCTCGATAAGGAGACTTGCATTTCTCTGGGTCTCTGGGACGGTCAGGCCGATGGGTGGTGGAGGTATCACAACTGGAAGAAGGAGAAGAGCCCTCTCTACGAGAAGGCCATCGGAACCGGCCCGTTCAAACTCCTTGAGTGGGACAGAACCCAGCAGAAAGTCATCCTGGTCAGGAATGACGAGTACTGGGGAGAACGGCCGAAACTCGCCAAGGTCATCATCTGGGGAGTTGATGAATGGAGCACAAGGCGTTCCATGCTTGAGGCAGGAG
>APKF01000015.1 GCA_000353875.1 Candidatus Caldatribacterium californiense OP9-cSCG | reverse complement strand
AACTTCATCTTCACCTATTACCACAGTAACGGCGTGTATGGAACGACTCAGGGAGAAGCATTCCGGAAATTCGCCAAGGAGACCCTCGACGCTCTGATTGAGAAAGCCATTGAGGAAACGGACCCCACCAGGCGGCAGGCTATGTACGAGGAAATCCAGAGAATCGCCTACGACAATGCTCTGGGTATGCCCCTCTACCAGCCGGAGGAAGTGTACGTTATGCGGAGCTGGGTGAAGGGCTGGATGTTCAACCCCATGCGTCCTGGAGAGGCAAATTACGATGGTATCTGGAAGGAAGAGTGAGGTGATACTGTGCTGGAACCCCATGGGGACTGTAGTCCCCATGGGGTCTGGCTCACGCTTATGATGTTCTACGTCCTTCGACGTCTCCTTTTTCTTCCTCTAACGCTTTTTGGGATTTCTCTTCTCCTTTTCCTCATGATTGGCCTTCTTGGTCCATACCAGCGCCTGGCTACGTTCATTAACAGTCCCGAACGTCTGAAAGGAGCCGATGTGGACAAGCTCGTTGAACTCTACGGGCTCAACGACCCGCTAATTATCCAGTACGGTCGATGGCTGAAGAACGTCCTTCGGGGAAACCTCGGGTGGTCCTACGTAGGGAAGGAACCGGTGCTTTCGGCAATTCTCAAGCGTTTTCCGTACACCCTGGAGCTCACCCTTTTTGCCGCTATCCCTATCATTTTCCTTGGAACGTCTCTTGGGGTTATCGCAGCACTCAACCATAACAAGCCCCTGGACCATGGATTGCGCATTTTTGCCGTTATTGGATGGTCCTTCCCCGATTTTGTCTTTGGGCTTTTTGTCCTCATGATTTTCTACGGGACGCTGGGGTGGTTCCCACCGGGGAACCTGAGCGTCTGGGCCGAGGAAATCGTTAAATCCCCGTACTTCCGGAATTTCACCGGAATGCTCACCCTTGATGCCCTTCTCAACGGGCGACTTGACGTGTTTCTCGATGCACTGCGGCACCTTGCTGGTCCGGTGTTGACTCTCACGTAT
>APKF01000014.1 GCA_000353875.1 Candidatus Caldatribacterium californiense OP9-cSCG | reverse complement strand
GCCCTGAGCTTTCTTGGCCTTGGGGCGCCTCAGGGGTATGCTGACTGGGGGGCACTCCTCAATTACGCCCGGAACTGGATGCTTGGGGGATACGGGGCCACGTTCAAGTACTGGTATATGATCGCCTTCCCTGGAGGGGCTATGGTACTCTTCGTCCTTGCGTGGAATCTCCTTGGTGACGCCTTGCGTGATGCCTTTGATCCTCGCCTCCGGTGGTGATGTTCTCGTGCTTCTCGAGGTTCGCAACCTCCGCGTGTACTTCAAAAACGATGCAGGCCAGGAACTCCGGGCCGTTGATGGGGTGAGTTTCACTGTACCCCACGGGAAGACTGTGGCGCTGGTTGGGGAGTCCGGATGTGGCAAGAGCGTGACGGCCCTGGCTGTCCTCCGCCTTGTTGAGGTGAACGGCCGGATTGCAGGGGGTGAGGTACTTTTTGAGGGGAAGGAACCTCCTTGCTCTCCCGGAGAAGGAAATGCAGAAAGTGCGGGGGAAAGACATTGCCATCATTTTCCAGGAACCCTCTGCAGCTTTGAACCCTGTGTACACCATAGGGGACCAGATCATAGAGGCCATCCTTCTCCACCAGTCCGTGTCCCGGGAGAAGGCCCGTGCTCTGGCGGAGGAAATGCTCCACCTTGTGGGCATTCCCGAGCCCAGGAAGCGCCTGAATGAGTACCCTCACGAGCTCTCAGGGGGTATGAAACAGCGGGCCATGATTGCTATGGCGCTCTCGTGCCGTCCGAAGCTCCTCATCGCCGATGAACCGACGACGTCCCTTGACGTCACAATACAGGCGCAGATTCTGGCACTCCTCCGGGAGCTCCAGAGGCAAATTGGCATGGCGATACTCCTCATCACCCATGACCTTGGCATTGTCGCCGATATGGCGGATGAGGTTGTGGTCATGTACGCCGGAAAAGTGGTGGAACGGGGAACGAAGTACGACATTTTCAAGCGTTGCCGCCACCCGTACACGATTGGGCTTTTGCGCTCTGTACCCCGTCTCGACGTGGACGAAAAGGCCCTTGCGAGCATTCCGGGGTTCGTACCGGATCCCCTCCATTTTCCCGAGGGGTGTCGGTTTCGGGGTCGCTGTTTCCTGGAAGATGAGACCTGCGCCACAGAGCCTCCGGAAATTGCTCTCGGCAACGGGCACGTGGTGTACTGCCATCATGTTGCTCTCTCCGAGGTGTGCCATGGGTAACGGTGAGGTCTTGCTC
>APKF01000013.1 GCA_000353875.1 Candidatus Caldatribacterium californiense OP9-cSCG | reverse complement strand
TTACCAGGCTTCCTCCTGCAAAGCTGCGGCCAATTCGCAAGGATATGCAGATGATTTTTCAGGACCCTTTTAGTTCTCTTAACCCCCGCATGACCGTCCAGGCCATCCTCGAGGAAGGACTCAGGGTGCACCGTGTTGTTCCCCGGGATACCATGCGGAAAGAGGTGGAAATGCTCCTTGAACGGGTGGGTCTTTCCCGAGACTATGTTCGTCGCTTTCCTCATGAATTTTCTGGTGGGCAAAGGCAGCGCATCAGCATCGCCCGGGCTATTGCCCTTCGTCCTCGCCTGGTGATTGCCGATGAGGCTCTTTCTTCTCTCGATGTATCCGTACGGTCTCAAGTCCTCGAGCTCCTTCAGGAGCTCAAAAGAGAGTACTCTCTCACGTACCTTTTCATCTCTCACGACCTTGCCGTCGTCCGGCAAATTTCTCACCGGATTCTCGTCATGTACCTGGGGAAGGTGGTGGAACTTGCTCCAAAAGAGGCCTTTTTTGCCCATCCTCTCCATCCCTATTCCGTGGCGCTGATTTCTGCCGTTCCCATACCTGACCCGGATGTCCGGAGGACCCGCATCATCCTGAGGGGTGACGTGCCAAGCCCTCTCCATCCCCCTTCAGGATGCCGTTTCCACACTCGTTGCCCCAGAGTTCAGAGCCTCTGCATGGAGGTCGAGCCCCCACTTCAGGAGGTACGACCGGGGCATTTTGTAGCCTGTCACTTCCCAGGATGTCTTGCGCTCGAGGAATGAGTTGACGGAGTCTGGAGAATATGGTATTTTTTTCTACCGTCTACGAAGACTGGCGAGGAGGCGATTCGTATCGAGTTACGGTATCGAGTGAACCACCAGATTGGGGCGCGGGAAGTGCGGTTGATTTCTCCCGAGGGGCATCAGATTGGCATTGTTCCTCTGAAAAAAGCGTTGCAGATGGCAGAAGAAGCAGGGCTTGACCTCGTTGAAGTTGGCCCCAATGCCAACCCCCCGGTGTGCAAGATTATGGACTGGGGGAAGTTCAGGTATGAGCGGGAGAAGAAGGCCAAACTCTCCCGCAAGAAGCAAAAGGCTTCGGAGCTCAAGGAGCTCACCATGCGCCCCAAAATTGACGAGCATGACTATCAAGTCAAGCTCCGGAACGCTCTCCGGTTCCTTCAGGAAGGCAACAGGGTGAAGGTAATCATCCGGTTTCGAGGAAGAGAAGCGGCGTTTCAGGATCGGGGGCATGAGCTCCTCCGGAGAGTCATCGAGGACCTGAAAGACGTGGGAAAGGTGGAACAGGATATAAAGAGCGAAGGGTCGAGCCTTACGGTCACTCTGGCACCGAAGAAGTGAGGAGGGCGGGAAACCGTGCCGAAGATGAAGACGCACAGAGGGGCGGCAAAGCGTTTCAAAATCACTGCCCACGGGAAAATCAAGAGGTCCCAAGCAGGGAAATCGCATCTTCTTGCCCACAAGGAGCGGAAACGAAAGCGGAGACTCCGCAAGACCATCGTTCTGACTCCTGTGGAGGCGAAACGAATCAAGAGTTTACTCCCTTATGCATGAGAGGTGACGTACATGTCGCGGGTAAAGACCAATGTTGCCTCGCGCAAGAGAAAAAGAAAATTATGAAGATGGCCAAAGGGTACCGGGGTGCCCGTTCCCGGGCTTACCGGAGAGCAAAGGAACAGGTCGTCCGCTCTCTGGCGTACGCGTATCGCGACCGGCGGAACCGCAAGCGGGATTTCCGCCGACTGTGGATTCTCCGTATCAATGCGGCAGTGCGGAACGAAGGCATGACGTACAGCCAGTTCATGGGTGCTCTGAAAAAAGCCGGGGTTCTCATTAATCGGAAGAGACTGGCGCAGCTCTCCATCGAGGATCCTGAGGCCTTCCGGGAGCTTGTTCAGATTGCTCTGGCCCATCGGTGACCCTCGGCGAGGCTTTGCAACCCTGAGGGTGGAAGAGCATGATCGAGGAAATAGAGGAGTACCTTCGTGACTTTGAAGGAGAACTGGCCCAGGTCCTGACGAGGGATGACCTGAACCGGGTGAAGGGAAAGTACGCCGGGCGCAAAAGCCGGATTCCCCTTTTCCTGGAGCGATTGAAAACCTTGCCTCTTGAAGAGCGGAGGGTTGTCGGACGGAGGCTCAACGAGGTCAAGGTGCTCATCGAAGAGCGCCTCAGGGAGAAGGAGGCAGAACTCTCCCGGAAGGAGCGCAAGCGGGAATTTGTCGACCTCAGTCTTCCAGGGCGAAGACATCCTCTGGGGGCCTTCCATCCTCTGCGTCTGGTCATGGACGAGATTGTCGCCATCTTCCGTTCCCTGGGATTTCGCGTGGAAGAGGGGCCAGAGGTTGAGACTGAGTTCTACAACTTCGAAGCCCTGAACATCCCTGCTGATCATCCTGCCCGGGATGCTCAGGATTCCTTCTACCTCGGAGGCGGTTTCCTCCTGCGGACGCACACCTCCCCTGCCCAAATACGGGTTATGAAGAAGCTTACGCCTCCCTTTCGAGTTATTGTCCCCGGGCGGTGTTACCGTCGGGATGCCTTTGATGCCACCCACAGCCCTGTGTTCCACCAGGTTGAGGGGCTCGTGGTGGCACCGGGAATTTCCATGGGGGACCTCAAGGGAACCATTGAGGTTTTTGCCCGTCGCCTCTTTGGTGAGAAGCGAAAAGTCCGTTTCCGTCCCAGCTATTTCCCCTTCACCGAGCCGAGTGCGGAGGTGGACATTTCCTGTGGCATCTGTCAGGGGGTGGGATGCCGGTCCTGTGGAGGGCAAGGATGGCTTGAGATTATGGGAGCCGGTCTTGTGCATCCCCAGGTGTTCCGCAACGTGGGATATGACCCGGAGAAGATTCAGGGGTTCGCATTCGGTATGGGTGTGGAGCGGATCGCCATGCTGAAATTCGGCATTCCTGACATCCGGTGGTTCTTTGAGAACGACGTCGCGTTTTTGAGCGCTTTCAAGGGTCTGGGGTAGCATATGCGCGTCTCATATCGGATGCTCAAACGATTCCTTCCTGAACTCTCTCTTCGTCCCGAAGAGGTTGCCGAGGTTTTCCTGAACCAGGGGTTTGTGGTAGAGGAGGTTCTTTCGGCGCGAGACCTCTTTTGCTACCCTTTACTTGCCGGTACCCTTGTGGAGGCGCATCATGAGGGTCTGCTGACCCGCTGCACGGTGAAACTCGGAGAACACACCTTCCAGGTTCTGGTCCACCCCTCTGGTGTTCCAGAGACCGGGAGCAGGGTCCTTGTGGGGTTTGAGGATCATACGCCGCTTTTTCTCCCCGTGCGGGGGGAAAGAGCGAGGGAGGTTTTCGATTTCCTCCTGCCTCTTCCCCCGTTCCTTGAAGAGGGTGACGACGTTTACGAGGCCCTCATTGGTGATGACGTGGTTTTCGAGGTAGAGGTTACCGCAAACCGTGGGGATTGCCTCTCGGTTCTGGGACTGGCTCGGGAGCTTGCAGCCCACTGCGATATTCCCCTGGTGCTCCCCAGGATGCACTGCGCTGAGAAACCCATCCACCATGGTTTCCGCCTTGAAAACGAGGCGCCTCACCTTTGCCCGCTGTACACTGGAAGGTATGTCACTGCAATTACTGTGCAACCCTCGCCGTTCTGGATAGCCAAGGAACTCATCCTCATGGGTATGCGGCCCATCAATAATGTTGTGGACATTACGAATCTCGTCATGCTTGAGATGGGACAGCCACTCCATGCCTTTGACGCTGCCCGCATTCGGGGAAATCTCGTCCGTGTTCGTGAGGCAGAAGAGGGCGAGCGCCTCGTTACCCTCGATGGAGAGGAGAGAATACTCAGGAAGGGCATGCTCCTCATTGCCGATGCGGACCGCCCCATCGCCCTTGCCGGGGTCATGGGAGGACGGGATACCGAGGTGGGGCCGAAGACGAGGGAGATTTTTCTTGAAGCGGCCTTCTTTGACCGCGTTTCCGTTCGGAGAACGGCCAGGGCTTTGGGAATGCGAACGGAAGCATCGGCACGCTTTGAGCGGGGTGTTGACCCCCTGGGGGTGATGCAGGCAGCGTCCCGGGCACTTGCACTTTTGGAGGAAATGGGAGGAGAAGTGGCTTCGGGATGGCTTGTGAGTGGCCAGCCACCCTTCACGGCGTGGGAAATTTCGGTACCCTGGGAACTTGTTGTGCAGAGATTATCCTGCGAGGTTCCTCAAAAAGAGGGCATCCGTATCCTTGAGCGGCTTGGTTTTCAGGTCGCTCAGGAAGGAGCAACTCTGCGTGTTCGTGTGCCGAGCTGGCGTCCCGATGTGCGGGAACCCATCGATGTTGTTGAGGAGGTAGGAAGGGTTTACGGGTATGGGAAAATTCTCTCCTCTTTCCCATCCTTTCCCTTCGATCCCGGGAATGTTCCTCGGGAGGAATCCCTGGAGAACCGGATTCGAGCGCATCTTGTCCATCGCGGTCTTTACGAGGTGGTGACGCTTTCTTTAGTTGAGGGGGAAGGCGTGAACATGCTCGGCCTTGAAGGAGAGGAATGTGTCACGGTACTGAACCCCCTTTCCCAGGAGCACGCTGTCCTCCGTCCTTCCCTTTTCTTTAGCCTCTTTGAGGTTGTGCGGACCAATGCCCGGCGGGGCAGGAGGAGCAGAGGGTTTTTCGAGGTCGGCAAGGTGTTTTTCCGGAAGGAGGGGAATTTCCGGGAAGAAAAGCATCTGGGTATCATTCTCTGGAATGTTCCTCAGCCTGCCCTGTGGAAAGAAGACCCTTTGGACCTCCTTACCCTGAAGGGGCTCCTTGAGGAGATCGAAGAGCTTGCAGGTGCAGGGTACGGTGCTGTTTGCCCTGGGAGGGTTTTTCCAGTTTTTGAGGAGGACGGAGCTTTCGTGGTATCCTCTCCTGAGGAGGGTGCAGAACCCCTTGGGTGGGGTGGAAAGGTTCTCCCTGATTTCCTGCGCAGGCACGATGTTGAGGGGGAAGTGTACTATCTTGAAATCCGCCTTGAGGATCTTGTCGTCTGGGGACAGGACCGCCCGACAAGGGATTTTGCCCCGCCTGCTTTTCCTGCTGTTTCCCGGGACATTTCGGTGGTTGTGGATGCATCCACCCCCTGGGCTTTTGTGGCCTCACTCGTTGCTGAAGAAGCAAAGCGTAGTTGCATGGCTCTTGAGGAGTTTGTCCTCTTCGATGTGTTCTCCGGCGACCCCCTCCCACCTGGGAAGAAGGGGTTTGCCTTTCGTCTTGTGTTTCGAGCTCCGGACCGGACTCTTGAGGATGAGGAGGTCGGGAGATGGGTGCAGAAGCTCAAGGAGAGTCTGAAGCAAACGGGGAGGGTGGTGTTACGGGAAGAGATGATTCTCTCCCATGAGTGACTGGTACACCCTGCTGTGTTTTGGTATTCTCGTCCTTAACGCAGTGCGCAGTGCGCTCCGGGGGTTCAGCAAGGAATTCCTGGTGTTTGTCGGGCTTGTGGTTGGTCTTCTCCTTGGTCTCCGGTATTTCCCTGCAATCGGCGGGTTTTTCCACACCCGTTTTGGATGGCAGAGTCCCTGGCTTGGGATCATTGGATTCCTCCTCATTTTCCTCCCCACGGTGGTGGTGTTTTCTTCCTTTGGCCTTCGTCTGCGGCGGGTCTTTGAGCACCTCGATATCCTCTGGGTTGACGCTCTCCTCGGGTTTTTTATGGGGCTTTTGAAGGGCATGCTCTGGATTCTCGTCATTACGGTGTTTGTAGCCAATGTGGCATACCTTGGCTTCCTTGAGGAGGGCATTGCCCGTTCCCGGTTTTACCAGGATTGCACGCTGCCTGCGATTCGCTATGTAGAGCGTTTTGCCTCCCAGTTCCCCCAGATTGCCTTTTTACGACCATGGCTTGAGAAAGGAGCATCCATAGGCAGTGGAAGTTTCGAAAAGCGCCCTGGCGAGCTTTGAATACGATAGAATCCTCGAACTCCTGGTCCCCCTCTGTTCCTGCCCCGCAACGCAGGAGAGAGCCAGAGCACTCCTTCCTCTGGCGCCAGAAACGCTCCCTTTGCACCTTGAGGTGATGCGGGAGCTCAGGGACCTCATCCGTTTTGACGGTGACATCCCCTTTGGAGAGTTTCCCGATCTCCGTCCGGTTCTTGAGGTCCTGCATCTTCCCGGTGTCCGTCTCTCCCTTGAGGAAGCGCAGAAGGTATACCGTTTCCTCCTCATGAGCCAGGGTATCCGCCATTTCCTGAAAGAACGGGGGGTGGAGAAGAAGTACCCCCGAATTTCTTCCCTGTACTTCCGGAACATTCAGGATTTCTCGGGGTTTCTGCGGTATGCGGAGAGGATTCTCTCCCAGGATGGGCAGGTGCTCGATACGGCGAGCGAGAAACTCTGGAACATCCGGAGGCGGAAGGAAGAGGTCCAGAGCCGGATTGTGGAAGTTCTCCATCGCATCCTCCAGGATAGCAGAATCACCAGGTACCTCCAGGAACCACTGTACACTCTGCGAAAGGGCCGATATGTTCTTCCCGTGAAGGCTCAGTTTCGGAATATGCTGAGGGGGTTCGTGGTGGATTGTTCCTCAAGTGGCTCCACGCTTTTCATTGAACCGTGGGCTGTGGCGGAGCTCGCTAATGAGCTCGAGGTTCTGGAAACCCTTGAGGAAGAAGAAGTCTCCCGCATTCTTTTCGCCTTCACTGAGAAGCTTCGCCCCCTGTTTTCTGCCCTTCGGGAAACCTTCGAAAGCCTTGTGGAGCTCGATCTCCTTCGGGCTAAAGTGAAGCTTGGGGAACGATGGAAGGGGGAAATTCCCGAGGTTGGAGGAGAGACGCTGCGCATTTATGAAGGGCGACACCCTCTGCTTTTTGAACGGGCAGTTCCCTTCGACCTTGAAGTTTCTGCGGACCGCAGCATCGTGGTTGTCAGCGGGCCCAATGGTGGGGGAAAAACTGTTCTCATCAAGGCGCTTGCACTTCTTGTAACGCTCACCTTCTCCGGAATTCCGGCTCCCCTCGCGCAAGGTTCTTCCATCCCCCTTTATGACTATCTCTTCGTGGATATTGGGGACCATCAGGACCTGGAAAGCAGCCTGAGCACCTTCACCTCCCGGATGGTGCTTTTAAGGGCTGCGTTGCAAAAGGCCGGACCCCGGAGCCTTTTTCTCATCGATGAGCTTGGAGCGGGCACAGACCCCCACGAGGGTGCGGCGCTTGGCATTGCCCTTCTTGAGTACCTGAAAAAGAGGGGCACAACGTGCATTGCCACCACCCATCTTCCGGCTCTTCGGGAGTATGCCCTTCGGGGAGAAGGTGTGCTTCCCGCCTCCCTTGCCTTTGATCCTGATACTCTGCGGCCCACGTATTGCCTTGTGGTGGGGAGCGTTGAGGGAAGCTACGGTATCACGATTGCGGAACGGGTTGGTCTTCCTCAGGAGGTTATCCAGGGAGCACGACAGGTACTCCGGAAGGAAGAGGTTGCTTTCAACGAGCTTTTGCTCTCCCTTTCCCGGGAGCGGGAAGAGATGCGGAAGAAACTCGGTGAACTCCATGAGAGGCTTGCCGAGCTTGGGAAACGTGAGGAAGAGGTGCAGGTGCTCAGAAAGGCTCTTGAAGAGGAGCGTCGACGTCTGACAAGGACTCTGAAAGAGGAGTGGGAAGCCCGTCTGCGGGAGAGGGAAAAGGAAATTGCGCGTCTTGTGGGGGAGTTGCGAAAATCAAGAGAGCTTGACGAAGAGAAATACGGAGAACTCAGGGAAATCCTCCGGGAGGAACGCCAGTGGCTTGAAAGTCTCAAAGAGGAACGGGAAGAACCCCAGGAGTTTCAGGCGGGGGACCGGGTGTTCGTTGACCCTCTGGGTCGGGGAGTTGTTCTTGAGGTTGATACAAAGAAAGGCGAGGTTCTCGTTGCCGTGGGGGAGAGAAGAGTCCGGGTGGCACCGGAGCGTTTGAGAAGGGAAGAGAAGGAAATTCCTCAGGAATCCCCGCAGACTTCCATCACTACTTTCACCCTCCGGGAACGGATAACCAACGAAGTCACCATCAGGGCTCTCAAAGCAGAAGAAGCCCTTGCCGTCCTTGAGCGGTACCTTGACAGGGCAATCCTTGCCGGTTTCACCACTGTGTACATCATTCACGGCAAGGGTGAGGGGAAACTCCGTCGGGTCACACACGAGTTCCTGCGGAGCCACCCCTATGTTCAGGAGTTTCGTCCCGGTCGGCCTGAGGAGGGAGGACTTGGGGTCACAGTGGTCACCCTTCGAACGTGAGATCAGGGGCAGGATGTGCAGACCGTCTGGGGAGCGGTTCCTCTCTTGAAAGGGAGCACAACGGTTTTGCAGGAGGGTGAGGGCAGGAGGCCGGTTTTCAGGCACACGGCGACTTCCACCACCCCTTCAGGACGGGGGAAGTCATGGGGTGGGATGTCTTTCAGGGCTTCTTTCATCACCCGGGCAAAGAGAGGAGCGGCGATGATGCCCCCCGTTTTCTGAGGCCCCAGGGGTTTTCGGTCGTCGTTCCCAAGGAAAATCCCACACACCAGGTCAGGAGTGAACCCCACGAACCATGCATCAATGAAGTCTTCGGTGGTTCCGGTTTTCCCTGCCACGGGCCTGCCGATGGCTGCCCTTCTTCCTGTTCCTCGCTCTATGACCCCCTGGAGGAGACGGGCCATGATGTATGCCGTGTCTTGCGAGAGTGCCCGTCGCACCACTGGCGTTCGCTCGTAGAGGACGTGACCTGCAGTGTCCTCTACCCGGAGGATGGCGAGGGGTTCGGGAACCATTCCACCGTTGGCGAAGGCCGAGTACGCCGTAGTGAGTTCAAGGAGGGTCAGCTCAGAAGTTCCCAGGGCAAGCGACAGGTCCCGCCTGAGGTTGCTCCGTATGCCCATTTTCCTGGCATACTGGATGACCTTGTCGATGCCCACTTCCTGGAGAAGCTTAATCCCGATGATGTTCACGGACTTCTCCAGGGCTTCTCTCAATGTCAACGGTCCCCGGAAAATCCGCTCGTAGTTCTGGGGTTTCCAGCCGTTTGGAAACTCCAGAGGTTCATCGACAAGGACGCTGCTTGGGGTGAAACCGCTATCGAGAGCTGCGGCGTAGATGAAGGGCTTGAAGGTTGACCCTGGCTGCCGGTATGCCTGAGTTGCCCGGTTGAACTTGCTCTCCTCGTAGCTTCGTCCTCCCACCATGGCCTTGATGTACCCGTTTGTCGGGTCAATGCAGAGAATCGCCCCCTGGTATCCGCTTTCTTTAAGGGCTTCGTTGGCAACCTTCTGGATGTCGACATCAAGCGTGGTGTAAATTTTGAGGCCGCCGCTAAAAATCTGCCAGTCCTCGAAGGTTGTGCGGAGCTCCTTGAGGAGGTAGTCGAGGAAATACGGGCAGAGGGAAGCGCGTTTCTCAAGGCCTGAGAGCACAATGGGGGTGGAAAGGGCTTTTTCGAATTCCTCCTGGGTGATGAAACCGCACTCCAGCATCCGCCGCAGGACCCGCCGTTGCTGTCTTTGGGCTGCGGAGAAGTCAATGTATGGGGAAAAGTACGAAGGGGACCGGGCAACCCCCACGAGCATGGCCATCTCCGAAAGATTGAGGTCAGCCAGGTCTTTGCCAAAGTACAGGCGGGCAGCTGCTTTCACTCCGTATACGCCATGCCCCAGGTAGATCTGGTTGAGGTAGGCCTCGAGGATTTCCTCCTTGGTGTACCTTCGCTCAAGGAGGATGGCAAGAAGGAGCTCTTTGATTTTTCGCTCAAGGTTCCTCCGGTTGTCGAGGAAACGGCTTCGAGAGAGTTGCTGGGTGATGGTGCTCCCCCCCTCGACAACTCTGAGGTTGAGCAGGTTCTGCCACAGCGCCCGAAGGATGCCGAAAGGGTCCACTCCGGGGTGGCGGAAGAAGTTCTGGTCCTCGCTGGCGATGAAAGCCTTCTGGAGAAGAGGAGGGATTTCCTCAAGATGGGCGTATTCGCGCCGTTCAGTGAAGAATTCTCCGATGAGCCTCCCCCGGATATCGTAGACCCTTGTGGTGAGGGAGGGCGTGAAGTCTTCGAGGCGAGTTGAGATGGTCTTCAGGTCTTCCGCAAGGGGAAGGAGCATACCCCCAAGGAGCACGCCTCCCGCAAGAAGACCAGCTATGAAGGCCAGAGCAAGAAACCGGGTGTTTTTCCTGTTTCCCCTTCTTATGGTTTCAGCCATTCTTGGTATAATATGTGCCATGATATGGTACCACAAAACCGGGGGAAACGGAATGAAAAGCCTTGCTCGTGGAGCTTTTGTGGCAGCACTGTACGCTCTTCTTGTTGTACTCCCCCCTTTTGCTTCTTTCGCCTATGGTCCTATTCAGGTGCGTATTGCCGAAGCGCTGACGGTGCTGCCCTACCTCTTTCCTGAGACCGTCTGGGGGTTGACCCTGGGGTGCTTTGTGGCGAATGTTTTGGGAGGGTTGGGATTCTGGGACTTTTCCCTGGGAACCCTGTGTACGTTCCTTGCTGCCTTTTGGACTTCCCGCACGCGTCACCCTCTCCTTGCCCCCCTCCCTCCGGTTCTCGTTAATGGTTTTGGAGTTGCCGCGTACCTTGCTTTCCTCTTTAAGGTTCCTTACGGAGTGACGGCTTCCTACATCCTCCTTGGAGAAGCTGTGGCCTGCTACGGGCTGGGGTATCCACTCCTTGTAGCGCTGTTGAAGCGGGGATTTCGAAAGGAGTGAAGGACGTTGACACAGTATGCCGAGCAAGTTGAGAAGGACCTTGCCATTCTCAAACGTGGTACAGAAGAAATCATCGACCTTGAGGACCTCCGGAGGAAACTCCTCCGCTTCTATGAAACGGGGAAGAAACTCGTGGTGAAAGAGGGTTTTGACCCCAGTGCTCCCGATATCCACCTGGGTCACACCGTAACCCTTCGGAAGCTCAGGCAGTTCCAGGAGCTGGGGCACGAGGTCGTTTTCCTCATTGGTGATTTTACAGGTCGCATTGGCGATCCAACGGGGAAGAAAGGAGACCCGGCGGCAGCTCACAGAAGAAGAGGTTCAAAGGAATGCCCGGACCTACGCGGAACAGGTTTTCAAAGTTCTTGACCCTGAGAAAACGAGGATTGCCTTCAACAGCACCTGGCTTTCCCGGCTCACCCTGGAGGAGGTTATTGTCCTTGCCTCCCGATTCACCGTGGCTCGGATGCTTGAGCGGGAAGATTTTTCCAGGCGCCTGCGGGAAGGAAGGCCCATCGGGCTCCACGAATTCCTCTATCCCCTTCTGCAGGGGTACGATTCTGTGGCGCTCCAGGCCGATGTGGAGCTTGGAGGAACGGATCAGCGTTTCAACCTCCTTGTGGGGCGGGACCTGCAGCGGGAGTTCGGTCAGGAACCTCAGGTCATCATCACCATGCCCCTTCTTGAGGGGACCGACGGCGTAGAGAAGATGAGCAAAAGCCTCGGGAACTACATCGGCATCAACGAGCCTCCCTTCTCGATGTTCGGGAAGGTCATGTCCATTCCCGATTCCCTCATCGAGAAGTACTTCGTCCTCCTCACGGACGTTCCTCTTGAGGAGGTTCGGAAGAAAAAGGAGGCCTGCGAGCGGGGAGAACTCCACCCGAAGGTCTGGAAAGAAGAACTGGCCTTTGAGCTCGTTCGCCTGTACCATGGGGAGGAAGAGGCGAAAAGAGCCCTCGAGGATTTCGAGCGGGCATTTTCCCAGAAAGCCTGTCCTGAGAGCGCCCAGGACCTCTGCATCGCCCAGTCCGAGCTCGTTGCAGGGAAGCTCTGGATTATGAAGCTCCTGCAGAGAACGGGTGTTTTCCAGTCAAAGAGCGAGGCGCGTCGCTGTCTTGAACAGGGAGGTGTGTACCTCAACGGAGAGCGTATAAGCGGGGTGGACCGGGATGTTCCGCTGAAGGATGGGGATGTTCTTCGGGTTGGAAAGAAGTCCTTCTTCCGGATCCGAATTGTTGCTTCTCGGGAAGAAACCTCAGGAAAGGAGGAAGTCGGGTGAAAAGCAGAGGAATCGTGGTGTTTCTGGTTCTCGGTGCTGTGCTCTTTGGGGGGCAGGTTTTCGCTGAGGAGCCCATTCGCATTGGCCTTCAGGCTCCCATAACGGGGAGCTTTGCCATTGAAGGGCAGATGGCCAGGCAGTGTGTGGAAGTCGCGGCAGAGCTTATCAACAAGCAGGGAGGTATTCTCGGTCGTCCTGTGGAGATTATTGTGGCCGATGATGCCTCTAACCCCAGGGACAGTGCTCTGGCAGCACAGAAGCTCATTTCCCAGGGAGTCGTGGCAGCTATTGCCAGTTATGGCTCATCGGTGACCGAACCCGCTGCGGACCTTTACGAACGGAACCGGGTGGTGTGTGTGGCTTACGGAGCAACTGCGGTTCGCCTTACCATGGGAAAGGAGCGCCGGTACTTCTTCCGGACCTGTGGACGGGATGACTCTCAGGGTGAGTTCTTTGCCCGCTTTGCTGTTGAGACCATGGGATGGCGGCGCATCGCCATCATGCACGACAACCAGACCTACGGGAAAGGCGTGGCTGAAGAAACGAAGAAATACCTTGAACCGTACATTGGGGAAGGCCGGGCAGAGATCGTGTACTACGACGCCATCACCCCTGGAGAACAGGATTACAGCGCAGCACTGACGAAGCTCCGGGAGAGCAATCCCGATGTCTGGTACTACACCGCCTACTACCCTGAGGCAGGGCTTTTGGTCCGGCAGGCCCGGGAGATGGGCATCACCGTACCCTTTGTGGGGAGCAATGCCGTACCCAATGAGGACTTTGTCCGTATCGCGGGTCTTGAGTACGTGGCAGGAACCTTTATGACCCAGGAGCCCCTTCCCCAGGATCTCAATACCCCAAAAGCTCAGGTGTTCTTTGCGGCCTACCGGGCAAAGTACGGGAATATCCCCTCCTCTCCCTGGCCGATTTACGCTGCCGATGCCCTTTTTGCCCTTGCACAGGCGATAGAGAACGCGAAGTCCATAAAACCGGACGATATTGCCCAGGCCATGCGCACGATGGAGAACGCCGAGGGCATCACCGGCCCTATTGTCTTTACCGAGCGGGGAGACCGGAAAGGTGTCCCCTACGCCATGTACCGGTACAACGAGAAGGGGCAGCTTGAGCTCTTTAAACCCTAAGGCTTTCCCCACCGGGTCTTCCGGTGGACCCTGGGGGAATCCAGGAGGGACAGGATTGCGGGTATTTTTTGAGCAGCTTGTGAATGGAGTGACAGTGGGATCGTTCTATGCCCTTGTGGCCCTGGGGTATTCCATGGTGTATGGCGTCATGAAGCTCATCAATTTCGCCCATGGTGACCTCTTCACCCTGGGGAGTTACCTGGGCTACACCTTCCTCGTGTGGAGAGCGGCGTGGATCACAGAACGAGCAGGGCTCTGGTGGGGCGTGCTGGGGGCGATACTTTTCGCCTTTCTGGCTAATGCCGGAGCGGGGATTCTCGTCGAGCGGGTAGCCTATCGGCCAGTTTATCGGGCGGGACGCCTTCCCCTTGTCGTTTCTGCGCTTGGTATGTCTATTTTCCTTCAGAATGCCATCATGGCCATCTGGGGTCCCCGCTTCCAGGTGTATCCGGGTGACCTCGTTCCTACTGCCTCTTTGAGGTTTCTGGGGCTGTCTTTGCCGCTCCTTAAGGTGGTGATCCTCTTCCTCTCCCTTGGGGTGATGTTGGTGATGTACTGGATTGTGGAGAAGACAGAGTTCGGGGCAGCAGTACGGGCAACGGCCCTGGATCGGGAGATGGCTACCCTCCTTGGCATCGACATTCAGAGGGTTATCCTCTTTGTGTTTACCCTGGGACCGGCTCTGGGAGGAATGGCGGGGGTCATGAACGGGATGTACTACCGGTCGATTCAGTTCAGCATGGGGTGGAACTACGGACTTAAGGCCTTTACTGCCACCATTCTCGGAGGCATCGGCAACATCCCGGGAGCCATGGTGGGGGGCGTGCTCCTCGGGGTCATCGAGACGCTCCTTGCAGGGTATATCCCCGGAGGAGGAGCCTGGAAGGATGGATTTACTTTCCTGATCCTCATCCTGGTCCTGATTTTCCGGCCAACGGGAATTCTCGGTGAGAAAGTCGCAGAAAAGGTGTAGTCCGATGGGTGCGGAGCTTTCCTGCACCAGAAGAGGTCGATTCCAACGGTTTGTTCCCGTTCTCCTCGGAGGTTTTGTTGCCGTCTTCCCTTTCCTCCCCTTTGTGAACGATTACTGGGTCGATGTGGGGTTTTTCGTGGGACTGTACGGTCTTCTGGGGCTCAGCCTCAACGTCGTCCTGGGGGAGGTGGGGCTTTTCGACCTCGGTCATGCTGCTTTCTACGCCATTGGGGCATACACTACAGCCATTATGAACACCACCCTGAATATACCGGTTTTGCTGCTTCTTCCCGTGAGTGCCCTCGTTGCTTCGGGGTTTGCCTACCTTGTGATGTCTCCGGTGATTCATCTTCGGGGGGATTACCTCTGTATCGTCACCATCGGTATCGGGGAAATCGTCCGTATCATCATCGTCAACAACCCCTGGGGTATCACCAACGGCCCCAACGGTATCACGGGTGTGGGGTTTCCCGCCCTTGGTCCTTTTGTGATTCAGACGCCCACGCAGTTCTACTACTTTGTCTGGGTGGTGGTGGCGCTCGTTGCCTTTGTGCTTTTGCGTCTCCAGAGGTCCCGGATAGGCCGTGCCTGGAATGCTATCCGGGAGGATGAGATTGCCGCCGAGGCCACAGGCATCGATGTGCGGGCGTACAAGCTCCTGGCCTTTACCCTGGGAGCAGCCTTTGCGGGTCTTGCGGGGAATATCTATGCGGCGAAAATGGCCGTGGTGTCGCCCCAGAGCTTCCTCTTCATGGAATCCGCGCTGCTTTTCTGCATTGTTCTCCTCGGAGGCCTTGGTTCTCTCCCCGGTGTCCTTCTTGGAGCGGCTCTGGTGGTTGTCTTCCCCGAGGTTTTCCGCCGTTTTGCAAGCTTTCGCCTCCTCTTTTTCGGCTTGGCCCTCATGGTGACGATGATTTTCCGTCCTGGTGGTCTTCTCCCCAGAAAGAGGGAGACTCTGGGGCTCGATGGTTTTGGTGCGCAGGGGTTTTCTGCGAAGAGGGCATCTCCGGTGCGAGGGGGGCAGGTTTCTTTGAAGGATCGTTCTCCGGTTCAACCCCTTCACGGATCCGGCAACCGTCCTCTCCTTGAGGTTCAGGGGGTCACCCTTCGCTTCGGGGGACTCGTGGCGGTGAACCGGTACGACCTTGCGGTGTACCCCGGAAGGGTCACGAGTCTTATCGGTCCGAATGGAGCAGGGAAAACCACCCTGTTCAACATTATCACCGGCATATACCGTCCCGATGAGGGGAAAGTGCTCTTCAGGGGAGAGGATATCACCGGCCTGAAGCCCCATCTTGTGGTGGCGCGGGGCATTGCCCGTACCTTTCAGAACATCCGTCTTTTTCCCTCCCTCACCTGTCTTGAAAACGTCCTGACAGGTCTCCACTGTCGTGGAAGTTCGGGATTTATTTCCACCGTCCTTCGAACGCCTTTTCAATTACGGGAAGAGCGGGAATTCATGGAGGCGGCTGCGTACTGGCTGTGCCGGGTGGGATTGTGGGAATACCGAAATGAACTGGCCCGGAATCTCCCCTACGGTAGGCAGAAGTACCTCGAAATCGCCAGGGCTTTAGCCACAGGACCAGAACTCCTTGTTCTCGACGAGCCTTCATCGGGGCTCAACGAGAGGGAAACGGAGGAGCTCATGGAATTCTTGCAGGGGCTTTTGCGGGAAGGCATCACCATCCTCCTCATCGAGCACGATATGAATGTTGTGATGGGGATTTCGGACTGGGTCAGCGTCATGGACATGGGGAACAAGATTGCTGAAGGGTCACCGTGGGAGGTCTACAACCACCCCAGGGTTATCGAGGCATACCTCGGGAAAGAGGAGGAGTGGGTTGGGAGCACTTCTTGAGGTTGAGGATATCCGGGTTTCTTACGGGGCAGTGGAAGCGCTTCGGGGGGTGACCCTCAGGCTTAAGGAGAGGGAGATTGTTGCCGTTCTGGGAGCCAACGGAGCAGGAAAAACCACGCTTCTTCGGACCATTTCAGGGCTCCTCCCCCTGGTCCGGGGGAGAATCCTCTTCTGCGGTCGGGACATCCGCTCCTTCGCTCCTTTTGAGCTTTTGCGTCAGGGCCTCGCCCATGTTCCCGAGGGCCGCCGGATTTTCCCCACTCTTACTGTGGAAGAGAATCTTCTCCTTGGGCTTTACGGGGTTCGCCATCTGGTGAGCAATGCCGAGCGGGAAAGGCGAAAGGAGTGGATTTTTGAGCTCTTCCCGGTTTTGCGGGAACGACGCCGACAGCTCGCCGGCACCCTCTCGGGAGGGGAGCAGCAGATGCTGGCCATCGGTCGAGGCCTGATCTCAAGGCCAAAGGTAATTCTTATGGACGAGCCCTCTCTGGGGCTGGCTCCCCGGGTTGTCCAGGAGATTTTCCGGATTATCCGCCAGATCCACGAGGAAGAAGGGGTTTCTCTTCTCCTTGTGGAGCAGAACGCCCGTAAAGCGCTTTCGGTTGCAAACTACGCTTACATTCTTGAAAACGGTCGTGTGGCCCTGGAAGGAAAGCCTCAGGACCTCATGCACGATGAGCGCGTTCGTTCTGCGTACCTTGGCGGATCAGGAATAAGGCAGCGCCTTCTCTGAGCTTTCTCCCGGTTGTACAATAGAGAGGGAGGGCAGGGTATGGCGCGGTGTTCTAAGGAGGTAGTCCTCAGAGTCATCGAGCAGGAGAAGAAGAAACTCGACAATACTTCGGTTTTTGGGGGTTTCAACCGGTTTCTCAAAGGGTGGTTGCAGAAGGAAGGGAATCACCCGGAGGAGTGGCTTGGGCAGCTTGAGGGTTATGAGGACCTTTCCCGGGAAGAGCGGAGGCGCCTGCTTTTGACCATTGAAAGCGCCCTTCGGGCAAGTCCCGCACCGGGAAAGGGTGTGTCACCAAAATCCCAGAAGTTTGTCCCCTCCCTTGCCCAGCCGGTGCGTTACCTCAAGGGTGTCGGTCCAGCTCTGGAGAAAAAGCTGAACCGTCTCGAAATCTTCACAGTGGAAGACCTCCTCTTTTTCTTTCCTCGAACGTACCGCGATCGGGGCACAATCAAGCCGATTCGGAGCCTCCAGGGTGTGGGGATTGAGACCATCGAGGGACAGGTGGTGCAGCACAAAATCGAGCCGACCCGGCGGGGTCCTTTGCTGAAGGTCGTCGTGAGCGATGGAACGGGAGAGATTCGTCTGGTGTGCTTCAACCGGGGGTATCTCGCCCAGGTTCTGAAAAAGGGCACCTGGGTTCGGGTATCAGGGAATTTCCGGTACGCCTTCGGGGCCTGGGAGACAGCAACGTTTGAGTACGAGGTGGGAAAGCTCAGGACGACCGATTTTGAACGCCTCGTTCCTGTGTATCCTCTCACCGAAGGCTTAACCCCCAAGAAGCTCCGGGCAGTTATCCTCTCTGCTCTTGAGACCTGTCTCCACGAAGTTCCCGAAGTCCTTCCTCCTGCCCTTCGTGAACGTCTGCAAATCCCCGCAAGGCGTGAGGCCATTCGGGAACTCCATCTGCCTTCCACCGCTTCTTTTGAGGAGCTCCAGGCCCGCCGAAGTCCTGCTCACCTTGCCCTGATCCTCGAGGAGTTTCTCCTCTTTGCCCTGAGCCTGAAAATCCGCAGGAGAACCCTCGAGACGTTCCAGGTTCCCCCCTGTCCTCTGGAATCTCCTCTTGTGGAGCGCTTCATTCAGTCTCTGCCCATCTCTCTCACAGAGGCACAGAAGCGGGTGTGTCTTGAGATTGCCCATGATCTGGCAAGCGGCAGGGTCATGAACCGGTTGGTTCAGGGGGATGTGGGCTCGGGGAAGACCATCGTGGCGGTCATCAGCGCCCTGCGGGTGGTTGAAACCGGACGCCAAGTGGCCTTTATGGTCCCTACCGAGATCCTTGCCGAGCAGCATTACT
>APKF01000012.1 GCA_000353875.1 Candidatus Caldatribacterium californiense OP9-cSCG | reverse complement strand
TGTCCGTCCCATTCAGGGAGTTGCCAGGAAGGCGCTCTTTGAAATCCTCAAGGATGAGCTTCCCGAAAGCGTTGTGTACGATATTTTCGCCGGGAGCGGATCCCTGGGGCTTGAGGCTCTGAGTCGAGGTGCCCGGCGGGCGTATTTTTTTGAGAGCAACCCAAGGGTATGCCAGATTCTGCGACGGAACATCGCCCTCTGTGGGTATGAAGACCGGGCTCAGGTTGTGCGCTGGGATTTCTGGCAGGCGAGGAAACTCCCCCAGGCCCTCGAACGGCCTGACGTCGTGTTTCTCGACCCCCCTTTTGCTTACGACGTTTCCCAGGTCGTGGAAAAGTTGTATAATTTCAAAGTTGTCATAGGCAATGCGCTTGTGGTCATCCGGTGCTCCCGGAAGGAGTGGCGGGAAGAGGGGTTTTCGCTTTTTGGGGTTCAGGATGTGCGGCGGTACGGAAAGAGCGTTCTAGTCTTTGGGAGACTGAAAGGTTAGGAGAATGGAGGGGGCACAGGTGATGGTAGCCATTTACCCTGGGAGTTTCGACCCTATCACCAACGGGCATCTTGATATTATTGACCGGGCAAGGAAATCTTCGACCACCTTATCGTGGCGGTGCTGCAGAATCCGAACAAGGTTCCCCTGTTCAGCGCGGAAGAGCGGAAACGCATGATTGAAGAGGCAGTGGCTGA
>APKF01000011.1 GCA_000353875.1 Candidatus Caldatribacterium californiense OP9-cSCG | reverse complement strand
AGAAATTCAGCTCGGTTTCCAGATAGAAATTCACCCAGAGGAGATGAGGTGCTATGGATATTCTTGCCCACATCCGGGAGAGAGCGCGGGGCCTTGGGAAGAAGATCGCCCTTCCTGAAGGGCACGATGAACGGGTGATCCGTGCTGCGAGTCTCGCAACCCGGGAAGGTATTGCGTCCATCGTTCTCCTTGGTGACGGGGAAGAGATTAACCGGAGGGCCGAGGCTCTTGGGGTAAGCCTTGAAGGGGTGGAAATCCGGAATCCCCAGAAGGATCCCAGGAGGGCAGCCTATGTCCAGTCGCTTTTTGAGCTTCGCCGGGAGAAAGGGGTTACACTTGAAAAGGCGGAAGAACTCCTCCAGAACTCCATGTACTATGCCTGCATGATGCTTTTTTGCGGAGAGGTCGACGGTGTTGTGGGAGGAGCGGTGTTCACAAGTCCTGATGTGATCCGTCCCGCTCTGCAGATTATCAAAACCGCTCCGGGCATCAAACTTGCTTCAAGCTGTTTCCTCATGGTTTTCCCCAACACGCAGTACGGGGAAAACGGGGTATTCCTCTTCGCTGACTGCGGTTTCAATCCCGACCCCAGTGCCGAGGAGCTGGCCTACATCGCGGTGACCACTGCCCGGACATTTCGTCTTCTGGTGGGAGGGGAACCAAGGGTGGCCATGCTTTCGTTTTCGACCAAGGGGAGTGCCAGGCACGAGCGGGTAGATAAGGTGCGGGAGGCCACGCGCATTGCCCAGACCCTTGCTCCGGATCTCCTTATTGATGGCGAACTCCAGGGGGATGCAGCGCTCGT
>APKF01000010.1 GCA_000353875.1 Candidatus Caldatribacterium californiense OP9-cSCG | reverse complement strand
AGAGAATCGGTATTTCAGGGTCTCGCCTGGAACACCGGTCGGCTCTTGACACCTTCGTTGAAGAACGACCTGTGCCAAATCACCGTGTAGCCCTGGAACTCGTTATTGCTGCCTTAACCTCTGGGGAAACCCGAGTACTTTCTGGCGTTGGGGAAATCGACGCCGTTGGGCATCGGGTCGTCCACGGGGGTGAAAAGTTTACCGGTTCGGTGCTGATTACCGATGAGGTTCTGGAAGCCATTCGAGCCTGTGCGGACCTTGCGCCTCTGCACAATCCTCCCAACATCCTTGGCATTGAAGCCTGCCAGGAGCTCATCCCTGGGGTCCCGCAGGTGGCGGTCTTCGACACCGCTTTCCATGGCACGCTCCCTGAGTACGCGTACATTTACGCCATTCCATACGAGTACTATGAGAAGTACCGCATCCGGCGGTACGGGTTTCACGGAACCTCTCACCGGTACGTGGCGGAGCGAGCGGCAAAGATGATGGGCCGTCCCCTTGAGGAACTCCGGCTCATCACCTGCCATATGGGCAGTGGGGTGAGCTTTACTGCCATTCTCCATGGAAAATCCATCGATACCTCCATGGGGTTCACTCCTTTGGAGGGCCTGGTTATGGGGACCCGGTGTGGCGATATTGACCCGGCAATTGTTTTCTTTCTGATGGAGAAGGAAGGCCTTTCGGCGAAGGAAGTGGAGGAAATCCTGAACAAGAAAAGCGGGGTTCTTGGAATTTCGGGAATAAGCAGCGACACCCGGGACATTGAGGATGCAGCACCACACAATCACCGGGCGCGTCTTACCCTCGACATCATTGCCTACCGGGCCAAAAAGTACATCGGAGCGTACTACGCTATCCTTGGTGGGCTTGACGGTCTGGTATTCACCGCAGGAATTGGGGAAAACTCCCCTTACATTCGAAAGTCTATCTGCTCGGGTCTTGAGCACCTTGGGATTCTCATTGACGATGAACGGAACACCGTGCGGAGGAAAGAGGCCCTGATCAGCCGGGATGATTCGCGGGTCCAGGTGATGGTCATCCCCACCAATGAGGAGCTTGTGATCGCCCGGGATACCTGGCGAATTGCACGGGGAATGAGGTGAAAGGTGTGCAGCTGTACATTGGGGAGGTCAAAAGGGGCACAGGGCGAACGTTTTTTGACCTCCAGGAGGAAGTTTTCCCCTCCGTCCGTCTGGGGAGAGAGGACGTCCTCTTCACCCAGCCGGTGCAAATTGAGGTCCACCTTGTGAACTGTGGTTCGGAGATTCTCGTCGAGGGCCGCCTGAGAACGGCTCTTCTGCTGCACTGTGCCCGTTGTCTTGAACCTTTTCTCTATCCCATGGATATTCCTTTCCGTTTGGAGCTTCGCAATGCCAGTCGCCTGACACGTCCTTCGGATTTCGAAGCAGAGGCGGAGGAGACTGTGGAAGTCCGGTATTTTACCGAAGAGGAAAACTATGTGGACGTCACCCAGGAAATCCAGGAAATCGTTCTTCTCAACGTTCCTATGAAGCCTCTGTGTCGTCCTGACTGCAGGGGGTTATGCCCGGTGTGCGGGGGGAACAGGAACGAGGTGCAGTGCCGCTGCGAGGAACAGGAGATTGACCCAAGACTTGTGGCGCTTAAGCGCTGGAAACCGGAGTAAAGCGTTTGCAAAGGAGCAGAAATTGTTCTATACTATCCTACACCTTGACTTCGCAGAATAGAGGGGGTATTCGAGCATGGCGAATCTGACGAATAAAACCTCGCGATGTCGAAGGAACAAAAGGAGAACACACTGGGTTATCC
>APKF01000009.1 GCA_000353875.1 Candidatus Caldatribacterium californiense OP9-cSCG | reverse complement strand
GGAGAGGAGGAAGGAAAGGGCAACGAAGTGGTGAAAGCGGCATACCAGCTTTTCAAGGAGCGACGGGACAGCCTGAACTTCGAGTTTGTGGGAAATGCTGAGGGGCAGAACATTGTCGATGGAACGGTGGATGTCGTCGTCTGTGACGGATTTACAGGGAATGCCCTTTTGAAGTTCGGTGAGGGACTCATTGAGCTCATCGCTCAGCTTCTGGAGCGGGAGATTGAAGATGCTGCCTCGAAGGAACGGCTCCGGTCGCTCTGGAGGAGGCTTGACCGGAGCGAATACGGCGGTGCACCCCTCCTTGGAGTTGAGGGGGTGTGCCTCATCTGCCACGGGAAGTCCAGGGCCCGGGATATCAAGAGCGCCATTCTGCGAGCCAAGGAGCTTGTGGAGAGAGAAATTCTGGAGAAAATCCGGGAAGGTCTGTCCCACTTTTCTCTCGAGGATTGAGAAAGGGTGAACCATGAAAACTAGAGTCACGGAACTTCTTGGCATTCAGTACCCCATTCTCCAGGGGGGTATGGCCTGGGTGGCAACGGCTCCCCTGGTGGCTGCGGTTTCGGAAGCTGGAGGACTGGGCATCATTGGCTCAGGAGGGATGACCGGAGAGGAACTCCGGGAGGAGATCCGACGTGTTCGTTCCCTTACGGATCGACCCTTTGGGGTGAACCTTATGCTCCTTTCTCCCCACATTGAGGACCAGATACGGGT
>APKF01000008.1 GCA_000353875.1 Candidatus Caldatribacterium californiense OP9-cSCG | reverse complement strand
CGGGGAATCCCGGTCCTCTGGTGGAGGAGTTCGCCCGCCTGGGAATTGTCCTCATTCCCGTTGTAGCCTCTGTTGCTCTGGCCAAGAGGCTTGAGCGGTATGGTGTCCAGGCCGTCATCGCCGAGGGGAACGAGTCGGGTGGTCACGTGGGAGAGGTGAGCACCCTGTGTCTTGTGCCTCAGGTGGTGGATGCCGTTCGGGTCCCGGTCATCGCAGCAGGAGGCATTGGCGATGGACGGGGTATGGCAGCCTGCTTTGCCCTTGGAGCGGAAGGGGTGCAGCTTGGGACACGTTTTATCTGTACTGAGGAATGTGAGGTCCACCCGGCGTACAAGGAGGCAATCCTCAAGGCCCACGATCGCTCAACGGTCGTCACCGGCCTTTCTACCGGTCACCCGGTGCGGTGTCTCAGGAATCGCCTCACCCGGAAATTCGAGGAGCTCGAATTCAGCGGTGCCCCCCGGGAGGTTGTGGAGGCCCTTGGGGTGGGGAAGCTGAGGGAGGCTGCAGTTTGTGGGAATGTGGAAGAGGGGTCCGTTATGTGCGGTCAGGTGGCGGGTCTCATTCGTGACCTTAAACCCGTCCGGAAGGTCATAGAGGACATCATGCAGGAATTCTGGGCAACCCTCGAGCGACTGAAGCGGGTGGGGGATTCATGAAGGTGGCCTTCCTCTTTCCAGGTCAAGGTTCTCAGAAGGTGGGCATGCTGCGAGAGTGGCTTGAAGAGGATGCCCCTCTGGTGGAGGAACTCTTCGGCCAGGCCAGCCGCATCTGTGGGGTTGATCTGCTCCGGCTGAGCCTTGAAGGGCCTGAAGAGGAACTGAACCTTACGAAGAACAGCCAGCCAGCTATTCTCACTTTCAGCGCGTTCCTTTTGCAGAAAATCCCCCTTGTTCCCGACGTGGTGGCAGGACACAGCCTCGGGGAGTATTCGGCGCTTTTTTGCGCGGGGAGTTTCGATTTCGACGAGGCTGTGTACCTGGTGCGGCGGCGTGGGGAAATCATGCAGGAAGCCTCTCCCTTGGGGGAGGGGACCATGGTGGCCGTCCTGGGTCTCTCCCTGCCAGAAGTCCGGGGGATGGTGGATATGCTCAAGGAAAAGGGGAGGGTCGAAATCGCCAACATTAACTCCTCGGACCAGGTTGTACTTTCTCTGGAAAAATCATTGCTTCCCTGGGTCCTTGAGGAGGTTGGCAGGCGGGGAAAGAAAGCCGTGGAGCTCCGCGTGAGCGCTCCATTCCATTCCAGTTTCATGGAGAAAGCTCGGGAAGCCTTTGCCCGGGTCCTTGAGGGAGTCACCATCCGTCCGCCTCGGTATCCCTACCTGAGCAACGTGACGGCTGCCTTTGAGCGCGATCCAGGAAGGATTCGGGACCTCTTGTGGAGCAGCTCGTTGCGCCGGTTCGCTGGAAGGATATCATGGACGTTCCTTTGTG
>APKF01000007.1 GCA_000353875.1 Candidatus Caldatribacterium californiense OP9-cSCG | reverse complement strand
GGATGGTGCTTTCGAAGCTCTTTGAACGGGAACATCCTGAAGTTTCTGTTTTCCCGACCTTTTCCCCCAGGCGTTTGCAGATTGCTGTGAGTGAGGTGAGGGAAGTACGATGAGCTTTACAGGGAAGGTTGCACTTGTGACCGGTGCCCGGAGAGGGATTGGCTTTGCCATTGCAAGAACCCTTGGGCTTGGTGGGGCTTTCGTAGCGCTGAACGACATTGGGTCTGAAGAGGAACTCCGTGAGACCGTTGAGGCTCTGCGCCAGGAGGGCATAGAGGCTCAGGGGTATGTGGCTGATGTGACGGTGCGGGAGGAGATCCGGGCAATGGTGGAGGACATCATCGCAAGATGGGGGCACATCGACATTCTGGTGAATAATGCCGGTATTACCAGAGATGCTCTCTTTGTCCGGATGAAGGATGAGGACTGGAAGGCGGTTCTTGATGTTTGCCTCCAGGGGACATACAATTGTACCAAAGAGGTTCTCCGGTATATGATGAAGCAACGCTACGGCCGCATTATCAACATCTCCTCGGTCTGGGGGTTATGGGAAACGCTGGCCAAACCAACTACGCCACGGCAAAGGCTGCTCTTTTGGGCTTCACCAAGTCCCTGGCGCGGGAGGTAGCACCCCTTGGGATTACTGTCAACGCCATTGCCCCTGGTTT
>APKF01000006.1 GCA_000353875.1 Candidatus Caldatribacterium californiense OP9-cSCG | reverse complement strand
AGCTTGTTCGCTTTTTTGGTCTTCCTAGGCTGCTGGTTACATTACGGGCCAGTACCATTCACATCAATGGTGGACTCTTTATGGCTTAAAAACCTTTTGGGAGGTGTGCGTATGGACGTTTTCTCCAAGGTGAAGGAAATCATCGTGGACCAGCTTGGTGTGGATGAGGAAGATGTTACTCCCGATGCTTCTTTCGTCGACGATCTGGGAGCGGACTCCCTCGACATCGTGGAACTCATCATGGCGTTTGAGGAGGAGTTTGACATCGAAATTCCTGACGAGGATGCAGAGAAAATCACCACCGTTGGAGAAGCCGTAGAGTACATCGAATCCAAGATCCGCTGACGCTCTTCAATGCCTGCGCCGGAGAGGGACCTCTCAGAGTTAGAAAAGCGGATCCGGTATTCTTTTCAGAATCCAGAAATTCTCCGCACGGCGCTCCGGCACAAATCAGCCCTGGAGGGCAAGGCCGGGGCCTGCAACGACCGACTCGAGTGGCTGGGAGATGCGGTGATTGGTCTTTTCATCGCTGACTACCTCTTCCAGAACTACGATCGGCCCCCGGAGCTGGCTCTCCCTTATGAAGGCGAAATGGGCAAGCGAAGAGTGTCTGGCGTATCTGGCCCGGAAAATCGGTCTTGAGCAGTTCATCGAGCTTGGCCGTGGTGAAGAACGCAGTGGGGGTCGGGAGAAGGATTCTATTCTCTCCAGTGCCTTTGAGGCTTTAGCCGGGGCAATCTTTGTGGACTCTCTCTCGTACGAGCGTACCCGGGAAGTCCTTTCAGAGATTTTCTGCAACGAAGAAGGGGTGGAATTCGCCTTTCTCTCGGTCAATTACAAGGGGTTGCTCCAGCGGTGGTGCTTGCAGTACTTTTCCTGTCTTCCAGAGTACGAAATTGTCACGGCGGGGGATAACTCTTCGTACCAGGTTGTGGTGAAGATCCAGGGGCGGGTGGTCGCGAGAGGCGAGGGAAAGAGCAAGAAGCGGGCAGAGCAGGAAGCAGCCCGGCGAGCTTGGGAACGAATCATGGGAGAGAGCAGGAGTTCCAGGGATGGTCAATGTATCTGAAGGAAATCACTCTTCAGGGTTTTAAGTCTTTCGCCCACCCTGTAACAGTAGACCTCGTACCGGGACTCAACGTCGTTGTCGGTCCCAACGGCTCCGGGAAGAGCAACCTCCTCGACGCTCTGCGGTGGGTTCTGGGGGACCGCAGGGAAGTGCGCAGTGCCGGGGGAAAAGAGGTGCTCTTTCACGGTTCATCCGCCCACCGGCCGGTGGGTATGGCCTCAGTGGAGCTCCTCTTTGTGGGGGAAGAAGTACCCCCTTTTCGGATTGAAAAACGGTCTTTTGCTTCTGGAGAAACCGAGTATTTTTTCCAGGGTACCCGGATGCGTTTCGGGGACCTTCGCCGGCAGTTGCAAAAGCTGGGTCTTTCTCTGACCCGTCTTGAGGTTGGCTTTGTCACAAACCGGGATCTCCACGCCCTTGCCGACTTGAGCCCTCTCGAGCGTCTGCGGTGGCTCGAGGAAGCCAGCGGAATTTATGAAGCGCGGACACGCCTTTCTCGTCTCTCCCAGATACTCCGGGAAACGGTGGAGAAGGCAAAGCGTTTCCAGGAGCGCCTCAAGGAGCTCTCCTTCCAGAAAGAGCGTGTGGCTGAGTGGGCGGAGAAGGAGAAGGCGTACCTTGTGCGGGAAAGGCAGTGGCAGGGTGCCCAGAGGGTGTATCTTGAAAGGCTTCTCGCCCAGCTTGGGGAGAAACTCGAAGTGCTTGAAGCGGAGGAGGATCGCTGCGAGCGCGAGCTCCATCGCCTTTCCGCTCTGGGAGGAGCGCATGAGGTGGAGAAGGGGGAGC
>APKF01000005.1 GCA_000353875.1 Candidatus Caldatribacterium californiense OP9-cSCG | reverse complement strand
GGCACCGGGTGACCGAAGGCCTTCAGGAACTTTACCGGCTCCTCACCCAGATTCGGGAGCGAAAGCGAACCCTTCTTACCCTTGAGGAGGAAATGGTGAGGTTTCTTGAAGAAAGTCACTGCCTTGAAGAAAGGGTGCAGGCTTCTGGTGCGGTCTTGCCGGAGAGCACGAAGCGTTTGAACAGGACGGAAGCGGTCATTGAGCATTTTCTAAAGGGGAAAGAAGGCATCCTGCAGGCCCGGAAGGAAGAATGGCAGGGTCTCCGGGAAGAGCTTGCTCGCTGCGAAGCCTCTCTGGAGAGAATGGTGCAGGAGAAGAAACGTACTGAGACGCTTGTCCGGGAACTTGAGCAGGAACTTGCCCAGCTTGAGCGTCTTCTCTCCAGTACTGAAAGGGATGTGCTTCAGAAAAAAAAACGAGAGGGAGAAGCTGGTGCAGGAGCGGGAAGAGGTCCTCTGGGCGCTTGCCCGAGTTCGGGAGGGTCTTTCGCGAATTCGAAAAAGGCGGGAGCAGGTTGGCCTTTGGGGGACTGCACCGGAGTTTTCCCAGGCCATGCAGGAGGGTCTTCTTGCCTGGGGCTGGCCACAGCGAGCAGTTCATGCCATTTTTGGTTTTGCTCTCGGAAATTCGAATTTTCCGGGATGGGGAGGCACTGGAGGTGGGGATGTGGGCAATGCGTCAGGA
>APKF01000004.1 GCA_000353875.1 Candidatus Caldatribacterium californiense OP9-cSCG | reverse complement strand
AAGTGGAACGGACCTTTCTTTCCTTCCTCCAGAGTGCCCAGGCAGCCTTTGGGCGGTATTTTCAGCAGGTGTTCCCCAGGGGGGAAGCCTCTCTTGCCGTTCACGATGGCGTTCACCTTGAGGTGCAGATTCCGGGGAAGAAAAAGCAGGGGATGGCGTTGCTCTCAAGCGGAGAGCGGACTCTGGTGGCGCTGTGTTTTCTCTGCGCTTGCTTTGAGGCTGGTGGGGCGAAGATGTGCTTTTTCGACGAAATTGACGCTAACCTCGATCATACAAACAGCGTGCTTCTTGCTCAGGTTCTCCGGGAGTTTTCCGCATCCCGGCAGGTTGTGGTGGTGACGCATAAGGAAGAGGTTATGGAGGTCGCGGATCGGATTCTTGGGGTCACCATGAGCGAGCCGGGGGTGTCTCGGGTACTCCTTTGCGAAGGTATCGCACAGGCACAGGAGTTTTCTCTGGGAGGAGGATAGCGTGGAGAAGGGACTGTGGAAGCGATGGCTCCAGGGGATAGGGCGTATTACGGGTGAGGTCAAGGAGCGACTGAAAGAACTCTGGTCTCAGAAAAGCGTCCGGCCTGAGGAGTGGGAGGAGTTAGAAGAGATGCTCATCGGTGCCGATATCGGCCCGGCACTTGCGGCAGAGATTGTCGAGGAATTTCGCCGTTTGAAGGAACGGTCCCGGGAAGATACGAGCTGGGAAGAGTGGCTATATGGGAAACTCGTGGCCTTCTTCGAGGAGGGGGAACACCTGCTCTTCCCTCGGGCACAGCCTGAAACCCTCAAGGCTGTCTTCCTTGTGGGCATCAACGGTGTGGGTAAGACCACCACCGCGGGGAAACTCGCCTACCTTGCCAGAGAGAAAGGAGAGCGAGTGGTCCTTATCAGCGCCGACACCTTCCGGGCGGCGGCGAATGAGCAACTCGAAATCTGGGCGCGTCGGGCAGGGTGCCGATTCTTCCGGGGGGCTCAGGGAGCCGACCCGGCAGCGGTGGTGTACGATGGCCTCCAGTCGGCGCTCAAAGAGAAAGAAACTCTGGCGATTGTGGATACTGCGGGGCGTTCCCATGTCAACAGGAATCTCCTGGCAGAGCTCGAGAAAGTGTCCCGAGTAATTCGCCGGTTCCTTCCCGAGGAGCAGGTGGAACATCTCCTGGTCCTTGACGCCCTGGCTGGCCAGAACGCCTTCGCCCAGGTGGAGTCTATTGCCCGGGTGGTGCCGCTCACGGGGATTATTCTCACAAAGTGGGATAGCCAGGCCAAGGGGGGAATCCTCTTCCGAGTCCGGAAGGAGTTCGGCCTTCCTGTGAAGTACCTCGGGGTGGGTGAAGGCATCGAGGACCTCATCCCCTTTGAGGCCTGCGAATTTGTCCGTGCTATCGTTTCGTAACGGCTTTCCTTGACACACCCCGGGGTCACGGGTATCATCTATGTGTTCTGAGGAGCGTGGTGGATCGCGTGTTTGAGCAGCTGGCGGAGAAGTTTGCCGGGGTTTTTAAAAAGCTCAGAGGGAAGGGCCGCCTCACGGCGGAAGAAGTCGACGAGGCCCTGCGGGATTTGCGCCTCGTGCTCCTTGAGTCCGATGTCCACTACCGGGTGGTGAAGGACCTCATTGCCCGGGTGCGGGAGCGGGCAGTGGGGCGAGAGGTGTTGGAAAGCGTCACCCCTGCAGAGATGGTCATAAAGATTCTCTGGGACGAGATCCGGCAGATTCTCGGGGGTGGGGCAAAAGACCTCCACGTTCCCCCGGTGACTCCTGCGCTCTTCCTCCTTGTGGGTCTGCAGGGGTCGGGAAAGACAACAACATGCGGAAAACTCGGGCTCTTCCTGAAGCAGCGTCACTACTTGCCCGTTCTGACCTCCACGGATACGCGACGACCGGCAGCGCGGGAACAACTGAGGATTCTTGCCTCTTCGGCCGGACTGGATTTCTTCGACCTTCCTTCGGCGCGGCATCCCCTTGAGGTTGTCCAGGCGGCGCGCCGGTATGCCCGGGAGAAAGGGAGGGACGTGGTTTTGGTGGATACCGCAGGGCGGCTCCATGTGGAGGAGGAGCTCCTCCGGGAACTCCAGGAACTCACCCGGGGCGAAGAATTCCATGAGACTCTCCTGGTTCTTGATGCCACAACCGGTCAGGAGGCCATCCGGGTTGCCGAAAGGTTCCGGGAATGGGTGAACCCCACGGGCATCATCCTCACCAAGGTCGACACCGATGCTCGTGGAGGTGCGGTGCTGTCCATCGTGGCGCAGACCGGCTGGCCGGTGAAACTCATCGGAGTCGGGGAAAAACTCGATCAGCTTGAAGTTTTCCATCCCGAGCGGATGGCCAGCCGCATCCTCGGCATGGGCGATACCCTGAGTCTCATTGAGAAAATCGAGCGAGCCATCACCGAGGAAGAGCGGAAGAAGCTGGAGAAGCAGGTGACGAAGGAAGAGTTCACCCTTGAGGATTTCCTCGAGGAACTCCGTCGCCTTCGCCGGGTTGGTTCTTTCGAAGACATCATGAACATGCTTCCCGCTTCACTCCGGGGAGCTCTCTCCCAGGTTGATGGGGAGAGGAGCCTGAAGCGTACTGAGGCCATTATTCTCTCCATGACCAGGGAAGAGCGCCGGAATCCTGGGATCATCAATGCCTCCCGGAAACGGCGCATTGCCCAGGGAAGCGGGACAACCGTTCAGGAGGTCAACCGTCTCCTGAGAGAGTTTGAGGAGATTCGCAAGCTCTGGAAAAAGATGAAAAAAGGACATACATTGCCCTTTGCCAAAAGAAAGGGATTTTTCGGTTTTGGATTCTGAAAGAAAGGAGTGTCGATTCATGGCAGTACGGATCCGTCTTGCTCGTGTTGGGAGAAGGCATACCCCTCAGTATCGTATCGTGGCGACGGACTCTCGGGAGGCCCGGAGTGGAAAGCCCCTCGAGGTCCTCGGCACCTATTCGCCTCTTGCTGAGCCCCCTCTTGAGGCCGTGAAGTGGGATCGTGTCGAGTACTGGATTTCCCGGGGTGCCCAGGTTTCAGATAAGGTTCGGGCGCTTTTGAAGAAGGCGAAGAAGCCCGAGGGAGCGGAAGTCCAGTGAAAGAGCTTTTGGAGTTTCTGGTTCGTTCTCTTGTCGACGAACCCGAGAAGGTGAGCGTAACCGAAGTGAAGGGAGAGAAATCGGTCGTGTACGAGGTGCGGGTGGCGCCCTCTGACACCGGGAAAATCATCGGCAAGCAGGGGAGAGTAGCCCGGGCTCTCCGCACCATCGTCAAGGCTGCTTCGGCAAAGAGGGGAACGAAAGCGGTGGTGGAGATTCTGGAATAGGGAGGGGCTTGTGTGCCTCGCCGTGTTGAGCGGGTCTTCGTGGGGAGAATCACCGCACCTCATGGGTTGAGGGGCTGGGTTCGGGTACTCCCGCTGACGGACTTTTCCGAGCGTTTCGTGCGGGGAGCGGTGTTTCTCGTTGGTTCTCCCCAGGGAACCTTCGTTGAGCGGGTGGTGGAGGACGTGGCCTGGCGCGGGAATTTCCTCCTCCTCCGTTTCCGGGGGGTCACTTCGCGCCAGGAGGCGGAAATGCTCCGGAGTCTCTTTCTTGCCATCCCCAGGGAGGATGTTCCGCCTCTCCCCCCTGGCCATTTCTACCACTTTGAGCTCGTGGGTCTTGAGGTTTGGGAACGCGGCGCACGCCGCGGCGTGGTGGACGCGGTTATCCCCATGGCGCTTTACGATTACCTCCTCGTCAAAGACGCTGAGGGACGAGAGTTCTTCCTGCCCTTTGTTTCTGCCTTTGTGGTAGCTGTCCGCCCTGAGGAGGGGCTTCTTGAAGTTTCCTGCCCCGAGGGGTTCTGGGAATGAAGCTTCGCATTGACATCGTCACCCTCTTTCCCGAAGCCATCCGGCCGTACCTTGCCGCTTCCATCCTGGGAAAAGCCCAGGAAAAGGGATTGGTGTTCATCAAGGTCCACAACCTGCGCAGTTTCTCCCGGGATCGCTACCGAACGGTTGACGACTACCCCTTTGGGGGAGGCCCGGGCATGGTCCTGAAACCCGAACCCCTGGTTCGGGCCGTGCGCTTCATCAGCGAGTACACACAGAGCCAGCCCCTGGTGGTCGTCACCAGTCCTCAGGGGGAGCTGTTCACCCAAAGCATTGCCCGGGAACTGGCGACGAAGAACCACCTCCTCATTCTCTGCGGTCGCTACCAGGGCATTGACGAGCGGGTGATAGAGATTACCGGGGCACGGGAAATTTCCATTGGGGACTACGTTCTCTCCGGAGGGGAGCTTCCCGCGCTCGTCATCGTGGAGGCGGTAGTGCGCCTTGTCCCCGGAGTTTTGGGGGATGAGGAATCCCTGCGGTACGATTCCTTCTCAGAGTGGGTTTTTGGTCCGCCGCAGTATACCCGACCCCGGGTATTCTGTGGTCTGGCGGTACCTGAGGTCCTGCTTTCCGGCAACCATGCGCTTATCGAGAAGTGGCGGAAAGAAAAGGCTCTGGAAAAAGCCAGAAGGGTACGTCCGGACCTTTTTCAGCACCCCACGCTCCATCCTCCTTGCGAAAGGGAAAGAGGCGTGGTATAGTATTCCGAGATTTTTCTCTGGCCTGAGGAGGAGGTTTCCATGGATAGAGCAAGGATCCTGCGAGCGGTTGAAGGAAGCTTTATCAAAGACGACACAGAGGTCCCCGAAATCGCTCCTGGAGATACCGTACGCGTGCACTTCAAGGTCATCGAGGGAGACAAAGAGCGCATTCAGCCCTTTGAGGGTCTGGTCATCGCGGTACGGGGTTCCGGGGTCAACCGGACCTTCACGGTACGAAAGGTATCCTTTGGCGTTGGTGTGGAACGCATCTTCCCTCTCTATTCTCCCCGGATTGAGCGCATTGAGATTCTGCGGCGCGGAAAGGTCAGACGGGCAAAGCTCTACTACCTGAGGAAGAAAAGTGCCAAAGAGTCGCGTATTGAGGAAAGACGCGAGGTCTAAAAAGAAGAACGCCTTGCGAGAACTCGTTGAAACCGTTCTCTGGGCTCTGGTCATTGCCCTTCTTGTTCGGTACTTTGTGGTGGAAGGGTACTACATCCCGAGCACCTCAATGGAGCCCACCCTGGTTCCAGGAGAACGGGTGCTTGTGGCCAAGTTCCTCTACCGGTTCACCGAGCCGCAGCGAGGGGACATTGTCGTTTTCCGGTACCCGATTGATAACCGGAAGAACCTTATCAAGCGCATCGTCGGTCTTCCGGGAGAGCGGGTCGAGATTACCGGAGGAAAAGTACTCATCAACGGAGTTCCCCTTTCGGGGGAACTCTTCAACCGGACCTACTACAGTGCCGGGTACTACGGTCAGGGAGAAAGGGTCGTTCCGGAAGGACATTACTTTGTCCTGGGAGACAACAGCGAAAACAGTGACGATAGCCGTTTCTGGGGGTATGTTCCCCGAAAGAATATCTTAGGCAGAGCCTTTCTCGTCTACTGGCCACCCCATCGTGTCCGCATCCTCCGCTGATTTCATCGAACACAGACTGTGGAGATCAGGCTACCATCACGTTGGTGGTGTGGATGAAGCCGGCCGGGGGCCTCTGGCGGGGCCTCTCGTGGCGGGCTGCGTGGTCCTCTCTCCTTCTTTCCCCCTCCAGAGCGTTCCGGATTCCAAACATGTTTCCCCGGCAAGGCGAAGAGCGCTTTTTGAGGTCATCTGTCGCGAAGCGGTGGCCATTGGTCTGAGCATTGTGAGCGAGCGGTGGATCGACCTTGTGGGTATCCAGAAGGCCAATGAGTTTGCACTGTACGAGGCGGCGTGGCGGGCAATTGCCGCAGGACGTTTCGAGTATCTCGTTGTGGACTGGGTGCGCCTTCCCTGGTCCTTCACCCCAGTGCTCTCTCTCCCCAGGGCTGAAAAACAGAGTCTCGCCGTGGCCTGCGCCGCTTTGGTAGCCAAGGTTGTGAGGGACAGCATCATGGAGGAGTGGTACGACCCGCTTTTCCCGGAATACGGGTTCTCCCAGCACAAAGGCTACGGGACAGCGTTGCATTTTGAACGCATTCGGGCGTTTGGCCTTGCTCCATGTCACCGGAGGTCTTTCTGTGGGCGGTTTGGAGAGGCGAAGGAAAGGCACACACGGTGAAACCCTGGCGGAGCGGTGGTTACGAACCGTCTTCAAAGCGGAGATTCTGGAAAAGAATTTTCGTTCTCCCTTTGGGGAGATCGACCTTATCGCCCGAAAGGGAGCATGCCTGGTGTTCATCGAGGTGAAAACCAGGGAAAGCACCAGAGCAGGACTTCCGGAAGAGGCTATTACCGAGGGGAAGCAGGAACGTATCCGGCGCAGTGCCCTCTTCTACCTCACGCAGCATGGGTACAATCCCGAAGATACCGCTTTTCGCTTTGACGTCATCACGGTACATCTTGAGGGAAAAAAGCCCAGAATTTCCCACTATCCTTCAGCCTTCTGAGGAGGCGAGAACGGTGCTGGCGCGGGTACTCAGCGCAACGAGTTTTGGCATTGACGCTCGGTTCGTAGAAGTCGAGGTCGACGTTGGTGCAGGGCTGCCCTCCTTCCACATCGTGGGGTTGCCTGACACCGCAGTTCAGGAAGCCCGGGAACGGGTCCGGAGTGCTCTAAAGAATAGCGGTTTTGCCTTTCCCCCTCAGAGGGTGACCGTGAACCTCGCTCCGGCATTTCTGAAAAAGACGGGCAGCGACTTCGACCTTCCAATTGCCCTGGGGATCCTTCTTGCCACAAAGCAACTCCATTCTCTTTTAGAGGGAACCGTTGCCCTGGGGGAGCTCTCCCTTTCCGGAGAGCTCAGACCGGTCAACGGGGTTTTCCCTGTGGCCCACTTTCTCTCCCTCCAGGGGAAGCCGTACCGGATGCTCCTCCCCCTGGTCAACGCTCAAGAGAGCGCCGTGGTGGAAGGTGTCGACGTGTTTGGTTTTCGTACGCTCCGTGAAGTTTGCGATTTCCTTGAAGGCCAGCGAACACTCAGGCCCCTGAAGCGGTCCTGGGAAGAATACCTTGCTTCTCCGTCCTTTGACGAGGACCTTGCAGAGATCAAAGGTCAGAGACAGGGGAAGCGGGCACTGGAAATTGCTGCCTCAGGAGGGCACCATCTCCTGTTCATCGGACCACCTGGCTCGGGTAAGACCATGCTGGCCCGAAAACTCCCCTCACTGCTTCCTCCTCTCACTGTGGAACAGGCTATTGAGGTCACGAAAATCCATAGCGTCGCCGGTTTACTCTCTGAGGACCACCCGTTCGTCACCGTTCCTCCCTTCCGGGCGCCTCACCATACGGTGTCTGATGTTGCCCTTATTGGCGGGGGGCAGTGGCCTCGACCGGGGGAAATCAGTCTTGCCCACCATGGGGTACTCTTCCTCGACGAGGTTCTGGAGTTCCGCCGCAATGTCCTTGAGGCCCTTCGGGAACCTCTGGAGACCGGGAAGATTACCGTGAGCCGGGTCAACGCCACCGTGACCTACCCGGCCCGCTTCCTTCTTGTGCTGGCGTGCAACCCCTGTCCCTGCGGATACCTGGGAGATACGGAACGCCCCTGTACCTGTTCGTACCAGCAGATTCTCCGGTACCGGAGCAAGCTCTCGGGGCCTCTCCTTGACCGGATTGACCTCCAGGTTGAGATTCCCCGTCTTGGGGTACACGAACTCCTCTCGGAGCGGGAAGAGGAGTCCTCCGGGGTGGTACGGGAAAGAGTGAAGCGGGCTCGGGAAATCCAGAAGGAGCGGTTTCGGGGTGAGGGCATCCTGCTTAACGGTGAAATGAAGTCCCGCCACATCAAGCGGTTCTGCGAACTCTCTCAGGAGGCAAAGCGTTTCCTCGAAGCCTCTCTGAAAAGTCTTTCCCTCAGTGCCCGGGCATATCACCGGATTCTCAAGGTTGCCCGCACTATCGCCGATCTTGAGGGGAAGGCACGCATTGAGGTTTCCCATATTGCCGAGGCCATTCAATACCGTTTCCTGGACCGGCAGAACAGGCTATGAGCGATGATCTCCCTTTCTGGGTGGCTTTCAGCCACGTTCGAGGTATCGGTCCGGTGCGTTTTCGGAAGCTCCTGAGCACTTTCGGGAACGCTGCTGCTTCGTGGGAAGCACCCTTTGAGGCCCTCCGGGAGGTGGTGGGAGAGCGCCTTGCCCAGGGTATTGTTGCTGCTCGCAAGATGCTTTCGCCCCACGAGCTCTATAGCGCCACTATTCGGGAAGGCATTGCTGTGATTCCCTGGGATAGCCCTGCATATCCTGCTCTTCTGCGGAGCCTTTCCAATCCTCCTTTCCTCCTCTATGTTGAGGGGGAGTTCTCCTTCTGCGCGCACGAGAAGTACATCGCCATTGTGGGCACGCGTCGTCCCACACCCTATGGAGTGAAGGCTGCTCGCTTTTTCGCCCGGGAACTGGCAAAAGCGGGATGGATTGTGGTGAGCGGCCTTGCTGTGGGTATTGATGGAGAGGCGCAGAGGGCCGTTGTGGAGGAGGGATGTCCCACCATCGCGGTTTTGGGAAGTGGTCTTCGCCGAATTTACCCTGCAGCGCACCTCCCCCTTGCCCGGGAGATTGTTTGTCGGGGAGGAGCGCTGGTGAGCGAGTACCCGCCGGGTTTCGGACCCCGTCCGGAGCATTTCCCCCTCCGGAACAGAATTATCAGTGGCCTGAGCCGCGGGGTTCTCGTTGTTGAGGCTCCGAGAAAAAGCGGTGCGCTTATCACCGTGGACTTTGCCTTGGAAATGGGGCGGGAGGTTTTCGCCGTTCCTGGTCCCATCTTTTCTCCCCAGAGTGAAGGAACTAACGCCCTGATTGCCCAGGGGGCAAGACCAGTACAGCGGGTTGAGGACATTCTGGAGGCTTTCGGGTTCTCGATTCCGGTATCCGAGACATCTGCCGGAGTGGGTGACTTCCTTTCCGAAAAGGAGGCGCTGCTTTTTTCGTACATCGACCACGTGGGGGTTTTCAAGGAAGAGCTCCTGGAACGTACCGGCTGGGGAGAAGGAGAGTTTTTCCAAGTGCTCCTGGCACTGGAGATGAAAGGGCTCGTCCAGGAAATCCCTGGGGGGAAGGTGGTGCGGGCGTAAATGAACACCCGGGAGCGCTTTCTGGTATACTACCTTCAGGAAACCATTCAAGGAGGGAGAGAGAAGTGACCCAGGAGGAACGCTACCAGGCTCGCCTGAAGCGGTACACCACTGCCCTCCGCAACGGCAAGCCCGATATGGTTCCCATCCGCCCCTTTGTTGCTGAATTCGTGGCAAAGTACGCTGGGGTGAGCATTCAGGCGGCAACCCACGACTACCGGGTGGCCTTCGAAGCCTGTCTCCGTTGCGCTGAGGATTTCGACTGGGATGCGGTTGTGCCAAACATGATTTACGTTTGGACTGGCCTTGTGCAGGCCGTAGGGCTCAAGTACTACGGGATTCCGGGGCTTGACCTTCCAGAGAACGTGGCATTTCAGTACAAGGAGCCTCCTGAAGAATACGCCTTCATGCGTCCTGACGAATACGACCTCCTCATTGCCGATCCCACTGACTACCTCCTCAACGTCTGGCTTCCAAGAGTGTCGAATTTCATCAAACCTCCTTTAGAGAAGGTCACTGTGGAGCACAACCTTGCCCTTTTGAAGGGTGGCATGGCTATGATGGAGTACTTCAACGCCCTGGGGGGCCTGGTTCAGGAGCTCCGCACTCGCTGCGGAACGGTAGCCGCAATCAGCGGAATGCTGAAAGCCCCCCTGGATATCCTTGCCGACAAACTCCGGGGGTACTACGGCCTGGTGAGTGATCTCCACGCACGACCGGAAAAGGTTCTGGCGGCCTGTGAGGCCCTCATGCCCCACCTTTTCCGTATCGCCCTTGACGGTGCGGATCCTGCGAAGAACGTCCCCATTGCTTTCTGGATGCACCGGGGGTGTGTCCCCTTCATCAATCCCGAGCATTTTCGCAAAATTTACTGGCCTACGGTGAAGCCGATTGTTGAAGAACTCTGGAAACGGGGGCACCAGGTGCTGTTTTACGCTGAGGGCAACTGGGATTACCACCTGGAGGCTTTTCGGGAGCTCCCTCCGGGGAGCATCGTGTACCATGTGGATAAGGGGGATATTTTCAGGATTCACCGCGTTCTGGGAGACAGATTCTGTTTAAGCGGTGGGCTTCCCAACGACCTCCTCGCTCTGGGAACGCCAGAGGAGGTCCGGGCATACTGCAAGAGGCTCATCGATGGAGTGGCCCGGGATGGGGGATACATCATGGATGCGGGGGCGATTATTCAGGACGACGCTAAGATTGAGAACGTCCGGGCCATGACCGAGTTCACCCGTGAATACGGGCAGTATTAGGAGGGAGACTCGTGCAGAAGGATTTCCTTGCTCTGGGGCATCCTGGAGTGTGCATGACCTGGGAGGAGGCAAAGGCGTACTTTCCAGTGGTCCAGGGGGACGAAAGGCTCATTCGGGAGATCTGGGAGAGGATCGAGTACTGGCCCTGGCTTTTTATCTGGCACATCCTGCTCTCTTTCTGAGTCTGTAGATGGCGATGTTCCAGTGGCTTGCAGTCTCAACGAACACATACCACGGGTTCTCTCTTGAGGAGGCCCTTGAAGGTATTGCACAGGCGGGGTTCCGGTATGTTGAACTCTCCTGTGTGCCCGACTGGACGCTCCACTTCCGGTGCGACCAGGCGGGAGAAGAGGATCTCAGAAAGCTCCGACAAAAACTTGCCCATTTTGGGCTTTCTGTCCTCAGCCTCAGTGCCCATTCCAATCTGGCGACGGAAGAAGGATGTGCGTATCTTGTCTCTGCTCTCCGGTGTGCCCGGGAGCTTGGGGCGAGGGTGGTCAATACCGGAACGGTGGATCGGGAAGAGGATGAGGACCTTCTGAGAAAGCACCTGGAGTGGCTCTCCCGGGAGGCTGAACGATGTGACGTGTTTCTGGCGCTCGAGGTTCATGGAGACGTCTTTTCCTCTGGGAGAAAGCTCCGGGAGCTCCTTGAAAAGGTGCAGCTTCCCCGGGTGGGCATCAACTACGATACGGGCAACGCCCTTTTTTACGGAAACGTCCGCCCTGAGGATGACCTTCGGGTCTGTCTTCCCTGGGTTGTCCACATGCACTTGAAGGACAAGCGGGGTGGGTACAGGGTGTGGGATTTCCCACCCCTGGGAGATGGAATGGTGGATTTCTCGACCATTTTCCGGATTCTGTGGGAAGGTCAGAAAGACATTCCCCTGAGCGTGGAAATCGAATTTGATGGACGCTTCGAACATCCCTGTTCTTTTGTGGATGTGGCGGTTCAGCGGTCCTTTCAGTATCTTCGGAGAATTCTTGAAGAGGGGGGATACTGGTGAAGCGAGAAGAATTCATGGTCTTTGACCTCCGGAGGCGTCAGAAAAGCCCCTCTTTGGACCTCCTTTTCCCGGGATGGCAGGAGGGAAATGAACGGGTGGTGATTTTCTCGCCTCATGACGATGACGCGCTCCTTGGAGCGGGGTACCTCCTCCAGGCGGTTCCTCTCTTTGGGGGGGAGGTATATATCGTGGTGTTCTGCAACGGCTCAGGGGGATACAGCGTCATCGAGCACAAAAACGTCATCACTGCCCTGCGAGCCCGGGAAACCACTCGAGCCTATGAAAAGGTGGGCATCCCTCCGGAACGCATTTACCGTCTGGAGTACGATGACTACAGCGTCTGGCCTTTCATCGGCTGGAAGCTCCCAGGTGGAGAAGAGGGAACGGTGAAAAAGGTTATTCCCCTCCTTCGCCGTCTCCGGACCACCCGGGTGGTTCTTCCCAACGGGCACAGGGAACACCTTGACCACACCGCGGTCTTCATGGTTGGCGCCTTTGATGCACCCCAGGTGGGTGATCCGGTTATGGCCGACTGGGGAGAGAGTGCTCCGGTACGGTCAGTCCTCCAGTATGCGGTGTGGAGCGATTTTGCCTTCGACGATGCCCTCTGCGCGGGAGATGACCTCGGTGTTCGGGCAAACCGGGCGCTTCTCGCTCCTTCTGAGGCAGAGGAACGCGTTCAGGAGGCGATGCGGGAGTTCAGGACGCAGGCCAGGATTGTGGAGGGATTGCTTGCAGCAAGGAAAGAACGGGAATTCCGGAATGGGTTTTTCCTTGAGGTGTACCTTGCCTTTGACCCCCGTCCGAAATGCGTGTACGAGAAGTACCTCAGGAGAGTTGAAGAAATCGAGAGAGGAGGCGGCGCGCGGTGAAGCGTGTGGCGATTCTGGGAGCAGGGTTCATTGCCTCTGTACACGTGGAAGCGTGGCGAAAAATTGAGGGGGCGGAGGTGTGCGCCTTTTTTGAGGTTCGCCCCGAGAAGGCCCGGGAGTTCCAGGAGAGGTACCACCTTCCCCACTACGATTCGTTCCGTATGCTGCTTGAGAGAGAAGAGGTCGACATTGTGGATATATGCCTTCCCACCTTCCTCCATCGGGAGTACACGGAGATGGCTGCCAATGCGGGGAAACACGTTTTCTGTGAAAAGCCCATCGCCCTAACGGTTGAGGATGCGCTGGCTATGCAGGACATCTGTGCGAGGAACGGAGTCTACCTCATGGTGGGGCACGTCCTCCGTTTCTGGGGTGAGTACGTGAAGGCGAAGGAGCTCCTTGAAGGGGGTGCCTGTGGGAAGGTTCTCTTTGTAGAGGCCTTTCGCCTTGCGGTGACACCCGTCTGGTCGGTGGGGGGCTGGATTCTCGATCCCCGCTTAAGCGGTGGGGCGTCTCTCGACCTCCACATCCATGACCTCGATTACGTGAACTGGCTTTTGGGACAACCAAAAGAGGTGTTCGCCCGGGGCCTTCGCTCGGAAAAGGGTTCTCTTGACCACATCACGACGCAGATCCAGTATGACAGCGGGGCCTTGGCTACAGTCCAGGGAGGATGGATGATGCAGGGAGATTTCCCCTTCACCTGTGGGTTCCGGATTCTTGGCGACGAGGGAGTTCTGGAGTGGTCGTTCCGTGCCGGGGTGAACATTGAAGAGCGCGGGCAGGTCAACCCTCTTGTACTGTACCGAAAGGGGGAGAAGAAACGGGAGATTGCCGTACAGAGTGAAGATCCCTATCTTGCAGAGCTCCGGTATTTCCTGGGATGCGTGGAGGGAGGTACACCCCCAGCTCGGGGAACTTCTGAAGAAGCCATCCTCGCCCTTCGGGTTGCACTGAGCGCTCAGCGTTCTGCTGAGGAGGGAAGTCCGCTGACTTTATGAGGCTACCTCGAAAGGTACTGCTCATCGAAGACGATGCCCTTCTTCGGGAACGATGGGAGAACCTCCTGCGTGACGAAGGATACTACGTCATCGCGGTCTGGAACCGGAGCCTGGCGCTCAACTGTCTGGAAAAGGAAGAGATTGACATCATGCTTGTTGAAGAGGAGGTTCTGAGCGAAAACAGCTTTGAGCTTCTGGCCTTCGCCCGGCAGAGGTTTCCGGATATGGTGGTCGTTGTTACCGGAGGAGAAGAAAACCCATCCCGGGTTCGCGAACTTTTGGCGAAAGGGGTGTATGAGTACCTTTCTCCTCCCTTTACTCCTTCACGCATACTTTCAGTCGTCCGACGGGCCGATGACCACCTGACGCTCCTTGAGGAGAACAAGGACCTGCGGCGGAAGTTCACTCACCGGTTCTCCTTTGCCGGAATCACTGGGGTTTCGGAGAAAATGCAGCGGATTTTCAATCTCATTCTCCAGGTATCCCAGGTGAAGCGCCCGGTGCTCCTTGTGGGAGAGCAAGGGACCGGGAAGGAGATGGTGGCCCGGGCAATTCATCGCTACGCCTTTGGAGAAGAGAAGCCCTTCGTGAGGATACTCTGCGGGGCAACGCTTCAGGGGCTTTTCCAGGGAGACATCCTGCGGATTGAGGAAGGGACCCTGTACTTTGAGGACATTCACCTCCTTGCTCTGCCTTTTCAGGCCGAGCTTCTGGAATTTCTTGAGGAACACCGTTTTGGGGGAAGAGGAGGAAATGTTCGCATCATCGCTTCTTCGGAAATTCCCCTTGAGGAGAGAGTGACCCAGGGGGCCTTCCGGAATGACCTCTACTACTTTCTGAGCGTCATCAAAATCGAGATCCCTCCTCTCCGGGAACGGAAGGAAGACATTCCTTTCCTTGTGGATCAGTTCCTCCGGGACATTGCTGAGGAAACCGGCCGAGGACCTGTCCGTATCGACCGGGAAGCGCTGAAAATTCTCATCGAGTACGATTGGCCAGGAAACGTGGTGGAGCTGAAGAACACCCTGGAAGGCATGGTCATTCTCTCTCAGAGCGATGTTCTCACCCCCGAGGACATTCCCGAACACATTCGGAGGGGGAATCTCCTCCGGGAGGGGGTCATTGGTATTCGCCTTGGAACACCTCTTAAAGAGGTGGAGAAGCTCCTTATCCGGGAGACCCTTAAGGCCCATCGTTTCAACAAGACCAGAACTGCTCAGGCGCTCGGCATCAGCCTCCGTACACTCTACCGGAAAATTGAGGAGTACCATCTCGATGAGGAAACTCCCCAGAAGACCTGAAAAAGTTTTTGACTTTTTGGCAAGGTTTTTGAAGGTGTTTTGTCATATTTACAGAAACGAAGGAGATTTTTTGGTCAAATTGACAAAAAACTGACCTTGACTGATATTGTCCTCCCCTTGCAATTCTCCAAAAACGGAGTACAATAGAGGTCGCGCGTTGGAAAAACATCTCAAGGAAAGGGGTGAGCACCATGAAGATTAAACCACTTGGAGATCGGGTTCTGGTCAAGCGGGTTGAAGAGGAAGAAGTGCGTAAAGGGGGTATCATCCTTCCTGATACGGCAAAGGAGAAACCACAGCAAGGCCGGGTGATTGCAGTAGGAACCGGAAAAGTGGACGAGAACGGTAATCGCAGACCCCTTGAAGTGAAAGAGGGTGATCGGGTACTCTTTGGAAAATACGCCGGGACTGAGGTGAAAATTGACGAAGAAGAATACCTCATCATGCGTGAGGACGATATCCTGGGAATCATTGAGGAATGAGAGAAAGGGGGTAGGCGGTTATGGCTAAGCAGATTCTCTTCCAGGAAGAAGCACGACAGGCAATCTTGCGTGGTGTCAAAACCCTTGCCGATGCAGTGAAGGTGACCCTTGGTCCGAAAGGTCGAAATGTGGTCATAGAGAAGAAGTTCGGGTCTCCCACCATCACTAAAGACGGGGTCACGGTGGCGAAGGAGATCGAACTCAAGGACCCCAACGAGAATGTGGGGGCTCAGCTCGTCAAGGAAGTGGCTTCGAAGACGAGTGATGTTGCCGGAGACGGAACCACTACGGCCACGGTTCTTGCCGAAGCAATCTTCCGCGAAGGTTTGCGGAATGTCGCTGCGGGTTCCAATCCCATGCTCCTCAAGCGTGGTATTGACAAGGCTGTGGATGCTGTGGTGAAAAAACTCAAGAGCATGGCCAAGGAAGTCAGCGACCGCAAAGAAATCGCCCAGGTTGCTTCTATTGCGGCAAATAACGACATGTCCATCGGTGAAATCATCGCCGACGCCATGGAGAAAGTCGGAAAAGACGGCGTCATCACCGTTGAAGAAGCCAAGGGCCTTGAGACCACCCTTGAGGTCGTTGAAGGATTGCAGTTTGACCGTGGTTACCTCTCACCGTACTTCATCACCGATCCTGAGCGGATGGAGTGCGTGCTGGAGAACCCGTACATCCTCATCTACGAAAAGAAGATCTCTTCGGTTCGGGACCTTCTGCCACTCCTTGAAAAAGTCGTGCAGAGAGGCAGACCGCTTCTTATCATCGCCGAGGACGTTGAGGGAGAAGCGCTGGCAACCCTTGTCGTCAACAAGCTCAAGGGTGTGCTGAGCTGCGCCGCAGTGAAGGCGCCTGGCTTTGGTGATCGCCGGAAGGCCATGCTTGAGGACATCGCCATCGTCACCGGAGGCCGGTTCATCTCCGAAGACCTGGGTATTAAGCTTGAGAACGTCACCATTGAGGACCTTGGCCAGGCCAGGAAGGTCGTCATCGACAAGGAGAACACCACCATTGTGGAAGGTGCCGGAAAGCGCGAGAACATTGTTGCTCGTATGAACCAGATTAAGAAGCAGATTGAGGAGACCACTTCGGACTACGATCGGGAGAAACTCCAGGAACGTCTTGCCAAGATTGCCGGTGGTGTGGCGGTCATCCGGGTTGGTGCAGCAACTGAAGCCGAGATGAAAGAGAAGAAGGCTCGCGTTGAGGATGCTCTCCATGCCACCCGAGCAGCGGTGGAAGAGGGCATTGTCCCAGGTGGTGGCGTGGCGTTGATCCGGTGCATCCCGGCCATTGATGAGCTCCAGCTTGAAGGCGACGAACGTATCGGTGCGCTGATTGTGAAGAAAGCCCTTGAGGAACCCGCCAAACTCATCGCCGAGAATGCTGGCGAAGAAGGTTCAGTCATTGTGGAGAGGATCAAAGCAGCCGACAACCCCAACATGGGCTTCAATGCTCTTACCGGTGAATTCGTGGATATGTTCGCCGCAGGAATCATTGACCCTGTGAAGGTTGTCCGTACTGCGCTGCAGAACGCGGCAAGCGTTGCCTCCGTCATGCTCACCACCGAATCCATCATCACCGAGATTCCTGAAAAGAAAGAGTCCAGCGTACCGCCTGCGCCAGAATACTGAGGAGTATAATAGGAGAGGGAGGGTTGCCCGGTGAGAGCGCTCTCACCGGGCAACTCGTTCATGGGGGTGATGGCGATGCCCATCTACGAGTACCAGTGCACTGAGTGCGGGAAAGTTTTTGAGGAGTGGCAGTCGTTCCACGACAAGCCCGTGGCCCAGTGCCCATTCTGCAAGGGCAGGGTCAAGCGGCTCTTCAGCAAAAACGTCGGCCTTGTTTTCAAGGGCAGTGGCTTTTACAGCACTGATTACCGTTCAAGCAGTTCCTCTTCAAGCTCAAGTTGCAGTTCCTGCACGGCAACAAGCTGTGCAACCTGTGGCGGCTCAAGCGCTTCCTCTTCCGAGAACAAGGGTACATCATGAATTTTTTCGGTTATCTCCTCATTGTTGGTGTCCTGCTTCTTGTGGGGCTTTTGTGGGGGACGAGGAAGCGGGGCACCCAGGTTTCGGTTGTAGAGTTCTGGCAGGAGAAGGAACAGGAGTTTGGCGAGACCCGTCTTCTCTCAAGCTTTGCCCGCTACATCGGAGGCCATCCTCGCTTCGCCAATGCGACGGATGGCCTCCTGTTCCTCATGTCCAAGAGCCTCTGGTTTGAGAATTTCGAAAAAGGACCGAACATCTTTGGTTTCTCCCCACCTTTTGAGAAGGTGGTGTTTCGTATTCCCCTCCACCGTATCCGGGGTTTTGAAGCCGTGCCCGAGAAGGACATGGTTACCACCGAGTTTGGCCCCCGACTCTTCCGCTTCCACCGCCTGAGCCGGATGCCCCTTTACCTTGGGGTTCGCTATGTCGATGAGTGGGACAGGGAGCACACCCTCTATTTTGACAGTATGGTGGATGTTCCCACGTGGCAGCAGGAATTGGCCAGAGCAAAAGCCTCGTACGTGCCCGAAGAAGAAGCCCATGAAGCGGGTGTCTGTCCCTCCTGTGGGAAAAAGGTCTCGCCCGATTTTCGCCTCTGCCCCTACTGCGGGAGAAAGCTCTCCTGAACACCATGGAGTTCTCTGGATTTCGCATCGGACACCGGGAAGATTTTCGGCTGGCCACAGGGTGCACGGTGTTTCTCTTTGATGTTCCTAACGTGGCAGTGGCCTCGGTTTGCGGTGGCGCTCCTGGAGGTCGTGAGCTTCCCGCCCTTTTTCCGGGCCGCCTTGTCCAGGGTGTGGATGCCATCGTGCTCAGCGGAGGCAGTGCCCTGGGGCTTCGCTGTGCTGAAGGCGTGGTGACCTTTCTTCGGGAGCGGAAAAGGGGTTTTGCCACGAGGGTCGCCCGTATTCCCATTGTCGCTCAGGCGGTGATTTACGACCTTGAGGTTGGAGAGGTAGCCTTTCCCGAAGCCGAGTGGGGGTATGAAGCTGCGTCTTTGGCGGACTGCAGGACAAGGGAGGGAACCGTTGGGGTGGGAACGGGAGCCACGGTGGGGAAGATGTACGGGATGCCCTGGGCAATGAAAGGGGGGTTTGGAGCGGGTGAGGCGAGGGTTTCTGAGGGCGCCATCTGGGCGTTTGTGGTGACGAACTGTCTTGGGGATGTCTATGACCCTGCTTCAGGCATTCGCCTTGCGGGTTCCCGCGGGAAAGAAGGACCTCTTTCGACGCCCCCTTTTCTGAACACCACTCTGGCGGTGGTGGTCTTTGAGCTTCTGCTCTCCCGAGAGGAGCTCCTTTCTTTGGTGCCGGTGGTCCACTCGGCACTCGCTGCATGTATCCGCCCCTTCGGAACGCTTTACGATGGGGATACCCTTTTCCTTGTTGCTTTTGGAAGAATAGCTCCCAGGAACTACCTGCTCCTTGTGGAGGGGATTTACCACGCCATTGCTGAGGCCACCACGAACTCGGTGAAAAAGGCTTCCTCCCTCTGTGGTATCCCTGCCTGTGTGGTACAATAAGTCTGGCAGCCGCTGACCGGAGAGGCAGCGAGACAGAAGGTCTCTTATCTTCCGTCTGGTATCTCTTCCGGAACTGGAACGGAGGTGGTATCTGTGGTTATTCAGTACCGTCGTTTCCTCTTTGCCGGTATCCTCGGTGCGGTTACCGCTGTTCTCAGCCTGACGCCTCTTGGGCTCATCCCCGTCCCCAATCTCTCCACCTATGCCACAACCATGCATATTCCTGCTATAATAGGAGGGATTGTGGGTGGACCTCTGGTGGGGGCCCTGGTGGGGTGCATCCTGGCGGTTTTTACCATGCACCTCTTTCTGGGGAACTTTTTGGCATGCTTTGTACCAAGGCTTCTCATCGGAGTTGTGGCCTTTTATGTCTGGAAGCTTTTGGGGAAGAGGGATTTTGGGGTTGTGGTGGCAAGCCTTGCCGGGACGGCGACGAACACCGTGGGCGTTCTGGGTCTCATGGTGCTCATGGGGTATTTCCGTTTTGTACAGGTTGTTCCTGTTTTCCTCCTCAACGGGACGCTTGAGCTGCTCCTTTCGGCCCTTGTGGTTCTCCCCATTGTCCGGGTGCTCAGGAAGGTGGTGAGGCTCGATTTCGATTCTCGTCATTGACGTCGGGAACACCCACACGACCTTTGGTGTCTACAGCGACCGGAGGCTCCTTGCACACTGGCGGGTATCGACGTCTTCACGCCGTACTGCCGATGAGTGGGGTTTTATCTTCCGGTCGCTCATGGAGGAACAGGGAATCACAAAGGAGGAACTCTTCCGGGTTGTTATTTCCTGTGTCGTACCACCTGTTCTTGATGCCCTGCGGCAACTCTTCAGCGGACTCTGGAACATGCCCTACCTTGTGGTTGGTCCTGGAGTCAGAACCGGACTTTTTATTCGGGCTGAGGCCAAAGAAGTGGGAGCCGATCGGATTGTAAACGCCGTGGCTGCTTCCACTCTCTACGGGGGAGACCTGGTCATTGTAGACTTCGGGACAGCGACGACCTTCTGTGCGGTGACGGCAAAGAAGGAGTACCTGGGAGGAGCTATCGCGCCGGGTATCGGCATTTCCTGTGAGGCGCTTTACGAGAAAACCGCCAAGCTCCCTCGAATCGATGTGGAGGTTCCGGAGCGATGCATCGGCCGCAACACCGTTGAAGCTATGCACGCTGGGGTATTCTTTGGATACATAGGTCTTGCCCGGGAGATTGTGCAGCGGATGAAACGGGAATTCGCAGAACATGCCAGGGTCATCGGCACCGGAGGGTGGGGAATGGTCCTTGCCCGGTACTGCGATTTCATTGACGTTTTCAACCCGGTGCTGACCCTTGAGGGGTTGCGGATCATCCATGAACTCAACGGTTCCTGAGCATCAGCCTGAAGTGGCCATTGTTGGCGAACGGGCCAGAGTCCGGGGGTCCTTTAAGAGCGAGGGGACGCTGATTGTGGAGGGAGAGTTTGACGGTTCCATCCAGTGTCCCCGTCTTGTGGTTCTTGAAGGGGGAAGGGTTGACGGTTTCGTCGAGGTGCGGGACGCCGAGATCTGGGGAATGATTGGAGGGTTTGCCAGGGTTTTCAGAATGGTGTGCCGCAGGACTGCCCGGGTTGTGGGGTGTGTGATGGTGCAGAGTGCTGCGCTTGAGCCAGGTGTGGTTCTCGAGGGTGCGATAGTTTTCGAGAAGCCCGAGGGCGATGGAGATGAAAAAGAAGAGAGTCGTGAGCGTGAGCCTCGGTTCTTCGAAGAGGAATCACCGGGTGGAAATTGAGCTTCTGGGTTGCCATTTCCTCGTGGAGCGGATCGGTGTTGACGGGGATAAAAGGAGGTTTGTGGAACTCCTCAAGGAGCTCGATGGTCAGGTCGACTGTCTTGGTCTTGGAGGTGCAGACCTCTACCTCCGGGCCGGGAAGTACCGGTATGAAGTAGTGGACGTTGCCCGTCTGGTTTCGGTGCTTCGGAAAACCCCTATCGTCGACGGTGGCGAGCTCAAGGAGACCTGGGAACGGGAGGTCCCCCGTTATCTCGAAGAGGAGGGCTTTCGTCTTCGGGGAAAGACGGCCCTTATTATGAGCGGCATGGACCGGTATGGCCTTGCCGAGGGGCTGTGGCAGGTGGGTTGCCGTCTCCTCATCGGGGACATGCCCTTTGCTCTGGGAATTCCCATTTTCCTCCGGCGCCTCTGGACTCTCAGGTTTCTTTCGGTACTCATGATGCCTGTGCTGCGGCGCCTGCCCATCGATGTTCTCTACCCCACGGGAAAGGAACAGGAGAGGACTACTCCCCGTTTTCCCTGGGCCTTTGAACGATCGGACATCGTGGCCGGAGATTTTCTCTATATCAGGCGATTCATGCCTGAAAGGTTCCCTGGGAAAATGGTGCTCACCAACACCGTGACTCCTGCGGATATTGAAGATTTGAAAGCTCGGGGAGTTGCCCTTCTTGTCACCACCACTCCGGAGATGGGAGGTCGTTCCTTCGGGACCAATGTCCTGCAGGCGATGTTTGTGGCTTTGCTTGAGAAGCGTCCCGAGGATATTGCACCCGAGGAGTATCTGGCCCTTCTGCGAGAACTCAAAATACGACCGCGAATCGTCGCCCTGGGGGAGGTGGGCTCATGGAGAATCTGAGTGTGGAGGAGAAACGGCAGATTGTGGAAGAGACCATTGAGAAGTACATGAAATACCTGAATCCCGGTCTTGCCAGGCTCTACAAGTTTGCCAACCTCACGACTGTGGAGTGGAGGGGTGAGGGAGCCAAGGTTTTTGATATCTTCGGCGAGGCGTACATCGACTGTATTGGAGGATTTGGAGTCTTCAACGTCGGAAGGAATCATCCCCGGGTGGTGGAACGGGTCATTGAACAGCTCCGGCGCCTCCCTCTCTCGAGCCGGACGCTCTTCAACAAACACCAGGCTGATCTTGCGGAGATGCTTGCGGCCATCACTCCCGGGAATCTCCAGTACTCCTTTTTCTGCAACAGTGGTGCCGAAGCGGTAGAAGGAGCTCTGAAGCTTGCCCGACTGTACACAAAGCGAAAGAAATTCGTTTCGGCCCTGGGGGGATTCCACGGGAAGACCTTCGGTGCCCTGAGCGTTTCGGGAAGAGATGTCTACAAAAAACCCTTCGAGCCCCTGCTTCCCGGGACAGAGCAGGTTCCTTTCAACGACCTTGAAGCCATGGAACAAGCGGTGGACGAGGATACTGCCGCGGTGATTCTTGAGCCCATCCAGGGTGAGGGTGGGGTGATTCTCCCCTCTCCTGAGTACCTCAAGGGGGTACGGGAAATCTGCACGAGGAAAGGTGCGCTCCTTATCCTTGACGAGGTCCAGACCGGCCTTGGGAGAACGGGGAAGATGTTTGCCTGTGAGCACTACGGGGTGATTCCGGATATTATGACCCTGGCCAAAGGTCTTGGAGGAGGAGTGGTTCCTCTGGGGGCCTTTGTGAGTACCGCGGAAATCTGGCAGGTCTTTGAGGACAATCCTTTAATCCACAGTTCCACCACGGGAGGAAACCCCTTAAGCTGTGTCGCCGGCATCGAAACCCTGAAGGTGCTTCAGGAGGAGGACATCCCTGCGCAGGCGGCGGCAAAGGGAGCGTATCTCCTTGAGAAACTTGAGGAACTCCAGAGAGAATTCCCCGAAATCATTCAGGAGGTGCGGGGGCTGGGGTTGCTCATCGGTGTGGAGCTCTTCGACGCCGATGCCGCATCACTTCTCGCTATGGAGATGGCTCAGAGAAAGGTTCTCGTGGTCTATACCCTGAATAACCCCAGGGTCATTCGTCTGGAGCCGCCCCTCACCATAACCCGCGAGGAGATAGATACCGTCCTTTCGGCGCTCCATGATGCCCTCGGGGAGGTTCAGGCCATTGTTCAGGAAGTGCGTGGGTGAAGTAAAGGAGGGAACCGGGCGTGGCGCGGATTGCAGTTTCCCTTGATATCCCTGAGAACGTCGAGGTGGTGTACGAGCGGGCAAAGGACATCGAGGCCCTGGCACGTTTCCTTCCGGATCTTGAAGAGGTAAGGGTTCTGTCCCGCCAGGGACAGGAGGTGGAGAGTTTCTGGAAGGGGAGATTCCAGGGACGGGAGGTGAAGTGGAAGGAGAAGGATATCTGGGATGACGCGAAAAAGGAGTGTCGTTTTTTCACCCTGGAGGGGGACTTCAAAAAGTACGAGGGCATCTGGCGGTTCCATGGGGAGAGTCCATCTCTGACCCGCGTGGAGCTTGAGATTGAGTATGACCTTGGGATTCCCCTGGTGGGGGCTCTCATTCACGCTTTTCTTAAGAAAAAGATGGAGGAAAACGCCCTTGCGATGCTTGAGGCTTTGAAGAAGGCCGTCAGGGAGGAATGAGCGTATGGACAGCTTTGCCTTCATCATCCACGCCATGGATGTGGCAGATATCAAACGCCATATCTTCCCCCTTCGTCCCTTCCCACCTTCGTGGGTGGAATACCTGGCTTCCCGGATTCCCCCCTTCATTCTTTCGCATGTCCGGGGGGTACGATCAGCGTATAACGGGAAGGAAATCGAGGGGTGGTTCATCGGGCTTCCCATGACGCCCCGGGCACTCCTTGAGTATCCCTTCCCCTTTGTGGCTGACCGCATTCGCCGTTGCGGCTTTCTTGCCGAGAAGAAGGGCGCAAAAATCATCGGCCTTGGGGCCTTTACCTCTGTGGCGGGAGATGGAGGCATCACGGTGAAAAAGGGCCTTCGCATTGCGGTGACGACTGGAAACAGCTACACTGTCGCCACGGCTCTTTCCGCTCTTGAGCTTGCCTGCTTGAAGCTTGATATCGACCTTGAAAAGGAGACGGTCGCGGTGGTGGGAGCCACAGGGTCCATTGGACGGGCCTGTGCACTCATCCTTGCCGAGCGAAGGAGAAGGGTGCGGGTGGTGGGACGGGACCCCGAGAAGGTTGAAAAGGTTCGCCGGGAGGTTGCGGAGATAAGCCCCTATGAAGTCCGGGGGTTTGTGGACGTTGAGGAAGGCATCCGGGGATGCCGGGCGATTCTGACGGTGACCTCAGCCATTGGGAACCTTATTGAGCCGTCTTGGATTGCAAAAAGAGCGGTCATCTGTGATGTTTCCCGGCCCCGGAATATTGCCGAGGAGGTGGCCAGAACAAGGAGGGATGTTCTGGTCATCGAAGGAGGCGTGGTGGACGTTCCCGGGGAACCGGATTTTGGCATGGACTTCGGATATCCTCCGGGGAAGGCGTACGCCTGTATGGCAGAGACAATGGTCCTCACCCTTGAGGGACGTTTTGAGGACTTTACTCTGGGAAAGGAAGTGGAAGTGGCCAAGGTCAAAGAAATCGAGGCTCTTGCAGAAAAGCACGGGTTCCGGGTTTCCGGACTCCGCAGCTTCGGCAGGGAGGTCACCGAGGAGGAAATCGAGGCCATTAAGAGGGCTTAGAGATCCCGGGCCATTGCCCTCATTGCTCCCTCGGCTGCCTCAAGGAGGCGTTCACAGTCTTTTGAGGTGTGCGCTCCCGAGAGGAACCAGGCCTCGAAAGGCGAGGGGGGCACAAGGATGCCCCGGGAAAGGAGTTCCTGGAAAAAGCGAGCGTAAAGGGTTCGGTCGGCGGCAAAGGCGGTCCGGGTATCCACCACCGGTAGGGATGTGAAAAATGGTGTGAGCATTCCGGTTGCAGCGTTCACATAGAGGGGAAGGCGGAAGGAGGCGGCGATTTCCCGAAGACCCTGGGTAATCATCCGGGTTTTTTCGGCCAGGGCCTTGTAAAAGGCAGGGTCCTCTTCAAGGACGGTTATGGTGGTGTACCCTGCCCGGGTGGCTAAGGGATTCCCCGAGAGGGTTCCTGCCTGGTACACTCCTCCCTCAGGGGCCACAAGGCGCATGAGCTCCCTTCTCCCCCCGTAGATGCCAAAGGGGAGTCCACCTCCTGCGATTTTTCCAAGGATGGTCAGGTCAGGACGGATGCCACAAAGGCCCTGGTATCCTGAAAGGGATACACGGAATCCGGTGATGACTTCATCAAAGATGAGCAGTGCGCCATACTGCTCCGTGTACTGACGGAGGAGGGGAAGGAATTCCGGGTGCGGTAACACCACGCCCATGTTCCCGGCAACCGGCTCAACGATAACTGCGGCAAGCTCTCTGCCAAAGCTCTCGAAGGCTTTCTGCGTTGCCTCAAGGTCGTTGTACGGGACAACGATGGTGTGGTGGGTGTATTCTTCGGGGACACCCAGAGAGGAGGGGATGCCAAACGTCAGCCCTCCCGAACCACTCTCGACAAGAAGAGCATCGACGTGCCCGTGGTAGCACCCGGCAAACTTGAGCACCTTTTTCCGTCCTGTAGCGGCACGGGCAAGTCGCAGGGCACTCATCACCGCTTCGGTACCCGAATTCACCATCCGGAGAACCTCGATGGACGGGAAGTGCTCGCGGATTTTCTCGGCAAGGAGAATCTCAAAAGCGTGGTTCATTCCAAAGCTCGTTCCCAGAGCTACCTGTTCGGCCAAGGCTTTTGCGACCCGGGGATGGGCATGGCCAAGGATGAGGGCTCCCCAGGACATGATGCAGTCGAGGTAGGTTTTGCCGTCCTCGTCCACCACATGGCTCCCTTTGCCGTACCGGATGAAGACAGGATATCTCCCCACAGCCCTAAAGGACCGTACGGGGCTGTTGACGCCTCCTGGAAAGAGCTGAAGCGCCCGGGAGAAGCAGGTAGCGTTTCCTCCAGGGTTTCTCTCCTTGCCCCCAGAGAAGGTTTCCCAAAGCCATGCTTTCAGGGTTGCCGACTGTGTGGGGTTTTTCCCTTTTGTGGACAGGGCAAGGAGCAGGTCTTCGGTTTCAAGACAGGCAGGAGTGATGAAATCCCCCTGGTCCTTGGAACTGCTCACGTTGACCAGGATGTTGCGTTTTCGGGCCTCTTCGGCAATCGCAGCGTTCAGGGTGGGATCGTCGGTGGCGGCAAAAACGATGTCCTGCCCTTCAAGGTCACTCCAGGCAAAAGGTCGCTTCCAGAGGGCGATTTTTCCTTCCTTTCCGAGGCGTTCCAGGGTTTCGCTCACCCGGGGGGCAACGACGGTCACCACTCCTCCTTTCTCTACCAGGGGCAGGGCCTTTCGGGTGGCAACCTTTCCTCCCCCGACCACAAGACACCGCTTGCCTTCGAGGTTGAGGAAGAGAGGATACCATCCCATCGTTACTCCTCCCTGAGCCATTCGGGCATTTTGGGAGCAAAGTACGAGATGATGAGGTCCGCACCGGCCCGCTTGATGGAGAGGAGGAGTTCGAGGGCAACCTTTTTCTCGTCGATGGCTCCATTGAGGGATGCGTACTTCACCATGGCGTATTCCCCACTCACCTGGAAGGCGGCAAGCGGTACAAGGAAACGTTCCCGAAGAGCTCGGAGAACATCGAGGTACGGCAGTGCAGGTTTCACCATGAGAATGTCTGCTCCTTCGAGAAGGTCTGTCTGTGCCTCCCTGAGGGCCTCGCGGAGATTGGCTGGTGGAAGCTGATACGAGGAACGATCGCCAAAAAGGGGCGTGGAGTCCACCGCCTCCCGAAAAGGCGTATAGAGGGAAGAGGCGAATTTTGCACTGTATGCCATGATGGGAGTTTCCTGGAATCCTGCCTGATCCAGAGCCTCTCGAAGAGCGAGGATATGGCCGTCCATCATATCTGAGGGGGCAATGCCATCGGCTCCGGCTTCGCAGTGTGAAAGTGCTACACGGGCAAGGTGCTCAAGAGTGCGGTCGTTGTCTATGTACTGCCCCCGTACCACGCCACAGTGCCCTGATGTGGTGTACGCGCAGAGGCAGACGTCGGTGAACACAAAGAGCGTCGGGAGCTCCCTTTTCAGCACCCGGACCGCTTCCTGAATCGCTCCGTGGGGGTTCCAGGCATCGCTTCCTGCTTCGTCTTTCCGTTCAGAACGTCCGAAGAGGAGAACGGCCTGGATCCCCTTTTCGTGCAGGGTGACCGCTTCCTTCAGGAGTTCGTCGGGAGAGAAGAGGAAAACCTCGGGGAGGTGAGGAATGGCTTTCCGGATACCCTGTCCCTGCACCACAAAGAACGGACAGACGAGGTCCTGAAGGGCAAGACGGGTTTCCTGGAGCATAGCCCGGAGTGCAGGAAAGCGGCGAAGACGCCGGTTTCTTATGAAGGTTCTTGGTTTTCTCTCCACCGGAGCACCTCCATGCAGATTTCTTCTAAAGAGGGTGAGGGGACCACCCGGGATACCTTGACGTTTTTCCCCAGAAGGTACGATGCGGTGGTATGGCCGATGGCCCAGACGGGGTAGGGGGGTATCTGTGAGGTGGCGGCAAAGAAAGCCTCGTAGGCTGAGGGACTCAAAAAGACGATGAGGTCAAGTCCCTGGTGGAGTTCTTCCTGAATGCAGGGGAAAAGATGTGTCCGGAAGGCCATGGAGTAGGCGGGAAAAACCTCACAGGGCCATCCTCTCTTAGAAAGCTCTCTCTTCAACCTGTGGTCTTCCTTTCCGGAGGTCACGATGGCCACCCGGTGTGGTGGGAAATCCCGGGTTTCCCCAAGAAACGAGGTTGCACTTCCTGACGCCACGAAGTCTGCGGTTATGCCACGTTCCCTGAGCCACCGGGCCGTTTTGGCCCCGATGGCCCATATTTTGAGGCCATGGAGGATACGAAGGTCCGGTAGGGCTTCGAAAACAACAGAAACAGCGTTCTGGCTTGGGAAAAGGAGTGCATCGAACTGCTTCAGGCGTTCTCTGAGGTCGTTGAGGGCTTCGTGGTTCGGTATGGCCCGGAGGAGTGCTGCAGGGATGAGGACAATACCCTGTGTTTCGAGGAAGACCACAAGGTCATTGAGTGTCTGGTACTGCCTGAGAACCTCTGTGCTCCCCACCACCATCACCCGTCTGGGAGGGAGAGTGTATTCTCCCTTGAAGAGGATGCCATGGAAGTTCACCGTCTCTCCAACGAAGAGTACTAGAGGGTTATGCAGACCTGAGGCAGTTTTCTTCTGAGCGATGTTCAGCAAAGACCCGGAGACGATACGCTGGAAGGGACTTCCTGCCTGCATGACAAGGCATGCAGGGGTTTTGGGATCTTTGCCAGAGGCAAGAAGGTTCCTGACAATAGTGTTGAGGGTTGCTCCTCCCATGAGGAACACCAGAGTCCCTGGGAGGCGGGCAATGGCGTCCCAGGGAAGGGACTCCAGGGCTTCCTCAGGATGACCACTGAAAACGTGGAAGGATCGGCTTTTTCCTCGGAACGTCAGGGGAATGCCAGCACAGGCGGCGGCGACGTGCACGGAGGAAACCCCTGGAACGACCTCAAAGGGCACTCCATGCGCTGCAAGGTACACCGCTTCCTCACCCCCCCGGCCGAAGACAAAGGGGTCACCCCCTTTCAGGCGGAGGACTGTTGCTCCCTCTTTTGCCCGCTCTGCAAGGAGCTCGCAGATTGTCTCCTGAGTGCACGGGGTCTTTCCGGGGGCCTTTCCGACGGGAATAAGCTCAGCACCATCCCGGGTGTACTGGAGAACGCGGTGGTCGATGAGGCGGTCGTAAACAACGACATCGGCCCTCTCCAGGAGGAAGCGGGCGTACTGGGTCAGGTAGAAAAAGCTTCCTGCGCCTGCACCGGTAAGGAAAACCTTACCCTTCATCGTCTCCCTCCAAGCTCCTGAGCCAGGTCCTGAACCATGGTTTCGCCTGCTACAAGGGGACCTTCCCTCCAGCTTACCTTCCCCTCGAGCATCCCCACAAACCGTACCCACCCATTCTGAACTTCCGCAAAGGCACCGACGGCTTTCTGGCAACCTCCTCCGATGCAGGCGAGAAACAGTCGCTCGATGCCCACGGCCTGGGCCGTTTCTGGATGGTGGAGAGGGGCAAGGAGCTCTTCCCACCCTTCACCACAGCGGGTTTCACAGGCGACGACACCCTGTGAGGGTGCAGGGACAAAGTTCCAGGGGTCAAAGACTTCCGTTACCTCTCCTTCAAGCCCAAGGCGCAGAAGTCCTGCGTAGGCAAGGACCAGAGCATCGACTCTGCCTTCCCGCATTCTCGCCATGCGGGTGGTGACGTTCCCTCGTAGCGGTACAACGTGAATGTCGGGCCGCTTCTTGAGAATCTGCACAGCGCGTCGAGGGCTTCCTGTGCCAATAGAGCTTCCTGGAGGGAGTTCCAGGAGTTTCTGGCCGCTTCGGGAGACCAGGCAGTCTCTTGGGTCCTTTCGGGGGAGGATGGCGGCGATGGTGAGTCCCGGGGGAGAAGTCGTGGGGAGGTCCTTGAGGCTGTGCACCGCGATATCGATGCTACCCTGGAGGAGTGCCTCTTCGAGTTCTCTCACAAACATTCCCTGGGTTTCAGGAAAGGTCAAATCGTGCCGCATATCTCCCCTGGTTCGAACCGTTACCACCCTGATGACTGCAGAAGGGAAGATATCCTGGAGGGCGGCAACAACCTCTTCGGTCTGTTTGAGAGCCAGTATACTCCCGCGGGTACCGACGCGAATGACTTGCTTCATCTTTCCTCCTCAAAGAACCGCCGTACCTGTTCGGCCGTTTTGCGGAAGAGTTTCCTCTGCACCCATTCTATGTGCCTGAGAAGCAATAGCTCCTGTTCGTCGTGGTTGCAGGCCCGGATGATTGCTCCTCTTGCTTCTAAAAAGGTTTCCTCAAAACAAAGGGCGATGTTCCGAATGATGGGGTCAGCCTGAAAACCTCGCCATTTTCGTAGGAAGCGCTCAACCTTTTCCGTAATCAGCACCTCGAGGTGCTCGGACTCCTGAACGAAGGGCAGGGTTCGTTCCCGGGCAAGACCCAGGAAGGTCTCAAGGTCCAGGAGTTTCCTTCCTTTAGCCAGTGCCGGGTCGATGGCTCGGGGAAGAGCAAGGTCAACGAGCACTTGAGGAAGGGTTGCTGTTTCGCCAAGGTCTTCAGGGGCAAGGAGATGGCGAGCCGAGCCTGAAGCACACACCACTGCGTGGGATCGGGCGAAGGCTTCTTTGATCGCTCTTTTCTCTGTAATCACCACGAAGGGCTTTTCCTGGGGAATATGGTGGAGATGCCGCGAAAAGACGAAGATTGTTCCTGCTTTTCGGGAGAGGAGTGTCCCGGCGACGGAGCGGCCCAGGGTTCCCCAGCCAAGAATACAGAAGCCTTTTCCTTCGAGGGAACCCAGAAGTTCTTCAAGCACCTCGGCGACAAGAGAACCAAAAGATCTCAACGCCCGTTCTCTGTGGAGGGATCTTTGGACTTTCTTTCCCACCCGCAGGGCGTCCTGGAAGAGGACGTTCAAGAGTTTGTCGGTGTGGCCGTTCTGGTGAGCTTTCTCCCAGGCTCGCTTCAGCTGTCCCAGAATGTGCACCTCACCGTGGAGGGCCGACTCAAGACCTGCAGCAATTCGAAAGAGACGTCGAACAGCATCGGCGTTTTCAAGGTAGAAGACAGAAGCTCTGTAAGGGTCAGGGAGGGGGAAAAGGCGCTGAAGGAGGTCCTCTCTCTGGAGGGATTCCTCTTCTGCTGTGCCGTACACCTCAAATCGCTGACAGGTCTCAAGGAGGACGAAGGCGGAACATCCGACCTCTTTGAGGATTTCCGGAAGTTCCCTCTCTGGGAAAGCCAGGTAGCGCTCCCGAAGGGCAAGGGGAAGGCGCTCATCAATCCCAGTGGCAAAGAGGAACACTCTTTTCACTTTTCCCTCTCTCCAAGGTACTCGCTACCCCGAGAGGGGACATCCATGCCTTTCCACTCCTTCCTCGTCGAGCGCGAGTACAGAGTTCTCTGTGCAGGCAGGTCTCCTGACTGAGGTTCATCGTCCTCTCCGCCTTCCCGGTTGCCCAGTGGCATAGAGGAGAGGACTCCCCATCACAGTGGCGCGACCGTGTGGGAGTTGCACCCACTTCCCTTTTCAGCCCCAAGGGGCACCTGCACGGGAAAAATTATACCAGAGCGAAGGCCAGCGGGCGAGTCCTTGACATTGTCTGTTATAATGGAAAATGATAATATTTTTCATTGAGGTGAAGGACTTGCCAGAAAGCTGGAAAGATGTTTTCCATCGCTTCAACAAGAAAGCAACGTCCTCGCGCCGTGCCATTCTTGAGGTGTTTGAGGAAAAAGGGCAGCACCTCTCTGCCGAGGACGTGTACGAACATCTGAGGGCAAAGAAAAAGAAAGTCGGCATAGCAACGGTGTACCGGAATCTCGACCTTCTCCTGCGCATGGGGATTCTCCGAAAAGTAAACTTTGGCGATGGCAGGGAACACTACGAGATGATTCGCCGTGCAGCACGGTTCCATCACCACCTGATCTGCACCCGGTGTGGTCAGGTTGTGGACTGTGAGGAGATGACCCAGGAAGAGGAGGAATTCCTGCAGCATCTGCGAAAGGAGCTCGAGCAAAGACAGGGATTTGTCATCCACTCCTATCACATCTATTTCTACGGGCTGTGCCCGCGTTGCCGGTGAAATCCGAGGGGGCTGAGGCTGTGGAAGAAATCCGCTCTCTGGTGGAGATGGAGACCGGTGGAAAAGGAGAAATCGTCCGGATTGATGGTGGGGAAGGGATGGTGAAGAGGTTATGGGTCCTCGGAGTCGTGCCCGGAAAGAGAATCGAAAAGGTCAGCTCCATTATCGGCAAGGGACCGGTTGTCATTCGTCTGGGGCAGCAGGAGATCGCCCTGGGCAGAGGCATAGCCCAGAGGATTCTCGTACGGGTAGAGCGCTGAGGCGAATCGTCCTTGCGGGGAACCCCAATGTTGGGAAAAGCGTTATTTTCACCCAGATAAGCGGTGTTTACGCTTTTTCCTCGAATTATCCGGGGACAACGGTAGACTTTCTGCGGAGTTACGTGGAGCACGGAGGAGAGTGGTACGAAGTCATCGACGCTCCGGGTACGTATTCCCTTGAAGGGATTGCTGAGGCTGAACGTATTGCCGCCCGTCTTGTGGAGGAGGCGGACATCGTCATCAACGTGGTGGATGCGGGAAACCTGGAACGCAATCTCTACCTCACCTTTGAGCTTACGGAAAGACAGAAACCTATGGTTGTGGCACTCAATATGTGGGATGAGGCAAAGAAGCGGGGCATCGACATCGACCTCAAGGCTTTAGAGAGCATCCTCGGAGTTCCTGTAGTCCCGGTTGTGGCGACCACCGGAGAGGGCATCAAAAACCTCCTTGCGGCTCTCCAAGAGGCAAGAATCCCTCATTTTGTTTCCCCTGACCACACACGGCGCTGGGAAGAAATCGGCAAGGTTATCAGCGAGGTGCAGCGGTTTTCATACCGTCGTCCCACCTGGCGGGATACGTTGCAGCGGGTTACCCTGCTTCCTGGAGCTGGGTTGCTCTTTGGCCTTGCGGTCCTTGTGGGGATTTTCTTTTCCGTTCGCTTCATCGGTGAGGGTCTCATTCACCTCCTTGACCCGCTCTTTGAGCGGTACTACCTTCCTCTTCTCGAGCGTCTTGGGGTCCTGCTTTCCCGGTATCCCCTCTGGTACGAAGTGCTTATCGGAAAGCCTGTGGATGGCCACATTGACTTTGAGCTGTCTCTTGGTCTTCTCTCCACGGGGGTTTACGTGTCCTTGGGGGCTGTTCTCCCTTACGTTCTGGCCTTCTACCTTGTTCTGGGTCTTCTCGAAGACGTGGGGTACCTGCCCCGTCTTGCGGTGTTGCTCGATGGATTCCTGCACCGCCTGGGGCTCCACGGGTATTCTGTCGTTCCCATGCTCCTTGGGCTGGGATGCAATGTCCCCGGTATCATGGCCACACGGGTTCTGGAGAGCGAGAAAGAACGCTTTGTGGTGACGGTGCTCATTGCCATTGGCATTCCCTGCTCAGCCCAGCAGGCACTCATCGTGGGCGCCCTTGCTCCCCATGGTGTTGCTCCGGTTCTTGTTGTTTACGGGACGCTTTTTGCTGTGGTGATTTCCCTTGCACTGCTTTTAAAGTACCTGGTGCCGGGGTTTCGCCCTCCGCTCATCTGCGAGATTCCCCCCTACCGCCTGCCCTTCCCGAAAGCAGTGCTCTCCAAGCTCTGGGTTCGTCTCCGGGGTTTCCTGCGCGATGCTTTGCCCATCGTGTTTTTGGGAACGCTCATCGTGAATCTCCTGTACCTCACGAATGCCTTTCCTGCTCTTGCCCGGTTTGTGAGTCCCTGGCTTTCCCGGATGCTGGGACTTCCTCCTGAGGCGATTCTCGTCATCGCCCTGGGAATTTTACGAAAGTACATGGCCATGGGGCTTCTTTTGCCTCTGGGTCTTTCGGTCAAGCAACTGGTCATTGCCAGCGTTGTGATTTCCCTTTTCTTCCCCTGTGTGGCTGCCTTTGTGGTGGTGCTCCGGGAATTCGGGTGGAAGCGGCTTTTTGAGGCTGTTGCCATTATGCTTTCTTTTGCCTTCATTGTGGGAAGTCTCCTGAACATGCTCCTTTGAGGAGGGTTTGCGGGATGCGGCGGTACGTTTTTGGTGATGCAGGATGCTTCTGCTTCGGTGGTCACTTCTTCTTCCCGGGTTTTGGCCCCTGTTTCTCGTGCCTTACCCGGGAGGAGGAGCTCGAACTCCTTCGAGAAGAGGCGGAGTTCCTTCGCCGGCGCCTTGCCTGGATCGAGCGGCGGATTGAGGAACTGGAGAAAGAGAAGTAGTCCAGGGTTCCTGCCGTTCCGCAAGATGCTTGAAGTATAATAAAGAGATTCTTTCCGTGTAGTGAGCGCAGTGGTTATTGTTGTCCATGGTGGCATTTGCGTCGAAGAGATCCCCGATGTTTTCGAGCCCCTGTACCGGGCCTGTATCTTGGGAATGGAAGCCCTGCAGAGCTGCGAAGCAGTCGATGCTGTGGAAGAGGCAGTGAAGGTCCTCGAGGATGACCCCCGTCTCAACGCAGGAACAGGGGCATTTCCCAATCTCCTGGGAGAGGTAGAAATGTCCGCAAGCATCATGAAGGATGATTTTTCCTGCGGGGGTGTGGCAGCCATCAAGAACGTCCGGCACCCCATTTCCATTGCCCGGGCGGTGATGGAGAGAACACGCCATGTGCTCCTTGTGGGGGAAGGGGCGAATCTCTTTGCCCGCCTTCTGGGATTTGAAGAGTACAACCCGGTGGCAGAGCTCACCATAAGGACCCTTGAGAAGTCCATTGCGAAGGCATCGCAGGAAAAGAACTCCATTTACCACTACTACCTGAAGAGGGCCCGGGAGAAACTCCGCAGACTCCACCTTGGAACGGTGGGGGCTGTGGCTTTGGATGCTTCCGGACGTATTGCCGCAGGAACCTCAACCGGTGGTGTTGAGATGCAGCTTCCGGGAAGGGTGGGAGATTCTCCGATTATCGGTTGCGGAACCTTTGCCTGGGAATGGGGTGGAGTTTCCATGACTGGAGAAGGAGAGGGCATTGTGAAGCTTGGCCTTGCTCGCAAAATCGCCGAATGGATGGAAGAGGTTTCCGCCCAGGAGGCTGTTGATCGGGGGATGGAGCTTGCCCGGAAATTCGGTGTGGTGTGTGGAGCTATTGCTGTAAGAAGGGATGGAGAGGTTGGCTTCGGAGCCTGTGGAGGGACGCTTACTTTTGCCTATTTCCGTAAAGGGATGGGAGAGCCCTACGTTTTCCCTCCGAGGAGTTGACGTCGAGGACAGAAAAAGGGTATAACATGGGTAAACTTTTCAGGAGGTGGTGCTATGAAGAGGCTAGCGTTGCTCGGTGTGGCGGTTTTATTCTTTGGTCTTGTGTGGACTGCCTGTGCGGCTGAACCCATCAAGGTTGGGGTCGTCATGGGTCTCACGGGTCCGTGGGCATCCATTGACACGCCGGCACTCAACGGGGTAAAGCTTGCTGCTGAGGAAATCAACAAAGCGGGAGGGGTTCTGGGACGGCCGATTGAGCTTAAGGTTGTTGATACCAAGGCCGACGAGGGTGAAACCGTTGCCGCAGTCATCCGCCTGATTGAGAACGAAAAGGTTTCGGCACTCATTGGGTACTGCGACACCCACTGGGTGAACATTGCCGCACCTCTGGCGCGGGAATACGGTGTGCCTTTCATCACTCCAGGAGCCACCCATCCCCGTATTCCAGAGCGCACCGGTGCCTGGCTGGCCTGCTTTGGCGACAATGCCCAGGCAGCGGCCATTGCCGAGTACGCGGTGAAGGACCTGGGGCTCAAGCGGGGAGCCATCTGGGTGGACACGGCGGTGGACTTCAGCGTCGCCGTCTGTGCCTATTTTGCCGATGCCCTGAAGCACTACGGGGGTGAAGTGGTCTACGAGGACTACTTCGAAATCACCTGGACCGATTTCTCCAGCATGGTAGCCCGTCTCAAGGAGTACCAGGACCAGGGCAGGGTGGACTTTGTGTACGTGGGCGCCATCCCCGACAACTGTGGTGTCATCGTGAAGCAAATCCGGGACGGCGGTGTCACCATCCCCATTTTCGGTGAAGACGGTTTTGACACGCCGCTTCTTGTGCAGACGGGTGGTGCGGCTGCCGAAGGCGTGGTATTCGCAACCCACATGTCCTTGGAGGATCCAAGCCCCATCATACAGAAGTTCAAGAGCGACTACCAGGCCATGTTCGGAAATCCTCCTGAGAACGCCTTTGCCGCCCTTGGGTACGACGCCATGAAGCTCCTTGCCAGGGCTATTGAAATCGTCGGCACCGATGACCCCAAGAAGATTCCCGAGGGTCTTGCCCAGATCAAGGACTTCCAGGGTGTTTCGGGAACCATTTCCTATGAGGCCGGAAGCCAGGTGCCGAATAAGTCCGTGGCCGTGATCGAGGTGAAGAACGGCAAGTTCGTGACCGTCAAACAAATAGCTCCTGAGTACCTGCCTGACCCCAAAATCGCCAAGTGAAGGAGGACGGGGAGGGGTGCTGCCCCTCCCCGGCTGCTTTCGACGATGAGCGAATGCATTCTGAAGGTTGAGAACCTGTGGAAGAATTTTGGTGGCCTGATGGCCGTAAGTGGGTACAGCCTTGAGCTTCCCCGCGGGGCAATTTACGGGCTCATTGGGCCGAACGGAGCGGGGAAAACCACGGTATTCAATCTCATCAGTGGGGTTCTGAAGCCTTCCCGGGGGAGGATTGTGTTCAAGGGGCGGGACATTACCCACCTTCGTCCTGATGAAATCACCGCTCTGGGGTTGACCAGGACCTTCCAGAACCTGCGCCTTTTTCCCTCCCTTACCGTGGAGGAGAATCTGAAAGTTGCCGCCCACGTGCACGCCCGTTGCGGATTCTTCTCCACGCTTTTCTGTGCCCCCTCGTTCTTTCGGGAGGAGAAGGCCATAGAGCGGAAGGCCCGTGAGATGCTTGAGCGCTTTGGCCTGTACGAGTTCCGGAAGGAAATCGCTGCGAATCTCCCCTACGGTTTGCAGCGGAAACTCGACATTGCCCGGGCGCTGATGACTGGGCCGGAGCTTGTCCTTCTTGATGAACCCTCTGCGGGGATGAACACGAAAGAGGCCGATGACCTGGCCCGTCTGGTTGCAGAGCTTCAGAGGGATTTCCACCTCACCATGATCATTGTGGAACACCGGATGTCCTTTGTCATGGGACTGGCCGAGGTTATCCAGGTCCTCGATTACGGCTCGGTTATTGCCGTTGGGACTCCCGAAGAAATCCGTCAGAATCCGAAAGTCATTGAGGCATATCTTGGGACAGGTGATCTCGTTGCTTAAGGTTGAGAAGGTTACGGTGAAGTACGGTGTCATTCCTGCGATCCAGGAGCTCGAGCTTGAAGTGGAGAGGGGGCAGATTGTGGCCCTCCTTGGGGCCAACGGTGCCGGCAAGACAACAACCTTGAAAACCATTATGGGGGTTCTGCGGCCGGCACGGGGTCGCATTTTCTACGACGGGAAGGACATCACTTTCCTCCCCGCGCCTCAGCGGGTCCGTCTGGGTGTTGCCCTCGTGCCTGAAGGTCGGGGAATTTTCAACCGCCTTACGGTGCGGGAAAACCTTCTCCTTGGAGCGTACCACCGGAAAGACCAGGGGGGAATTCTCCAGGATCTTGAGGAGGTGTACCGCCTTTTTCCCCGTCTGAAGGAACGGGAAAACCAGATTGCCGGGACGCTCTCCGGGGGTGAACAGCAGATGCTGGCCATCGGTCGAGGCCTCATGTCCCGCCCCAGGCTCATGCTCCTTGACGAACCCTCGCTTGGTCTTGCCCCCCTTGTGGTTCGAGAGCTCTATACCCTGATTCGGCGTATCCGGGAGAGTGGAGTCACCATCCTCCTTGTGGAGCAGAGTGCCCCCATGGCCATTGGTATCGCCGACTATGTGTACGTTCTGGAGACGGGGGTGGTGAAGATCGCCGGGACTCCCCGGGAGGTTGAGTCCCTTGAAGAGGTGAAAAAGGTCTATCTGGGAGGGTAGGGTATGTTCTCGCTCTCGTATTTTTTGCAGCAGAGCATGAACGGCATTATTCTCGGTTGCATTTATGCGCTCCTTGCCCTGGGTATGACGGTGGTGTATGGCATTCTCCGGCTCATTAACTTCGCCCATGGTGCCCTTATTACCCTGGGGGCGTTCTTCATGTATTTTGTCTTTTTCCGTCTTGGTCTGCCCTTTGTGGCTGCGCTGTTTCTGGTCCTCGGGTTTGGGGGAGTCATGGGTCTTGTCCTTGACCTTGTGGCCTACAGGAAACTCCGGGGCGGCCCGGAGGTGGCACTCCTCATCACCTCGCTGGGGTTCTATACCTTCATTGAGAATTTCACCAAACTCATTGTTTCTCCCCAGCCTTACGCCTTCAAGACTCCAGAATTTCTGGCAACGCTGTACCGGACACCGTATCTGACTTTCCGGACGGTTGATGTCTTCATCATCCTTTCGTCTCTTCTCATCATGCTCGCCTTCCACTTCTTTGTGAAACGGACAAAGCTGGGGATCGCCATGCGGGCAACGGCGGAAAATCTTGAGGTTGCCAACCTCATGGGGATTGAGGTGAACCGGGTCATCTCGGTGGCCTTTGTCCTGGGCTCGGCCATTGCTGCCTTCACAGGATTCCTGTGGGGAGCAAAGTACGGGCAGATTTCCTACGATATGGGCTTTCTCACGGGAGTCAAGGCCTTCGTGGCCGTGGTTGTGGGCGGTGTGGGGAGTATTCCCGGCGCCATGCTTGGAGGGTTTGTCCTGGGACTTGCAGAGATTCTCTCCATCGCCTTTTTGCCTACACGCTTTGCCGAATACCGTGATGGGATTGTCTTTGCCATCCTCGTTTTGGTCCTACTCATTCGTCCCTCGGGTATCATGGGGATAAGGGAAGAGGTACGGGTGTGATGAAGCGGCGTATCCCTCAGGAGCTCTGGTTCGTCATTGGGGGCTTGGTGCTCTTTGGTGCTCTGTTTGTGGCGGAAAAAACCCTGAATCGGTACCTCCTGCACATCCTCATCCTCATGGGAATTTACTCCATCGCCACGGTGAGTTTGAACCTCACCAATGGATATACTGGGCTTTTCTCTCTGGGGCACGCAGCCTTCATGGCCATCGGGGCGTACACCTCGACTCTCCTCACCTTTCCCGTCCCTCTTCGGGAAGCCTATGACCTTCCCCGTCTTCCCTGGTTTCTGGGAGGACCGGACGCTGCCTGGTCGTTCTTCCCTGCGCTTCTTGCTGGAGGGGTTCTCGCAAGCTGTGCTGCTTTGCTCATCGGGGCACCGGTGCTCCGCCTTCGGGGGCACTACCTCTCTGTGGCGTCTTTGGGGTTCATGGTCATCGTGGTGACGTTTGCCAAAACCCTCAAAGGCATCACCCGGGGACCGATGGGAATCAGCGCCATTCCGCTGTACACGAATGTGTACTGGACGTTCCTGTGGCTTTTCATCACCATGTACGTGGTGTGGAGGATCGTCAATTCCCGTTTCGGGAGGGCCCTGATGGCCCTCAGGGAAGACGAAACCGCGGCGCAGGTCCTTGGCATCTATCCCATGAAGTACAAGCTCTTCGCCTTTGTGGTGGGGGCGTTCTTCGCAGGGGTTGCAGGGGGGTTGTACGCGCACCTGACCAAGGCCATTCGTCCTTTTGAGTTCTCTTTCACCCTGACCTTTCAGATTGTCGTCATGCTCATCGTCGGTTGCATGGGGACCATGAGCGGACCGGTGGTGGGGGCGGTGCTCCTTCTGGCACTCCGGTATGCTCTGAAGCCCCTTGAGGAGCACCTGAAGCTCTATGGCCTTATCGAGCTCATTTACGCACTGCTCCTCATCGTTGTTATGCTCTGGAAACCCGAAGGTCTTGTGGGAAGAAAGCGAGTTTCGGTGAGAGGACACCAGGAGAGAAAGGAGGAAGGGGAATGGGCAAGGTTTTCCACTCCGAGATGACCTATGTCGATTTCAAAGAGGGGAATTTCGATAAGGCCATTGTGGCTGTGGGCTCAAGCGAAAATCACGGATTCCACCTCCCCTTTGGCACCGATACCCTTGTGGCCCAGGCCATCGCCCTTGAGGTAGCAAAAAGAGTTCCGGGGACGCTCGTTTTGCCGCCCCTGTACTACGGTGTGAGTTTCCACTACGATGCCTTTCCCTTCACCTTGACCCTTCGGCCGGAAGTCATGGTGGAAGTCCTCAAGGACGTCTTCACTTCCTGCATCAGGCAGGGGATTTCTCGCATCATCATCATCAACGGTCATGATGGGAACATCGCTCCCATTGAAATCGCTGCTCGCTCTGTCAAAGTGACCTATCCCCATGCTTTTCTAGCGTGCCTTCCTGCCTGGTGGGTGACGGCGGGAGAGCTCCTCCCTCCGGAGACGTTCGAGGTGTGGGGAGGGCTTGGACACGCAGGAGAGGGAGAGACCTCGATTGTCCTCTACCTCTTCCCGGAACTTTGCCGGATGGAAGAGGCCCGGGGTGTTGTTCCGGATCTCCCCGAGGGGCTTGAGATCAAGTGGCGCTTTGAGGAGCTCACCCCCTATGGGGCTACGGGAGACCCCAAAAAGGGGACAAAAGAGAAGGGAGAGAAGATGTTCCGGGTCCTTGTGGATTATGTAGTGCGCTTTCTCGAGGAGATGGAGAAGCGAGGGTGGAAGTATGGTGAAAAGTCCCGTGTTTGAACGAGGATGGACTGATGGAGCTTTTCCTTGGGCCACGATTGAGAACATCGACTGGTGGGAAGGGAAGGACGTCGAAATCCGGGGGTGGCTTGCCAATCGGCGCTCGAGCGGGAAGATTGTTTTTCTCATCATCCGGGATGGAACGGGTTTCATCCAGGCCACGGTCTCCCTGGGGGAAACCTTTTCCCGGGAAGACTTGAAGTTTCTGGAGCGTCTTCCCTTTGAGTCGGCTATCCTTGTTCGGGGACGGGTGAGGAGAGAACCCCGGGCGCCTTTTTCGGGGTATGAACTCGAGGTTCAGGGGGTTCGCGTTGTATCCCTTGCGCAGGAGGAATACCCAATCCAGAAGAAAGAACACTCTGTGGAATTCCTCATGGAGCACCGGCATTTGTGGCTCCGTTCCCGCAGGCAGAACGCCATTTTGCGGGTCCGAAACGCTATCATCATGGGCATCCATGAATTCCTCCAGAAAGAAGGTTTCGTCCTCATCGACCCCCCAATTCTCACTCCTGCTGCCTGCGAAGGGACGACGACGCTTTTTGAGCTCGAGTACTTTGACCTTGGGAAAGCGTATCTCTCCCAGAGTGGCCAGCTCTACATGGAAGCAGCCTGCATGGCCTTCGGAAGGGTCTACTGCCTTGCCCCGGCTTTCCGGGCAGAGAAATCCAAAACCCGCCGTCACCTCACCGAGTTCTGGATGGTGGAGCCTGAGGCAGCGTTTTTCACCTTTGAGGACAACCTGCACCTTCAGGAGCGCCTCGTCTCGTTTATCGTCCAGAAGGTTCTCAGCGAATGCCCTCGGGAGCTTGAAATCCTCGAGCGGGATACAAAACCGCTGGAGCGGGTTACTCCGCCTTTCCCCCGCATTTCTTACACTGAAGCCCTTGAGCTTCTTCAGAGAAAGGGCTTTCCCGTCAGGTGGGGGGATGACTTTGGGGGAGACGAGGAAACCGCCATCTCTGAGGAATTCGACCGCCCGGTATTCATCCACCACTATCCCAGGACCATTAAGGCTTTCTACATGCAGCCGGATCCGGAGAATCCCGACCTTGTGCTCAACGATGACCTCATTGCCCCGGAAGGGTATGGAGAGATCATTGGAGGAAGTGAGCGCATTTATGATCTTTCCCTCCTTGAGGAGCGACTTCGGGAACACAATCTCCCTCGAGAGGCCTTTGAGTGGTATCTCGACCTCCGCCGCTTTGGTGCCTGTCCGCACTCAGGATTCGGCCTGGGGATTGAGAGAACCGTGGCCTGGATTTGTGGTGTGCACCACATCCGGGAAACCATCCCTTTTCCCCGCCAGATTTACCGAATCTATCCCTAAGGCGCTGTACCCCTTGACTCTCTGAGATTTGCTGCTAAAATAATAAGGTGCGTACGGCCGGCTGTGCCGGAGTGGCGGAATAGGAAGACGCAACGGACTTAAAATCCGTTGAGGCGCAAGCCTCGTGCCGGTTCGATTCCGGCCTTCGGCACCAAGAAAGACAAAAGAGCATACGACGCGGGGTGGAGCAGTCAGGAAGCTCGTCGGGCTCATAACCCGGAGGTCGCAGGTTCGAATCCTGCCCCCGCTACCAGAGTTGCGCAAAAGGCCCTGTGCTGCAGCACAGGGCCTTTTGCTTTTGGGGAAGCCAGGAAACGCGGCTGAAGTTGCTGATGGAAACCGCTTGGTTCCTCTCCACGGGGCAAAACCTTGTCTGGCAGGCCTTTCCTGCCACAGAGCGGAAAAACGACGGGCAATTCTTTTGTTACGGAAAACCAGGTGGTTCTGATTCCCTTAGATGCTGTATTTCTTCTACCTCTGATTCCCAAAGGTCGGAAAAACGAGAGAGCCATTGACGCCGCTTTTTCAGGCCTGTTATCATCGAGCCAAACGTGGGATTCAGAGGATAGGGAACGATGGACGAGGAACTTCTGCGAGTAGAAAATGTCACCAAAAAGTTCCCTGGGGTTTTGGCGCTTGATCGGGTACACTTTGAGCTGAGAAGGGGTGAGGTCCATGCCCTTGTGGGGGAAAACGGTGCGGGAAAATCCACGTTGATGAAGATTCTGAGCGGGGTTTATCGTCCCGATGAGGGTACCCTGTACTACAAAGGGAAGCCGGTTGTTTTCCACAACGCTCAGGAAGCCCAGAGAGCCGGTATCAGCATCATCTACCAGGAACTGAACCTCATGCCCCATCTCACGGTGGCTCAGAATATCTTCATTGGTCGGGAACCCCTGCGCTTTGGAGGGTATATTGATGACCGCCAGATGAACCGGCAAGCCCGGGAGCTCCTGGCCCGGCTCCACGTGGACATTGACCCCACCACTCCTGTTTATGCCCTCCCCCTCTCCAAAAGACAGATGGTGGAAATCGCCAAGGCTCTTTCGTTTCGCTCCGAGGTTCTTATCATGGATGAACCGACCTCTGCTTTGACCGAGTCGGAAATCGAGGAGCTCTTCAAAGTCATTCACCAGCTCAAGCAGCAGGGTGTGGGAATCATCTACATTTCCCATCGTCTGGAGGAGTTGAAGCATATCGCTGACCGGGTTACCGTCCTGCGGGACGGAAAGTACATAGGGACTTACAACTATGGCGATGTCACTCTTGAGTACCTTGTGAGCAAGATGGTAGGGAGGACACTCGAGCACAAGTTCCCTCCCCGCACCTCTTCGCCCACCGGTCGCAAGATTTTCGAGGTGAAGCACCTCACCCGGGCGGGAGTGTTGCATGACATATCCTTTGAACTCTACGAGGGAGAGATTCTGGGTATCGCCGGTCTCATGGGAGCAGGGCGTACCGAACTTGCTCGAGCCATCTTTGGAGCAGACCCCAAGGATGGCGGTGAGATGTACCTCCATGGGCGAAAACTCGAGATTCATTCTCCCGTTGATGCAATCCGCGCAGGCATTGGTTACCTCCCTGAAGACCGGAAGCTTGCCGGTTTGGCAGTGGAAATGCTACTTTGCGAGAACATCACCATGGCTAACGTTGAGGAAATCTCAAGCCGAATGGGGGTTATCTTTCCGCTGAAGGAGCGGAAAGTGGCGGAGCATTACGTCCGGGAACTGGACATCCGTACACCCTCGGTGTACCAGGTGGTGAAGAACCTGAGTGGTGGGAATCAGCAGAAAGTGGTGGTGGCGAAATGGCTTTTCCGTAAGGCGAAGGTGTTGATTTTCGATGAGCCCACACGGGGTATCGATGTGGGGGCAAAGTACGCCATCCACAGGCTCATGGATCAGCTGGCGGGACAGGGCATCGGTGTCATCATGATTTCTTCGGAGCTTCCAGAACTCCTGGGCATGACTGACCGGATATTGGTCCTTCATGAAGGACGGCTTGTCGGAGTGCTCAGAACACGGGAAACCACCCAGGAAGAAATCCTGAACTACGCAGCGGGTTTAGTTTCAGCCTTGTCGTGAGGAGGTAAAGGAGTGGGGAAACAAAGGACGTCTCGAACTCAGCAGGTTGGCATGGTCGTTCAGCGGTTTGTGGCCATCAGTGCGCTGGTCGTTCTCTTTGTGGTGTTCTCCATAACCACTCCCAAGTTTTTCACCGTGCAGAATGTCCTCACTGTGGGATTGCAAACAAGCACCATGGCCTTCATGGGGATTGGAGTAACCTACGTCATCATTACAGGAGGTATTGACCTGAGCATCGGTTCAGTGATTGCCTTAAGTGGTGTTGTGGCGGGTCTTTTATCCCGTGCCGGCATTGCCGTCTGGGTGAGTTTCCTCTGCAGTCTTCTGGTGGCCATGGGCTGTGGTATGGTGAACGGTCTTTTGGTCACCCGACTGAGCCTTCCCCCCTTCATTGCCACCCTGGGCATGATGCAGATTGCCCGGGGCATTGCCCTTCAGGTTACCGGGGCCCGAGCTGTTGCCGGGCTTCCCGAGAAGTTCGGCGTTTTAGGGAACGGAGCGCTGTTTCGGGTCACCACGCTGTCTGGAGATGGACGCCAAGTGGTGACCTTTCCGGGTATCCCGTACCCGGTTATCATCATGGTTGTGGTGGCTCTTGTTTTCAACTTCCTCCTTCGTCGGCACCGCATTGGCCGTTTTATCTACGCTGTGGGTTCAAACGAGGAAGCAGCCCGTCTCTCTGGTATCGACGTTCACCGGACCAAAATCATTGCCTACCTTGTTTCGGGAGTCCTGGCCGGGTTGACCGGCATCGTCATGATGTCTCGTATCGTGACGGCTCAGCCCAATGCCGGAGTGGGGTATGAGCTTGATGCCATCGCTTCTGCCGTCATTGGCGGCACAAGCCTTATGGGTGGATCGGGTACCATAGCGGGAACCATGATTGGGGCGTTCATTATCGGTATGCTGCGGAACGGTCTCAACATGCAGGGTGTGTCGTACTTCATTCAGCAGATTATCATCGGGCTGGTCATTATTGCCGCTGTGGCGGCGGACCGTTTGCAACGACGGAGCGAGAGGTAAAGCTATCCTCCGGAGGATAGTTCCATCTATACTGATCAAAGGGAGGTTGGAAGCATGAAGGGCATTCGGGTGTTGGGATTCTTGCTTTGCGCGGTGTTCCTTATGGGGCTTCTGACGGTGGCCTGGGCTGAGGAACCCAAGGAAATTGCCGTCATCGTGAAGGAGGCTACTTCAAGTTTTTGGCAGAATGTGGCCAAGGGCGCAGCGGATGCGGAGAAAGAACTCGTTGCTCAAGGGGAGAACATCAAGGTTACCTTCATCGGTCCCGAGGCGGAAACCAAGATCGAGCAGCAGGTAAACCTCGTAGAGAATGCCATTAACCGCAACGTTATGGCCATTGTCCTTGCCCCCTCCGATCCGGATGCTCTTGTCCCCGTGGTGATGAAAGCGAAGGAGGCGGGCATTCCGGTGGTCATTATCGATTCTCTCCTGAACTCCAAGGAGGGTTACGTTTCGTTTCTGGCTACTGACAACAGGGCAGCAGGCATCCTCTGCGCCAATGAACTCATTAAGCGGGCAGGAACCAAAGGGAAAGTCGCTGTTATGTCCTATGTTCCTGGAGTGGGGAGCGAAATCGGCCGGGTAGGTGGGTTTATCGACACCATTAAGGAAAAGACCGAGATGGAAATTATCGGGCCCTTCTACTCCCAGTCGGACATGGTGACCGCGTTGAACCAGACCATCGATGTTCTTTCGGCCAATCCCGACATTACGGCTATCTTCGGAGCCAACGAACCCACAGCGATTGGCATGGGAAGGGCTATCGAGCAGCTTGGCCTTGCCGGGAAAATCGTGGCCATCGGTTTTGACGGGAACAAGGACCTCCAGGAAATGGTTCGTAAGGGTACGCTCCAGGGCATTGCTGTGCAGAATCCCTACCGCATGGGTTACGAAGGAGTGAAAATCGCCTTTGCTGCAGCCAAAGGAGAGAAGGTTCCAGAGTACATCGACACCGGGATTGTTTTTGTAACCAAGGATAACATCGACTCCGAAGAGGCCAAACAGGTTCTCTACTGAGCACCAAAGGCTGGCCCCCAAATGCGGGGACCAGCCTTTGGTTTTCTTCCTGGGGGACGAGCGGAATGGTCAAGGGTACGCGGGTTACCATGCGGGAGGTTGCCGAAAGGGCCGACGTTTCTGTAGCCACTGTTTCTCACGTGCTGAACAGAACCCGCTTTGTGAGTCGGGAGACCCAGCAGCGAGTACTCAAGGCCATTCGGGAGCTCAATTACCGCCCCAACGTTCTGGCTAAAAGCGTGCGGCGCCGCAGGACCAACACCGTTGGGGTTGTCATGTGCGATCTGGAGAACCCCTTTATGATGGAGATGCTTCGAGGCGTTGAGGTTGTGCTCACCTCAAATGGCTTCGACATGCTTGTCACGAACACCAGCTACAGCGAGGAACGGGAACAGAGTGCCCTCGAGATGTTCTACGGGAAACAGGTGGATGGCATCATCCTTGTCCCAGGGAAGGGCGGTGGGGTGGATTTACAGCTTCTCGTCGACTTTGGGGTTCCCGTTGTGGTTCTTGATAAACAGGTGGACCACGAAGGAGTGGACCTTGTCGAGGTTACCAATCGGGAGGGAAGCCGGGAGCTTGTGCGACATCTCTTGCGCCTTGGCCATCGGAGGATTGGCATCATCGCTGGCCCCCAGGATACCTCAACAGGAAGGGAGCGTCTTCTGGGAGCCCTTGAGGCTGCGAAGGAAGAAGGGATTCCCAGGGAAAAACTCCTGGTCTTTGAAGGGGATTTCTTTAAGGAAAGCGGAGCGCAGGCAGTTCGGAAGTTCCTGTCTCTGCCTTTTCCGCCTTCCGTGATTTTTGCGTGTAACTACAGTATGGGTATTGGGGCTTTTGAAGCCATTAAGGATTTGGGATTGCGGATACCTGGAGATATTGGGTTTGCCATTTTTGATGACCTCCCCTGGTTTGCCTATCTTTCTCCCCCTTTGACGGCTGTTTTTCAACCCGCTTTTGAGGTGGGCAAAGTAGGGGCAGAACTTCTAATGGAACGCCTGAAGAAAAAGCGGAACGCCCCTAAAAGGGTAGTTCTCCCCACATCGCTGCGCATTCGCTATTCTGCCGGCGAACGCTGGTAAGGAGGTTGTTCCCCCATGAATTCCTTTTCATACTATCAGCCCACACGTATTCATTTTGGTTTTGGGAAACTCGAAGAAGTGGGACGGATTGTGTCCCGTTACGGGAAGAGGGCATTGCTTGTTACCGTCCCTCCCTTTCCGGTCTTGGAACCAGTCTTCGAAAAGACCAAGAGCCTCCTCCGGAAGAGCGGGGTTGAGGTTGCCCACTTCGACCAGGTGATCCCTAATCCCACGACGGAGAGCATTTCCCGGGGAGCAGAGATGGCCAGAGACTTCCGCGCCGATGTCGTGGTAGGGCTTGGAGGAGGGTCAAGCATCGATACCGCCAAGGCCATTGCTCTGGAGGTCACGCATGAAGGAACAGCCTGGGAATATCGCCTTTTTGGGGAAAGAAAGGTTACAAGCGAGATACTCCCCATCGTCGCCATTCCCACCACTTCTGGTACCGGTTCTCAGGTAACGGCGGTTTCCGTGCTCACCCATCCTGGAGAGCGCTGCAAATCCGCTATTGTGGACCCTCGTCTTTTCCCTAAAGAGGCCATTGTGGATCCTGAACTTGTGATGTCCCTTCCTCCTCACCTTACCGCTTCCACCGGATTCGATGCTTTTGCCCATGCCTTTGAGAGCTACGTCCACGTGAATGCCAATCCCTATACTGACCTCCTGGCCCTTGAGGCCATGCGCCTGGTTGTCCGTTTTCTCCCGCCTCTTCTCCACAATCCTGCGGACCGCAAGGCCCGGGAACATAT
>APKF01000003.1 GCA_000353875.1 Candidatus Caldatribacterium californiense OP9-cSCG | reverse complement strand
CTGCGGCACCACCCTGCCCCACGGAATTGGCATGGCCATTGGCGGGAAGGCTCCCTGGGTCATGCATGGAGAGGCCTTGGCCGTGGTGTACCCAGAGTTTCTCCGCTACACCGCTCCTTACGCCTTAGAGAGGTTCGCCACTGTGGCCAGGATTTTCCGCCCCGAACTGCTGGGCGAAAAGGACGAAGTCGCAGCTTTGGCCCTTGAGGAGATCATGGATGCTTTCCTGAAGGAGATTGGCATGTGGTTTGGCCTTGAGGATTTGCGTCTCTCCAGGGAAGACATCCCCGGCATTGTTGAGGACACCTTCAAGCTCCCTGACTACTCTGTGAATCCCAGGGTTCCTACAAAAGAGGACGTGTTTGCTCTTCTGGAAAGTGCGTACTCGAGGAAGTAGAAAGAAGGTCGGAGCAATGGAAAAGGCGGGGGACCTGTGTCCCGGCTTGAAAAAAACCGGGATGAGGTCCCCCTTGATTTTTCCAGAACCCATGGTAAAATAATAACCGCCAAAGCGGAAAAAGTGTGGCCCAATCGAATAGTGGTTAGTTCGGCGGGCTCTCAATCCGCAAGCCGGGGTTCAATTCCCCGTTGGGCCACCATTTTTATTTTTGAACTCTCGAGGCTTTGTGCTCCTGCAACCCTACGACCCCAGAATGTGGTACACTTATGGAAACCCTGCAGTCTGAGGGACTGGAAAGACTTATATGGAAGTAGGGCTTGGCTATAGCGAGAGGACTGACGAGAAAGCAGCACTTGAAGAAGCGCTATCTCGGGCAGTACAGACAAGCGGTGTACCCTCTTTCTTCTTTCTTTTTATCACGCCTCAGTACAGCCCTCACCGTATTCTTGAGGCGCTGCGCAAGGCTTTTCCCTCGGCGAGAATCCTCGGTTGTTCGGCTGAGGGTGTGGTGGTGGGCAGAAGACTCCTTTCCCGCGGAATAGCCCTCCTGGCCCTTGCTGTACCTGGATTGCGGACTTTTACCGTTTTCCCCTTTTTGAAGGGAACGATCCGTATGCGCTTGGAGAGCTTGTGGGGAGGGAGGTTCAGCGAACTTCTTTCGGGGAAGGAACCCTGGTTATTCTTCCTGATCCTGCTCTTGAGGTGCCGCCTTTCCTTCAGGGTCTCTATAACGTCCTTGGTCCCCGTTTTCTCTACCTTGGTGGAGGGACGGGTGCCTTTCGTTTCACCGAACAGGGCGTGAATCTGGGTCCAGTGAGTGTGGGGGTTTTCGAAAATGTAGCCTTTTCCTCTGCAGCGGACCACGGATGGTCCCCCACAAGGGAGCTCCTCGTGGTGACGAAGACCCGGGGGCGGGAAGTGGTTGAGATTGATGGCATTCCTCCCTTCGAGGCGTACCGCGAGCGGGTGGGGGATTTTTCTCAGGAAGACCTGCCCCGTGTGGGAACCCTCTATCCCTTGGGTTTTCCAAGTATTTTTGGGGATTTTCTCATCCGGGATCCCGCGTATTTCACCCCGGATGGTGCTATGGGATTTGTGGGGGCGAGCATTCCAGAGGGAGCTGTGGGGTACCTCATGAGGGGAGAAAAGGAGAGCCTTCTGGCCGCTGTGGCCAGGGTTTCTCAGGAGGCGACTTGCGTTGAGGACCCTCTGTTCGCCCTCGTTTTCGACTGCGTCAGCCGTGCTCTGATTCTGGGAGAGGCTTTTGAGGAAGAGCTCAAAATCGTGGACGATACTCTTGGGGGGCTTCCTTGCCTCGGATTTCTCAGCGTGGGAGAGATCCATCCCCGCGGTCAGGCACCCCTTTTCCGGAACAAGACGGTTGTTGTGGCGGTGGCGGGAAAAAAGAGAGCCGGGAAGCGTTTTCTTTCGGTCTGTGACGCTTCTTCTGAAGTGGAACTCGCCATTCTCCATGAGATTTCTGCCCTCTCGTTTCCTGGATCCTACCAGGAGTTCTTCCGGGAAATGGTGGAACGGGCGGTGCGGCTCTTTGGGGTGCAGCGCATGGCTTTCCTCTGGAGAAGAGACGATGAACTCCAGCTTGCTGCATCCTGGGGTTTCTCTGATCCTGCCGAGGTCCAGAAGGAAATGGAATCCCCGAAGGAGCACCAGCGGATTTTCCTCCTGGGCGAACAGGAAGCCCCTTCAGTACTCTTTTTCGAGGCTTCCTATCCGTTACGAAGGAGAGAGCACCGACTGTACGCCCTTTTTGCCCGCAAGGTGGAGGATGTCCTTCGTTTTGCCCGCCACCTTGAGGAACAGGAACAGCGTCTCAGGGAACTTGAACACCTTTCGCTGACCGACGAGCTCACTGGGGTCTATAACCGTCGCGGGTTTCTGGTGCTTGCCGAGCATGCACTGCTTGCCGCACAGAGAGAGGGAAAGGAAGCAGGGGTGCTTTTCCTCGACCTTGACAATCTCAAGTGGATCAACGACCAGTTTGGCCATAAGGAGGGGGATAGAGTCCTGCGAGAGTTCAGCGGAATGCTCCGGAAGGTCTTCCGAAAATCCGATATTATCGCCCGCATCGGAGGCGACGAGTTCGCCGTCCTCCTCTCGGGGTGAAAAATGCAAACCTTCAGCGGATTCTCCACCGTCTCACGCAGCTTGTGGAGGAGTGGAACAGCGAGACTCATCGTCCCTATCGCCTCTCATTCAGCGCAGGCTGGGTATCCTTCCTTCCCTCGCAACCCCAGAAGATCCAGGAGCTTCTGTCTTTTGCTGATGCCCGGATGTATGAGGAAAAGCGGAAGAAAAGGGGCGGAAACTCCCTCACTCCTTCCTGAGGATTTCCTGTATCCGGACCATGGCTTCCGGAGCTTTTCTCGCAGGGACAACGAGGGTCAGAACATTTCGTCCCCTTTCCCGAAGTGCCCGCCGGTCGGCCAGGGCCTGGGCCATTTTGAGCGTACCAAAGCCCAGGGAACTCTCTGTGGCCCCGGGACGGTCGGGAATGGGAAGGTCTTCATCGCTTTCCGTTACAATCTGCAGGAAGCTCCCCCTGCCCCCGTCCCCTTTGTGGAGCTGTCCTGTAGAGTGAAGGTAACGGGGACCGTACCCCAGGGTGACGACCTGTCCGTATTCCTCCCTGAGAATCTTGCCCAGAGCCTGGAGCTCTTTCTCAAGGAAGGGGTCATAAGGAGTGAAGGCCTGAATTGCCAGGTATCCGTCCCTGTGGAGCTTTCTGAGGAAATCGTCCAGGGCGTCTTTAAGAGAGAGTGCCGCTCCTTCGGGGAGGAACCTGATCTCCCCATCCTGTGGCAGGTACTCCGGAAGGAGTTCTCGGGGATTGCGGAGCATTTCCCGGGTGAAGCGTTTGGTGGACTCAACATCAGGTTGGTCAAAGGGGTTCAAGCGGAGGAAGTAGCCCGCAAGAGCGGTGGCAAGCTCGAAGGAGTACGCGTGCTGTCCCAGGGTGTGGGGGGTCTCAAAGGGAATGGCAAGATAGGGACGACCCTCCCTCTCAAGAGAAGTCAGAAAGGCGCGGGGAAGCTGTTCTTCGCGGGTGAAAAAGACGATGTATCCCAGGTCCTGTCGGGGGTAGACTCTCCATTCCCGTTCCACGACAGGAAGGATGGCTTTTCCCATCTTCCCTGTGCTTTCGGCAAGAAGCTGTTCAAGCCAGAGTCCGAAAGCCTCAAGTGCTGGGGAGGTGAAAAGAAGGACAATTTTATCGCACCCTCTACGGTGCAGTCCTCCGAGGAAAGCCCCAAGAACTGCCCCCGGGTTGTCCTGGACCTCCCGGTCAGGGAAGGAGCATTCCATGGCCTTTCGGGCTTCTTCAAGAAGACAATGAAGGTCGATGCCAAGGAGCGCAGCGGGAAGAAGCCCAAAGAACGAAACGATAGAGTACCTTCCCCCGATGTTGGGATTGTTCTCAAAGGTTTCCCGAAAACGGTACAATCGGGCTTCGGCGATGAGAGGACTTCCCGGATCGGTGATGGCCACGAAGTTCTCCCCCGGTTCTTCCTTTCCCATGGTGCGGAGGAGAGTAAAGAAATAGCGGAAAAGCACCAAAGTCTCAAGGGTTGTCCCCGATTTCGTGGAGACGATGTACAGGGTAGTCCTGGGGTCTCCTTTTTCCGCGAAAGACCGAATGACCTCGGGATCGGTGCTGTCGAGAACTTCGACGTCGAGAGAGTCCGGTGTTTTCTGGAACATCTGGGAGAACATGAGAGGGGCGAGGCTTGAGCCACCCATGCCAAGGAGTACCGCTTTGGTGAAGCCGGCTTCCCTGATTTTCTCGGCGAAGGCCTCAAGCGTCCGCACCATACCCTGCATGCGGCAGGGTGCTTCAAGCCAGTCCAGGCGATTGACGATCTCCTCAGGACTCTCACTCCAGAGGGTGTAGTCTTTCTGCCAGAGCCGTAAAAGTACCCGTTCCCGAGCAAGCTCCTCAAGACACTGCTGAAACGCGCTTTCGTAATCTCCAAGAAAGAGTTTCCAGCCTCTCATGGGTCTACCTCCTTTCTGCTATTGTATCCGAAAAGCCGCAGAGGATGAAAGACCAGGGCATGGGGAGGAGAAGTCCCCGAAGTTCATTGACAGGTTTTCCCGGAAAGGGTATATTCGAAGAAAAAAGAGGAGGGTACGTATGAAGAGATTTCTTATTCCTGTGGTGCTTGCCGTCCTTCTGGTCGGAAGCATAGCTTTAGCGTCAACGCTTGAGGAGATTAAGGCACGGGGAAAAATCTACATCGGAACCGACGCCACCTATCCCCCTATGGAGTTCCATGACGAGAGTGGTGAAATTGTGGGTTTTGATATTGACCTCGGAAGGGCTATCGCCGAGGAGCTTGGCGTGGAGGCGGTGTTCATCGATACTGCGTGGGATGGGATTTTCCCTGCTCTTGATGCAGGAAAATTCGACATCATCATTTCCTCTACCTCTATCACCGAGGAGCGACTGAAATCAAAAGAAATGAGCGACCCGTACTATGTCACCTCTCAGGCTATCGCTGTGCGGAAGGACAACGAGACCATCAGGGGGCCTGAGGACCTCAGGGGAAAGATTGTGGCTGTCCAGATCGGTACCACGGGGGATCTCGCAGTGAGCGAAATGGAAGGGGTAACGGTAAAACGATTCGATACCATCGACAAGGCCTACATGGAAGTCCTGAACGGGCGAGCCGATGCCGTGGTGAATGACCTTTCTGAGGTGGCCTACCGGATGAAGATGCTCCCCGACATGAAGATTGTGGCCACCTTCCGGGAGGGGGAGGAGAAGTACGGAGTGACGATGCGCAAGGGCGATGTTGAACTTCTTGCGGCCATTAACGAAGCCCTCCGGCGGATTAAGGCATCAGGGAAGTACGACGAAATCTACAGAAAGTGGTTTGGGGAGCTGGGGAAGTAAAGTGCACTTTGATTTCTCCGCGCTTTATAAAGCGTTGCCTTCACTCCTCGTGGGGGCAACGGTGACTCTGCGAATCACATCGCTTTCCATTGTCCTGGGGCTTGGCATTGGCATCATCGCCGGACTTGCCCGGGTCTGGCCCAATGCGGCTCTCCGGGCTGTTGCCGGCGCGTACATTGAGCTTGTCCGGGGTACCCCGCTTCTTGTGCAGATTTTCCTTGTGTACTTTGGCTTACCTGCCCTGGGGCTCAATCTCGACCCCTTCCTCGCCGGGGTCATCGCCATGGGCATCAACAGTGGTGCCTATGTGGGGGAAATTGTTCGGGGTGGCATAGAGTCCATTGCCCGGGGACAGATGGAGGCAGCTCTGTCCCTTGGGATGACCTGGCATCAGGCCATGTACTACGTCATCCTCCCCCAGGCTTTTGTGCGCATCCTTCCACCCCTGGGGAATGAGTTCATCGCCCTGCTTAAAGACTCTTCCCTTGTGTCCACCATCGCCATCGCTGAATTAACCCGGACGGGGCAAATCATCATCACCAGAACCTTCAAGTCCTTTGAAATCTGGAGCGGTGTGGCGCTCTTTTACTTCCTCATGACGTACCTCATCTCTCGTGTCGTCAGGTTTTCGGAAGAGAGGTTGCGGTACAGTGAGTGAGTGGGTGGTTGAGGTTCGGAATCTCAACAAGTACTTTGGCCGACACCACGTTCTCAAAGACATTAACCTCCGGGTTCGCTTTGGGGAAGTGGTCTCCATTATCGGGGCTTCAGGGTCAGGGAAGAGCACCCTTCTGCGGTGTCTGAACGGCCTTGAGCCCATCCAAAGCGGAGAGATTTTCATTGATGGAGTGTGCATCACGGCAAACGGTGTGAACCTGAGCAAGGTTCGTCAGTCCATCGGGATGATTTTTCAGAGTTTCAATCTCTTCCCTCACATGACGGCCTTGGAGAACATCACCCTTGCACCGCAGAAGGTCAAACGCATGCCCCGGGTGGAAGCAGAACGCATTGCCCTGGAGCTCCTCCGGAAGGTCGGCCTTGAGGAGAAGGCCCATGCCTACCCGGCGCAGCTTTCCGGGGGCCAGAAACAGCGGGTAGCCATTGCCAGGTCTTTGGCCATGAACCCCAAGGTCATGATGTTCGATGAGCCTACATCGGCCCTTGACCCGGAGACGGTTAAGGATGTCCTTGACGTTATGAAGGAGCTTGCCCGAGAGGGCATGACCATGATTGTCGTGACCCATGAAATGGGGTTTGCCCGGGAGGTCTCGGATCGTGTGGTGCACCTTGATGATGGGAGGATTGTGGAGGAGGGACCTCCGGAAGAGATATTCTACCGGCCAAAGCATCCCCGGACTCAGGAATTCCTGAGTAAAGTCATCAACATCTGAGGTGGGACCATGGGAGAAAACGTGGTGAAAATCGGCGTCATTGGCTTCGGAATTGTGGGAGCCGGGACGGTCAAGGTCCTGTGGGAGAGACAGAGTGATATTGAGAAGGAGCTTGGGGTGCGAATTCAGGTTGCCCGGGTTATCGATAAGGACTGGGTACGGGAACGCCCGGTGGTCGTTCCGCCGGAGCTTCGAGGAGAGGATCCGGCTCTGGTCCTTGAGGACCCTGAGATTCAGATTGTTGTGGAAGCCATTGGGGGGGTTTCCCCGGCTTTTGAGATTGTTTCTGAAGCGCTCTCCCGGGGAAAAAGTGTTGTGACACCGAACAAGGAACTCATTGCTAAAAGAGGCGGGGAGCTTCTTGAGATTGCCACAAAGCAGGGCGTTGACCTCTTTTTTGAAGGGGCAGTTGGTGGAGGCATTCCTATCATCCATGCCCTGAAGGAGCAACTTGCAGGAGACGACATCGAAGAGGTCATCGGTATTGTGAACGGAACAACCAATTTCATTCTTTCGGCAATGTCTCTCCAGAGAGCCTCATACGAGGAAGCCCTGCGAGAGGCCCAGCGGCGGGGTTATGCCGAGCCCGTGCCCACCATGGACGTTGAAGGGTTCGATGCGGCATACAAGCTGGCTATTCTGGCTTCCCTGTGTTTCCACACGAAAGTCGACGTGGACAGTGTCTTTCGGGAAGGCATCACTCGCCTTATCCCCGAGGACCTTGAGTTTGCCCGGGAACTGGGATTTGTCGTGAAGCTTCTGGCCATCTCAAAGAAGACAAACGGTCGTCTTGAGCTTCGGGTGCATCCGGTCCTTCTTCCTGAGGAGCATCCTCTTGCGAGCGTCACGGGTGTGGAGAATGCTATCTATGTGAAGTCAAGAACCCGGGCTTTAACCTTCCGAGGTCCGGGAGCAGGGGGGGAGCCAC
>APKF01000002.1 GCA_000353875.1 Candidatus Caldatribacterium californiense OP9-cSCG | reverse complement strand
TGGTCGGTGATATCATCGAGGCCATCCGCAACCTCAAGTATAACTGTCGGGGGCGGGTGGGGTGTACCTGCCTCAGGGAACTTCCTGTCCGGCCGGTTGAGGAGCTCGTCACGCAGTACTGTGTCAGAATCCTGGCCCTTGATGTCCCTGGGGTTTTGGGGAAAATCGCTACGCAGTTCGGAGAAGCAGGTGTTAGTCTTTCAGCGGTGAAGCAGCCGGTGAGCACTCCCGGGAGGCTCACGAATATCTATTTCCTCACCCATGAGGTTCAGGAGGCGAAACTGCGGGATTCCCTCGAGCGTATTCAGAAGCTCGAGGTGGTGAAGGATGTGTATGCCATCCGGGTGGAACGGGGGGATTCGTGAGGTGGAGCAGGAGGAAATTGTCACATCCTTTGTTTGCCTTTCCTGTCAGCGGGAAACAGTGCATCGGGTGCTCTACCAGGGGGGAATCGTCAGATCCATCATCTGCCAGGAATGTGGGCTTGAAGTTGGCCTTGACCGGGCAAAGCTTGTGGCGCTTTATGGGGAACAGCTCATTGAGCGAATTCTCACCAAACCCCAGCGTCTAACTGAGGAGTACAGGCGGGACCTTTTCGAGTTCTTCAGCACCATTCCTTTCCGGATTATCACCAAGCCCTACCGGATGCTTAAAGAATTCGAGTCACTTTGCGAGGATTGATTTGCGAAAAATGCACGCATCTCCGCTGGCTTCCAGGGTCTCCCCCGGGGCAAGCACCACAAATCGCTCCTCGTCCCACCGTCCCTCAAGGAGGTCTCGAAGAAGCCCCTTGTCCCCCTCGACGACCCCGTATTCCACCCCAGGAACTCGGCGCATTCCCTGGTGAAGGCCTCATAGGCTTCGTCCACCGGAAAGCCCCACCGGATGTACAGGGCATACCGGTACTCCTTCTGCCAGCTTTCTTCAAGCTGCATGAGATAGCGCGCATTGTCTTCGCCATACTTTTCCCGATAGGTTTCGTACACCAGGGTGTGCCGTTCTTTCCCCGGCTCAAGGGAGTGCTCAATCCATCCGGGAGAGTACCAGTAAATACCCCGATACTGATTGATGAGTTCTTCGTATCTTCTGTGCGACCCGAGAAGTATGGCGATACAATCGTGGACGCGGGGGATGACGATGGGGTAGCGGGGAGAAGAAAGCCCTTCTGTTCCCCGGCTGCAGAGGCCATATCCAAGGAGGATGGCATCGTAATCGTAACCTGTTTCCAGGCTCCCCTTCTCATAGGCGAAGCGCTGCGGACCTGTGGCCGCGATTTCTCGCCTGAGGGTTTCCCGAAGGGTTTCGGGATTGTTGTGGAGACCCAGAGGGAGAAAGGTTACGTCGCAGGCACTCTTGACCTGGGAAACGAGGAATGCGATTTCCCGGTACATTGACCGGCAGGCAATGACCCTGAAGCGGCGCTGCACCACGCTGTGCATTGCATCACCCCTTTTTGGCATTGTATCCCTGCATCTTGTGCTCTGTAAAGGGAAAGGGGATAATTTCCCAGGGAGGTGGTGCTTTTGCTCTGCTGCGATTACCATATGCATACTCCACGCTGTGGCGATGCCTCCGGGACGTATGAGGAATACGTGGAGAAGGCCCTGGAGCGCGGGCTTCGAGAAATTGGATTTTCCGGGCATTCCCCCCAGTATTTCCTCCCCAGGGAGCACCGGAAAAGGGAGTCGGCGATTCCTGAGGAAGAACTCGAGGAGTACATTCGGGAGGTGGAGGCTCTTCAGGAGAAATACCGGGGGTCTCTGGAGATTCGCGTGGGACTTGAAGTGGATTTCGTCCCGGGTCATGAGCGAGAGCTTGAGAAAATCGTTCGCGCTTTCTTTTGGGACTATCTCCTCCTTTCAGTCCACTACCTGGGGGATTGGCCCTTTGACCATCCAAAGTACATTGGAAGGTACAGAGAGTGGGATATCAACGACCTTTTTGCCACGTATTTTCGGGTGCTCAGGGAGGGAGTGGAAACGGGGTACTTCGACGCGGTAGCCCACTTCGATCTCCCCAAGAAATTCGGCTTTCGCCCTACCCGGGAGATTCCCGAAATGGACGAGGTGCTTCTTGCCTGCCAGAGGTATGGAGTGAGCCTTGAGCTCAACACTGCAGGCTGGCGAAGGCCGGTAGGAGAGGCTTACCCATCGCTGGATATCCTCATGCGGGCGAGGAACCTTGGGCTTTCAGTCTGTGTGGGGTCTGACGCCCACAGGCCTGAGGATGTGGGGAGGGACTTTGAGAAAGCAGAGGACCTCCTCGGCAGGGCCGGGTTTACCTCGGTAGTCCGTTTTACCAAGCGCCAGAAAATTCCTGTTGTTTTTCGAGAGTACACCTCATGCGGATGATTGCCGCTATGGCCATCCTCGCTGTGGGTGCGCCCTTTGTGTACCTTTTTCTGGTCTCCCGTTTCCCCGATTCCTTCTTTGCCCGATACTTCATCTGGATGTGTTTGGTCTTGCTTTTGGGTATTTTCTTCACCCATCTTTTCCAGAGACGATAAACGTGGTATACTCGAGGTGGCTTGGAGAAAAAGAAAG
>APKF01000001.1 GCA_000353875.1 Candidatus Caldatribacterium californiense OP9-cSCG | reverse complement strand
ATTTTATCCTCGAAGGAGACATATTTGAGGCCCGGAGACTTGTGGCCTTTGCGGATGACAGAGTAGCCTTTTTCCTGCACTTAGATCTTTTTGGAGGCATTGCTCCCGATGAGGCAGGGTTCCTCCTGCTTCGGGAACTTTTCCCCCGGGTGAAGGGCATCATTTCCACGCGAGCCCGAACACTCACTCTTGCCCGGCGTATGGAATTCATGACCATCTTCCGCCTTTTTTTGTATCGACAGCGAGTCTCTCCGGACGGGGCTCAAGGTGATCCAAGAGGTCGGACCTGACGCGGTGGAAATTCTTCCAGGGATTGTTTTTCCTAAGATCTGCAGATTTCTCCCCCTTGAGGGATTCCCCCCAGTCATCTGCGGGGGGTTCATCCGGACGCCAAAAGAAGTGCGGGAGATCTTGAAAAGCGGTGCCCTTGCGGTGTCAACGAGTGCGAAAGACCTCTGGAGGATGAACGAAGCCCTGAAGGAATACAGGCAGCGGTGAGAGAAGATGAAGGTGTACGATGTCGCCATTGTAGGTGGAGGCGTGGTGGGTTGTGCCATAGCGTGGTACCTTGCCCATTGTTCTCTGGACATCCTCCTCCTTGAGAAGCGGGAAGACGTCTGCTGTGGGGTCAGCAAGGCGAATACCGGTATCCTCCACTCTCGGAGTTACTGGACCCCGGGAACGCTGAAGGGGGAAATGCACCTTCGCTCTCTCTCCTGGTTTGAGAGAGCTTTTCGGGAACTCGGCCTTTCGCCTCTGCGGTGTGGGGCACTGACGCTTGCCTTTTCCAGAGAAGAAGCCAGGTACCTTGAGGTGTCTACAAAAAGCGAGGAGACAAGTGCGGAAGCAGCCATCCTTTCGCCAAAGGAGGTTCTTGCGATTGAACCCCGGGTAAACCCTGAAATCTATGCCGGATATTTTGACCCTGAGACCATGGTTGTTTCTCCTTTCGCTTTAACCATTGCTTTGGCGGAGGGTGCAGCCCTCAACGGGGTGGAAATTCACTGTGGAAAGGAAGTCATTGCTTTAGAGTCCTCGGGTCGGTTTCTGCGGATTTGTTGCAGCGATGGGACGGCCTACCATGCTCGCTTCCTTGTGAACTGCGCTGGCGCTTCTGCGGTTCGCCTCGCTCAAAACCTTGGAGATTCCCTACCGTCGCTTTCCTTTTTTCGGGGACAGTACTTTGTGCTTGATCGGGAATGCCAGGGATTCGTGCGCTGTGTGCTGTATCCGGTGCCCACAGAAAAGAGCAAGGGTATTCTTGTCGCTCCAACTCCGGAGGGTAATCTCCTTCTTGGGCCGAATTTCGAACCTACCCAGGGAGAGGATACCGCCACCACCAGAGAGGGCCTTCTTGAGGTTGAACGGGGAGTACAAAGACTTGTCCCCGACGTTCCCCTTGACCGGGTGATCACGACGTTCTCCGGAGTGCGACCAGCACTCCCTGAGCGGGACTTCCTCATCGCTTTCTCTCCCTCGCTGCCCTGTGTGCTCCACCTTGCCGGTATTGAGTCTCCAGGGCTCACCGCGTGTTTCGGCATCGCCGAATACGTGGGTGAACTCCTTGCCAGGCGTGGTCTTCCTCTTCGGGAGAGGAACGATTTTCGCTTTCGGGTTCCTTCCCGGGCCTTCCGGGAGTGCTCTCTTGAAGAACGGGAACGCCTGATCCGTGAAGATCCCGACTGGGGGAAGATTGTTTGTCGCTGTGAAGAGGTCACCCTTGCGGAAGTAAAGCGGGCACTCCGGGCAAATCCCCCCGCCCGGACCCTCGATGGACTCAAACGGCGAATTCGGGTTTTTGCTGGGCGATGCCAGGGGAGCTTCTGTGGTATGCACCTTCCCCGGATTCTGGAGAGCGAAGGCGGTATTCCCGTCCATGGCCTTCAGAAATCCGGTCCCGGTTCGTTCTATGTGCTCCGGAGGGATGAGGTGGCAACGTATGCCGAGGTCCGTTGACGCAGAGGTTGTGGTCATTGGTGGAGGGCCGGCGGGGATGGCTGCCGCGCTCTCAGCGTGGGAGTGGGGAGCACGGAGGGTGTTCCTCCTTGAGCGAAACCCTCATCTTGGGGGAATTCTCAACCAGTGCATCCATCCCGGATTTGGACTCCGTCTTTTTGGAGAGGAACTCACCGGTCCGGAGTACGCGGAACGTTACATCGAAGCGCTGGAGAAAACCAGAGTGGAAGTTCTCACCGACACCACTGTCCTTGAGGTTGGAGGGGACCGGCATGTGGTGGCTGTGAACCGGGAAGGGGTATGGATTTTCCGCGCTCGGACCGTGGTCTTTGCGGTGGGGTGCCGGGAACGAACCAGGGGGATGATTCGTCTTCCGGGGACACGGCCGGCGGGAATTTTCACTGCAGGGTGTGCCCAGTACCTGGTGAATATTGAGGGATACCTTCCAGGGAAAAGAGCGGTGATTCTGGGGTCAGGAGATATCGGCCTTATCATGGCTCGCCGGCTGACCCTTGAGGGTGTAAGAGTTGAGGCGGTGGTGGAAATTCTCCCCACCCTGAGCGGGCTTTTACGAAACTACGTTCAGTGTCTTCTGGATTTCCGGATTCCTCTCCTCCTCTCCCATACCGTTTTGGAGGTTCTTGGAAAAGAGCGGGTAGAAGGCGTTGTGGTGGGAAGGGTGGATGAGAAGGGAAACCCAGTGGGTGAGAAGCGTCTCCTCCCCTGTGATACGCTTTTGCTTTCCGTCGGTCTTGTCCCCGAGAGCGAGCTCCTCAAGAAATCCCAGATTCCCCTGTGCCCTTCAAGTGGTGGGCCCTTTGTGGACGAGGACTTTGCCTGCGATGTTCCGGGATTTTTCGCCTGCGGGAATGTCGTGGGTGTTTTCGACCTTGTTGACTACGTTACGGAGAGTGCACTGCGAATCGGGCGGAGAATCGGGGAGAATGAAGGGCATACACCACCTCGTTTTATCCTTTCTCCCCGGGAGGGGGTGGCGACACTATTCCCCCAGAGGATTCGAAGAGGGAAGGATGGTTTCCTCTACGTCCGGCCAAAGGAGGGCCTCAGAAAGGCTCGCCTTTCCCTCATCCACAACGGGAAGGAGTTCCATTCTCTTACCTTTCCTCTCTGCCGGCCAGGAGAAATGGTCCGTCTTGACCTTGCCCAGGTGTCCTGGCCAGAGGAAGAAGGGGAGGTGCAGGTTGTCCTCCGTGGGGAAAAACACGTCGACCTTCTCTGAAGTGTTCTGCATTGTGTGTCCTCTGGGATGCCGCATCGGGGTGGAACAGAGGTCGGATGACCTTATCCTTCAGGGGGGGTGTCCCCGGGGGCAGGAGTATGCCCGGCAGGAGGTCACCTCTCCCTGCCGGGTGGTGACGACAACGGTTCGCATCCTAGGAGGAGAGATCCCCCGGCTCCCGGTACGAACCTCTGCACCCTTCCCCAAAGAACGTATCTTTGAACTCATGGAGTTCCTGCGTGCCCTTGAGGTCATTGCTCCCGTCCGGCGAGGGGAGGTCCTTGTGGAGAACCTCCTTGGAACCGGGGTGCATCTTGTGGCTACACGAACTATTCGCCGCCTGGGGAAGGGAGAGGAAGGCTCAGCGGGAGCCTGAGCTGGAGCATCCCGATTTTCATCTTGGCCACAGGGATGAGGGTGATTTCGTTTTTCTTTTCCGCAAGGTCCAGGACGAGCTGGTACACCTTGAGGGCCTCGATGACGTTGTCCTCTGCCTCGTAGATTGAACCGAGGAGATTCAGGGCGGTGAGGTTTTCCGGGTCTTTTTGCAGTACCCGGGCGACACAGCCTTTCGCCTCCTCAAACATTCCCGCCCGGAAGTACCAGCCCGCCTCTTCGAGGAAGAGGTCCTCCTCCTTCTTGTAGAGCGCCCGGGCGCTCTGGCGGAAGTGCTCAGCCTCGTTGGTCTTACCCAGTTTTTCTGCGGCAATAGCAGCCACAACGTAGGGAGTCGGCCGCTCGGGGAATATTGTAATGGCCTCCTGACAGTGGGCGAGCACCTCCTCCCAGGCCTGGTTCTGCAGGGCCTGCTCTGTGGCAGTGAGGGCGTTGAGGTATTGTTGTTCTCTTGGGGGAAGGCGAAAGACGAAAAAGTATAAAGCCACAAGGACGAGAGCAACGCCTCCCAGAATAGTTACGGTTCTTTTCAGGCGCTTCTTTCGCTCCTCTTCCACCTTTCTGTCCAGCCACCACCACCATCGTTCTTCGTTCGGTGTGGTTCGCTTTCGCTCTTCTTGCAAGCGTCTTTTTCCAACCACTTTCAAAAAGAGCGTAGCGTTTTTCTCCAGGAGGGCGTCGAAATTCCGTACTCTGATCCACTCGGGTTCAACCGATGCTCCTTGGGATTCGTAGAACCGCAACCATTCTTCGATGGCATCCCGGAGCGCGAGGAGGGTAACGCCTTTACCCTTTTCGTCCCTGAGGTTGGCAACTCTTTTCACGTAGCTTTCAATCCACTGCCGGACCTCATCGAGTTCGGGAATGCCCTGTCTTTTCATACTGACCACCCCAGGTACATTGTACTTGATTCCCATCCTTTTGGGTAGGATTGGTGCGACCACAGGGCTATTTCCAGGGTTGGTTGTATTCCCGGGCGCCGACCCTGGGGTTCTGCTGGCGCTGTTTCCTATGGTATACTTTCCTGGGAATTTTTCGGGGGATTCCAGGTTATAGCTTTTCGCCATGAAGGTTGTTGCGGAGAACCGAAAAGCAAGACATCTCTACGACATTCTGGAGCGACTCGAGGCGGGGATTGAACTGAAGGGAACGGAGGTCAAATCCCTGCGAAACCACGCTGTGAGCTTGGACCAGAGTTTCTGCCATGTTAAGGATGGCGAGATATGGCTCCATAACATGCACATTGCTCCGTACCACTTCGGAAACGTTTTCAACCACGATCCCCGGAGGTCCCGGAAGCTCCTTTTGAAGAAGCGGGAAATCCTCCGCTGGGGATCTCTGGTGGAGCAAAAAGGCTTGACAATAGTTCCCCTGCGGGTGTACTTTAATGAGCGGGGAAAGGCAAAGGTCGAGATTGCGCTCGTCAAGCCCAAGAAGCTCTACGATCGCCGTAGGGAACTCATGGAACGGGAAGAGAAACGAACCCTGGAACGTTTATTGAAATACAGGGCGTAAAGGTGTGGGGGCGTAAGGGTCTCGACAGGGCCAGGAGGAGTTGAAGAGGCGAGCCGAGGTCTCCACCGGGGCTCGTAAAAAAGGTGGAACAACGACAAACGCCGACGCTCAGTTGGCACTCGCTGCGTAATTCGCACGCAGCACGCCCCCGGGCAGACCGCCTGCTATGCCCGGGTCGGCGCCAGATAGCGGGCTGGTTTCCGGGAGTCCTCAGGTACCGGAAACGAGAACTCACTGAGGAAGCGTGCGGTTCATCCGGCCTCAGGGAGGAACTGTGCGCTCAGGAAAACTGAGGCTACGCTCGTAGGCTCTTCACTCTGTCGGGTTCTGGACGTGGGTTCGACTCCCACCGCCTCCACCAGTTTATGTGTTTTCGTTCCCTTGTAAGCCTCCCTCGGGAGGGAAGCGCATGGAAATGCTCCATATTCGCTGGCAGAGACTTCTCGTTGACGGGGCAACGTGCCCTCGCTGTGCTTCCACAGAGGAGGAACTTGAGAAAGCCTGCGCGTTGCTGGAACAGGCCCTTGTCCCTTTGGGTATCAGTGTTGTCCTTGAGAAGGAGATCCTCTCGTGTGAAACTTTCCATAAAGACCCCCTGCAGTCAAATGCAATTTTTTTGAACGGCCGCCCTCTGGAAGAGTGGCTTGGAGCCTCAAGAGGTGAGAGTCCTTGCTGTGATGTCTGTGGCTCGGTAGCCTGCCGCACCGTGGAAACTGACGGCCGGGTGTATGAGGTTATCCCTGCTGAACTCATTGTGAAAGCAGCGTTCCTTGCGGTTTCCGCGTCCCTTTCGGGATGTTCCCACCGTAGGCCTTCTTGCTGCTTTCTGGGGTAGACGCTCATGGAGGGATGGCGGGTTTTCACCATTTTTGGGAGCGCTTTCGTTGTTGGTTTTTCTGGAGCGCTTATGCCTGGGCCTTTACTGGCTCTTGTTCTTTCGGGCGTTCCCCGTCTTGGATTCTGGGCTGGTCCTCTCACCGTTGTGGGTCATGGCGTTCTTGAAGCCGGTATGGTGGTGAGCCTCGTCCTTGGTTTTGGAAGGATTCTGGCGCTGCCCATTGCCCAGCGCCTCATTGGTGCTGTGGGAGGTGGGGTGCTCGTGTACCTTGGGGTGGGCATGCTTCGGGCCTTCCGGAACGTTACCATCTCTGAAGATCAGGAGAAGGAGAGGACCGGTCGGAATATGGTGCTCGGTGGGGTCCTGACGAGTATTTCCAACCCTTACTGGATTATGTGGTGGGCGACTGTAGGACTTGCCATGCTCCTTTCGGCAAGTCAGGCGCGAATCTGGGGCATCGTCATCTTCTTCCTCGGGCATATCCTGGCGGACTTTGTATGGTACAGCGCTGTTTCCTTCACCCTCGACCGGGGGCGGGGCGTCTTCTCCGAGCGGTTCTACAAAACCCTGGTGGGTGTGTGCGGTGTGATGCTCCTTTTCTTTGGAGGGTACTTTGCCCTGGGGGTGATATGAGGTGATTCGTCTTGTTTTTGCACCCGCACCATACCGCCATGAGGAGGTCACGTACGTGTACTGGGAGTATGAGCTTGAGAGGCCCTATGAGCTCTACCTTATCCCCCTGAGGGCGCTCAACGTGTTCCTGGAGGAGGCACTCGCGCAAGAAAAAGAGTTCCCGGAAAACATTCGCATTTCCTTTGAGGATGGTCGCATCCGTGTGTGGACGCCTTTTGCAGCGTACTCGGAGTACCTCTTTGAACGTCTGGAGCGGCTTTTGAGAGACAGAGTTCGGGCTATTCTCGAAGAAATCATGTTCTGAGGATTACCGTAAGGAGAGGAAAAAGAGAAAGAACGTCCCCAGAAGAATCCGGTAGTACCCGAAAGGTGCAAGCCCCTTCTCCCGCACAAGTTTGAGGAGTACGGTGCAGGAGAACAGACCGCTTCCCAGAGCAGCAAAAAATCCGGGAAGGGCGCTTTTGAAAAGCACCATCCCTCCTGAAGCCTCCTGCAGAAGCACCAGGGCCGTTGCCCCACCAATGGTGGTGAGGGACAGAAGAAAGGAAAAGAGCACCGCCTCGCTTCTTTTGAGGCCCACACCGATCCCTCCAAGGATCGTAATGCCCGAGCGGGAAACCCCCGGAATCAGCGCCAGTGCCTGGAGAAGGCCGATGATTGCAGCATCTCTGACGCCCATGGTCTCCAGGGTTTTTTCTCCTTCACGCCACACCAGAAGGAAGACAATCCCCACTCCAAGGAGAACGGCGCTCACAAGGAACAGGTTTTCCCGAAAGACGGTCTCCACTTTGTCTTCCAGGAGATACCCGAAAATTCCCGCCGGTATGGTGGCGACGAGGACTTTCAGGACGGTTGAGGGCCGTCGCAGCACCCGCCCCGTGAAGGGAAGGAAGACCAGGAGAGCGGCAAGCCATGTCCCGGTATGGAGCAGAACGTCAAGAGAGAGATGGGCCTCACCCAGGGGGAAAAGGGTTCGGAGAAGGAGCAGATGAGCCGATGAGGAGATGGGAAAAAATTCCGTGAATCCCTGGACAAGACCAAGAACAAGGCTTTCCGTGATGCCCAACCTTATCACTCTTTCTTACAGGTGTTCTCTGATTGTATCAGAACGCTTTCCGTTTCGCCACCTTCTTTTCCCTACTTCCTCGACTACGTGGGTTGGGGTCTTGGTTGACACGGGGAGCATTTCCCGGTATCCTAATTGAGGGTTGCCCATGGGAGCGGCAAGATGCAAAGATCAGAGAAGAACGTCCATCTTCCCGAATGAGGGAAGATGGATTTTTTTGTGCCCATTTTCGGGAGGTGGGAAGGGTGTGGGTGCACCGGCATCTTCTGGGAATACGTCCTCTGACGAAAGGGGATATTCTCTTCATCCTTGAGCGGGCGGCACACTGGCGGGCGTTCCTCGAGACCTCCCCGAAGTTTGAGAGCGTCCTCTCGGGGTATTCCATGGTCTGCCTTTTCTTTGAACCCAGTACGAGAACCCGGATGTCCTTTGAGATGGCGGGAAAGCTTCTGGGCATGAACGTGCTGAATTTTTCTCTGGAGGGAAGTAGCCTGGAGAAGGGAGAGAGCTTTCGGGACACCGTTCGCACCATTGCCC